>DCKG01000021.1 GCA_002320605.1 Bacteroidales bacterium UBA1680 | reverse complement strand
ATTTATGAGCGCTATAGCAAATCGAACAAGTGCAAATACAGGCAGATTTGGCTTAAAATCACTGAATAAAGTTCAGAATGACGTGTTACGAATTTGAGCACATAATTGACGAAAACATGAAAAAGGAATATGAGATATTCAATATCGGGACTGGCAAGCCGCTGTCCGTCCTGGAACTGATCACCGCCTTCCAGGAGGCTACCGGCGTGAAGCTGAACTATAAGTTGGGTCAGATGCAAAACCCTGTGCTTAAGAATGAATGTGATCACCTTGGGACAAGCGGTTCTCCGAGCGGCATTCGGAGGCGGTTGCCTGAAGCATGATGGGGAGTGTCGCAGCCTAACGGTGTGCAAATGGGGGCTTCCTGATAAGAGTCTACTCGAAATTCAGCACTCCAAAATATTCAGGGAGGTGGAAACTAGGCGTTTCGTTATTGATCGGATTCCAAGATAGGTAATGGGGCTTCTCCATCTTATCTCCGCATTTGTAGAAGTTTGCCGTCATTCTGGCTCCATCAAAAGCCCGCACTCCGCTCTCTTTGAACATCTCGGCAGGAATCACCAAACAGAGTTCCCAAGTATGCGTTCCCTGCTGCACCTCCAGCGGCTTGTTGCCACTAGTAACGTAATCGCCATAACGAGATATGGCAGCTATGCGGTTAAGCGGCAGCGTCTTGCGGCTTGTGCCTTTCTTACCGTATTCGGCGAGGACATGTCCCGTGCAATTGCTCTCGAAATTGTAATATGCATCATCGCACGTCGGTGAAACGAAGAATTCCACGCATGAGTCATTCCACACTTTCCCATTGTCTTCTTCGGCCGCTGCCATAGTGCCCTTTTCCGTCACTTTATATTCCAAAAGAATCGAATTCCCAGTGTGGGCTATGCGGAATGCCACGTCCGGTCGATAAGGATAGTCCTTGGCCCAGCCCTGGCAGCTGATGCGATTGAAAGGAATATGCTTCGAACTCATCAGGGACGGCACTTCCGATGCAGATACGTTTCCAGCTACATTTATCTTCTTGACTTCTATGCTGTCACACCTATCCGAAAGCGCCACGTCCCATCCAGAAAGCACGTCACCGTAAAGATAAAAGGTGACATCGAACGATTTTCCACTGGTTTTGTCCGTAACCTGATATATTCGTGTTGCATCGTATGAATTTTTCAGCTTGTAATCGCCTAATGAAAGTTCTGTGGTTCCAGCAATGGCACGCATTTTTTCCTGAGCCATATTCATTACGCCCTCATGAGCGAAGACATTCGTATCGGCAGCCATAGCCTTCGGGGAAGCGGCCTTATCCTTAATTGATTTCACGCTGTCGGTATATTCCTTGAAACGTGCCCTGACTTCGGGAGAACGCAGGCTGTTGACGGTGAAGAGAGCGATTCCTTTCGCTCCTCCGGCGAAGGCAGCATCCATCTGCTTGAATATGCCGTCTTCCTTTCCGACCATAAGCCCGCAATAAAGGGTTGTCATCGGGTTTTTGTCGCGATTGTTCTCCACTGTGCAATCATAGACGAAGCTTGGATCGCCAGTATAGAAATCCTGATACACCATTGGGAACACGATGTCAAGTTTCCACTTGCCCCAGTCCTGGCGAACCATGCGTGAAGACATTTTAGGCGTAGGGAATGGGGATGCCGCCATCTTCTTGCCGTAAGAATGCACGACATCTGCAATCATGTTCGCGGCTTCCGTAATCTGGTCGCAACGGAACTGGCGCCATTTTTCATCAGCCGTAGGATCGTCTTCGTCTCTGGGGTCGTAGCCATATTCATTCTTGAATTTTTCTATCATCGCCGGATGATAGCCGAAGTCCCATTCGGCATAGTCCCTGTCCTGCACTATCCCATATTTCGGCCATAGAGTAGTAGGCAGCACGACATCCACGAAACGATGGTAATCTATTGACACTCCGTCAACACCATCGACCTCGCAAATAGCCTTTGCCTTATTGCAAAGATATTCGCGGACTTCCGGTAGCGCCGGACAGAGGAATTTATAATAGCCCACATAAGCCATGGTATCAGCAAGGCTCCTTCCCTCTCTATTGACGCTGAACCAATCCGGGTGATGAGCAATCAGGGAATCGGCGTCATGTTCTGCATTCATTGAGATATACCATGCGTACATCTTCAAATTATGTTTTTTCACGATCGGAGCAGCCTTTCTGTAATCATCTGGGTTGCCAGATTCCAGGATGACACCGTCAATTCCAACGTCGTTCATGACCTGGCACACCGAATCCAGGTTCATCGTAGGACTGTAAGTAAGCCACGACCAGAACATAGGATAATCGTCAGCTGCCTTCCGAGAGCAAGATACAGCTCCGAAAAGGACAGCAAAGATGGAAAAATTGATGAGAAATCTAAGCATCGGACTTGGTCATTTTTATTCATCTAAGTTAGCAATATTTGCTTTTCTTTCGACATGCTTTGAAAATTTAATATTTTAGAAGAAAGTTCTTCATTTTTGATAGGGATTATCCAAAATTATTCATAATTTTATAACAGAAAGGAATTATCAATTAATGACACCATGAGACAGATAATCGAATGCGTCCCAAATTTCAGCGAGGGGCGAGATAAAAGCGTGATTGACAAAATAGTTTCGGCTATAGCATCTGCCAAAGCCGGCGATGAGGGAGTGAAAGTGTTGGATGTGGATCCGGGTGAAGCGACCAACAGGACAGTGGTGACTTTCGTTGGAACGCCGGAGGCTGTTCTGGAAGCAGCTTTTCAAGGAGTCGTGAAAGCCGACGAGCTGATAGACATGAGAAAGCACCATGGGGCTCATCCGCGCTCCGGCGCATGCGATGTGCTACCGCTTGTGCCTGTTGCGGGGATAACGCTTCAGGAATGCGCACAGCTGGCTCGCAGCTTGGCTAAAAGAATATACGAGGAGCTCGGGGTGCCTTGCTACTGCTACGAGGCGGCAGCTTTCAAGCCTGAACGCAAGAATCTTGCGGTTTGCAGGGCTGGAGAATACGAGGCCCTGCCAGAGAAAATCGCAGACCCTCTCAGAGCTCCCGACTTCGGGCCTGGGGAATACAATGAGACAGTGGCAAAGAGCGGAGCCATCAACGTGGGAGCCCGCAATTTCTTGGTTGCCGTGAATTTCAACCTGAACACGACTTCGGTGCGACGTGCGATGGCGATTGCTTTCGATGTGCGCGAGAAAGGCCGCAAGAAGCGTGAGGGCGGAAGCCTTACCGGGAAGGTGCTGAAAGATGCAAATGGGAAGGACATCTGGGAGCCTGGCACCTTGAAAGGGTGCAAGGCGATCGGCTGGTATATTGATGAATATGGAATTGCGCAAGTCTCAATGAACATCACGGACATCGATGTGACGCCCCTGCACGTTGCTTTCGACGAGGTGTGCCGGGCCGCCACAGTTCGCGGATTGCGCGTGACTGGCGCAGAGATAGTCGGACTGGTGCCTAAGCGTGTGCTGATTGATGCCGGAAAATATTACCTGGAGAAACAGGAAAGATCTTTGGGAATATCTGAGGAAGAAATCATCAAGATTGCGGTGAAGTCCATGAGCCTGGACGACCTGAAACCTTTCGACCCGCATGAGAAGGTCATTGAATATCTCATGGTGGATCCTGCCGAACAGGCTCGCAGGGAAAAGCTTGTCAGGATGAGTCTAAAGGACTTTGCAGCCGAGACGGCATCAGAGTCACCTGCCCCGGGCGGCGGCTCGATCTCTGCCTACATGGGCGCTCTCGGTGCCGCTCTGGGAACCATGGTCGCAAACCTATCAGCTCACAAGAGGGGCTGGGACGATAGATGGAAAGAGTTTTCAGACTGGGCTGAAAAAGGTCAGGCAATTATGCTCGAGCTGGTTGCGCTCGTGGACGAGGACACTGCCGCCTTCGACAAGATAATGGCTGCTTTCGGGCTGCCTAAGGGCACAGATGAGGAGAAGGCGGCACGTGCCGCTGCCATTGAAGAAGCTACCTTGTATGCCACGAAGGTGCCTCTGCGCACCATGAAAGCCAGCCTCAAGGCATTTGAGATCGCTCGCGCCATGGCCTCCGAAGGCAATCCGAATTCGGTTTCGGATGCCGGCGTGGGCGCTCTGGCAGCCCGGTCTGCTGTACTGGGCGCAGAACTCAACGTGAAAATCAATGCGGCAGGGCTAAAGGATAGGGATGCTGCTGACCGTCTCGTTGGCGAGGCCGCCGAAATTGCCGCCAAAGCCGTTCAGGAAGAGAAGGATATACTTGACATCGTGAACTCTAAAATTCAATGATATGACTAGCTTTCAAGAAGAAATATTAGCTGGAATACCTCAGGACAGGATTCCGGAGCCGAAGCCTTACGACAGAACGATCAACCATGCGCCGAAGCGCAAGGACATATTGACGGACGAGGAGAAGGTGCTGGCACTGAAGAACGCCCTGCGCTACTTCCCTGCAAAGTTCCATGCGACCTTAGCACCTGAATTTGCCAAGGAGCTGAAAGACTACGGAAGAATATACATGTACCGTTTCCGCCCATCCTACGAGATTTTCGCTCGCCCGATTGACGAATACCCTTGCAGATGCAAGCAGGCTGCGGCAATCATGGCTATGATTCAGAACAACCTAGACCCTAGAGTCGCCCAGCATCCTCATGAACTCATCATCTACGGAGGCAACGGCGCCATATTCCAGAACTGGGCGCAGCACAGACTGACCATGCAATACCTTGCAACCATGACGGAGGAGCAGACCTTGGCGATGTATTCGGGGCTGCCGCTGGGACTATTCCCGAGCCATCGGGATGCCCCGCGAGTAGTGGTCACGAACGGAATGGTGATTCCTAACTATTCCAGACAAGACGACTGGGAGAAATTCAATGCTCTGGGGGTTTCGCAATACGGCCAGATGACGGCAGGCTCTTACATGTACATAGGGCCGCAAGGCATAGTGCACGGGACTACGATCACGGTGATGAACGCAGCCCGCAAGCAGTTGAAGTCCAAAGGCATTGCAGGGACGCGAGAGAACATGAAGGGGATGCTTTTCGTTTCAGCAGGCCTGGGGGGAATGTCAGGGGCTCAGCCAAAGGCTGGCGACATCGCCGGCGTGGTGAGCGTAATCGCCGAAATCAATCCGCTGGCCGCCCGCAAGCGTTACGACCAGGGCTGGGTGGATGAGCTCCACGACAACCTGGACGAGCTGCTGCAGAGGATCCGCAAAGCCGTGTCGGAAAAGGAGACCGTCTCGCTGGCTTACGTCGGCAACGTCGTTGACCTTTGGGAAAGGCTTGCGGAAGAGCATATTCATGTAGATATTGGAACGGACCAGACTTCGCTCCACAACCCGTGGGCAGGCGGATATTATCCGGCGGGGCTAACTCTGGAGGAATCAAAGAATATGATGGCGGCAGAACCTGAGAAATTCAGGGAAGCAGTTCAAGCATCTCTGCGAAGGCAAGTCGCAGCCATCAACAAGCTGGCTGAAGGTGGTATGTATTTCTTCGATTACGGCAACGCTTTCCTATTGGAATCGTCACGCGCGGGGGCAGATATCATGGCATACGGGCATTTCCGCTATCCTTCATACGTGCAGGACATCATGGGACCGTTGTACTTTGACTATGGTTTCGGGCCATTCAGATGGGTCTGCATGAGTGAAGACCCTGCCGACCTGGCGAAATCGGACGAGCTTGCCATCAAGGTGCTTGCAGAAGAGGCCCGCACGGCTCCAGAGGAAATTCAGGGCCAGCTTCGTGACAATATTCATTGGATCGAGGAGGCTGGGAAAAACAATCTGGTGGTAGGCTCCCAGGCTCGCATCCTCTATGCCGACTGCGAGGGCAGGACAAAAATCGCCCTGGCCTTCAACGATGCCATCCGCAGCGGCAAGATCAATGCTCCAATCGTGCTGGGGCGCGATCATCACGACGTATCGGGCACCGATTCCCCGTTCAGGGAGACTTCTAACATTTACGACGGCTCCCAGTTTACTGCCGACATGGCAATCCAGAACGTCATAGGGGACAGTTTCCGTGGTGCAACGTGGGTATCAATCCACAATGGCGGCGGGGTCGGCTGGGGCGAGGTCATCAATGGCGGCTTCGGAATGGTGATTGACGGCTCCGATGACTCTGCAAGGCATATAAAGGAGATGTTATTCTGGGATGTGAACAATGGAATCGCGCGCCGGAGCTGGGCACGCAACGAAGGCGCGGCTCATGCCATCAGTCGCGAGATGGAGCGAACCCCTGACCTGAAGGTCACCCTACCGAACCTTGCTGATGACTCCCTCGTGAGAGATGCGCTTAAAGGAATATAATTGCGAAGAATATATGACTCATACAATTTCCAGCGCCCACCTAAGCCTGGGCAGAATTCAAGACATAATAGAAAAGCACGAGCGGATCGAACTCGGCGCAGAGGCCGTGGCGGCTATCGAGAAGTGCCGCAAGTACCTCGATAGCAAGATGGAAGACCTCAGCAGGCCGGTTTACGGAGTTACCACCGGCTTCGGCTCGCTCTGCAACGTGACTATACCCGAGGACAAACTGTCTGCGCTTCAGCACAATCTCGTGATGTCGCACGCTTGCGGAACGGGAGACACCGTCCGTCCGGAAATAGTTAAACTGATGCTGCTTCTGAAGGTGCAATGCCTCTCCTACGGCCATTCCGGCACACAGCTAATTACCGTACAGCGGCTAGTGGACATGTTCAACAACGACATATTGCCAGTAATATATCAGCAGGGCTCGCTTGGGGCTTCTGGCGACCTGGCGCCGCTTGCTCACATGAGCCTGCCCCTGATAGGCCTCGGCGAAGTGCTTTACAAAGGTGAAATCCGACAAAGCAAAGATGTCTGGACAGAAATGGGCTGGGAACCAATCAGGCTGCAGTCCAAGGAAGGCCTAGCGCTGCTGAACGGCACCCAGTTCATGAGCGCTCATGCAGTGTGGTCGCTAATCCAATGCAAGAAGCTTTCGGCATGGGCCGATAAGATAGGAGCGATGTCGCTTGAGGCTTATGACGGGAGGATAGAGCCGTTCCTGCCACTCACGCACAAGCTGAGAAGACATATTGGGCAGATGGAGACTGCCGAGGCTTTCCTGAAATTGCTGGATGGCAGCGAACTTATGAACATGCAGAAAGTCCACGTGCAGGATCCATATTCATTTAGATGCATTCCTCAGGTGCATGGGGCGGTGAAAGACAACATCCGCTACGTAGAATCCGTGATAGAGAACGAAATCAACTCGGCGACTGACAACCCTAACATATTCCCTGACGAAGACATGATAATCTCGGCAGGCAATTTCCACGGGGAGCCGATCGCAATTCCCATGGACACCTTGGCAATTGCCATGTCAGAACTTGCGAACATCTCGGAACGCAGAATCTACCAGCTTATCTCTGGCGAGAGGGGCCTTCCAAAATTTCTAGTAGCCAATCCCGGGGTGAACAGCGGCTTCATGATTCCTCAGTACACCGCAGCTTCGATAGTGAGCCAGAACAAGGGCCTCTGCTGGCCTGCGTCTGTGGATTCGATTCCATCCTCACAAGGGCAGGAGGATCACGTGAGCATGGGCTCGAATTCTGCGACCAAGCTAGTGCGGGTGGTGGATAATTGCCGCACCGTGCTTGCCATCGAGCTGTTCAATGCCGCACAGGCAATGGATTTCAGGCACAGGCTTTCGGGAGGCAGGTCCTCGCAGCCAATCGAGAGGTTGCTACAGGATTACCGCAAGGATGTGCCGTTCATTAGCGACGATGCCTACATGCATCCGCTCATCCAGAAATCTATCGAGTTCATCAGCTGACATTTGCAGGCAGAGGATGCCAAAATATTACTCGCTCATGAATATACTGATAAAGAATATCGGCGAGCTGGCCGGAATAACGCCGCTAGGGATGCTCCGCAAACAGGGAAGCGAGATGGACGAAGTTACATCCATTAAAAATGCTTACCTACTGGCGCAGAATGGCAAGATTTCAGGATTCGGTCCGATGACGGAATGTCCTGGGGCCGGACGTGGCAGGCTTGCCTGTGACATTCCAGAGCCTGATGGCTGGGAAATCATGGATGCCGGAGGTGGAATGGTGCTGCCCACGTTCTGCGACTCGCACACCCACATCTGCTACGCTGGCTCTAGGGAACAAGAATTCATTGACAAGATAGCTGGGCTGAGCTATGCCGAAATAGCCTCTCGAGGAGGCGGGATCCTCAATTCCGCCGATCTTCTTCACCGCACCAGCGAAGAAGAATTATATTCGCAGACCATGAAGAGGGTGAAGGAGATGACAGCCAAGGGGACGGGAGCCATCGAGATCAAGAGTGGCTACGGCCTCACTCTTGAAGACGAGTTGAAAATGCTGCGAGTCATCAGGCGCATAAAAGAAACCACCAGTGTCATGATAAAAGCCACTTTTCTAGGAGCCCATGCAATCGGAAGGGGTTACAGCCATGAAGCTTATGTAGATCTGGTCTGCAATGAGATGATTCCTGCCGTGGCATCGGAGAAACTTGCCGAATACGTGGACGTGTTCTGCGAAGAAGGATTTTTCTCGGTCTCGGATGCTGACCGGATAATGTCCGCCGGTGAGGCTCACGGACTTGTGCCGAAGATTCATGCGAATCAGCTGGCATGCTCAGGCGGAGTGCAGATCGCTGCCGCCCACGATGCCCTGTCAGTCGATCATCTCGAAGACACGGGCGAAGCCGAAATAGAAGCCTTGCGAGGCAAGCGAACCATGCCAACCATGCTGCCAGGGGCATCTTTCTTCCTGAACATGCAGTATGGAAGGGCTAAGGAATATATCAACGCCGGCCTTGGCGTGGCTCTGGCTTCAGACTACAATCCTGGTTCCTCCCCTTCCGGCGATATGCGCTTTGTAATGGCACTCGGATGCATCAAGATGAGGCTCACCCCAGCTCAAGCGTTCAACGCATGCACCTTGAATTCGGCCTACGCCATGGGAGTCTCGGACACCTTAGGCTCCATCTCCGTTGGGAAAGCCGCCAGCCTCATAATCACCAAGCCCCTCCCTTCCCTCGCATACATCTCATACTGCCACCAGAGTCCATTCATCCGCAAAGTAATCCTAGCCAATAACACTGTCATATGATCCGATATTCGGACGTGGGTGCAGAAACCCGATAAGGCCAAATACTAGCAAATATTACATTTCAGTGACATGGAAGGAATTTCGGAGAGGTTTTCCTAACTTTGCCGGTACCAAGGCAGCACGGACGCCAAGGCAATATATTCATATATTAATATGCTGAAAATTAGACACTTCCTCATCTTTTTGCTAGCAGTTGCATTTTGTGTGCCAAGCCTGAACGCCAGCGCCCAATGGTACAAAGACAGAATAATCCAGAACCCGGATAGGGCGGCAGGAGTATATCATTATTACGAACATTCCGGCGTGGCGACAGCAGATGCGCCAAAAGGCTATAAGCCGTTCTATATCAGTCATTACGGCAGGCACGGCTCTAGATATCATCAGAGTGGAACGACATTCAGGTACGCAATAGAAGTGCTGGACTCAGCTCGTAACGCAGGGCTTCTGACAGATGAAGGAATCCTGCTCTCAAGGCAGCTGGACACCGTCTGGGAAGAACATCAGGGCATGTTCGGAATGCTTACCGAAAGGGGTAAGGCCGAGCATCAGGCCATAGCAGGCAGGATGTACGACAATTTCAGGCAGGTTTTCAAAGGACGCAAAGAAGTCGATTGCATATCAAGCTACTGGCCAAGGTGCCTCGTGAGCATGGCAAACTTCACGGAAACGTTGCTGAAAGATGATGATGACCTTAACGTCCACTACCAGACTGGGCCAAAATACCTAGACTACCTCAGCATGGATCTCTGGTCCGAGAAATACGGCAAAGACTGCGATGCCATCGTGGAACACCTCAAGGACAGCCTCATCAATACGGACAGATTCTTCAGCAGAATGTTCAAAGACCCGGCTAAAGTATATTCATTGGTAGAGAAGCCGAAAGAGCTTGTGTATCAAACATATATGACTGGCTGCATAAGCCCGAACACCGAATTTCGCCCTAATATATTCAGTCACCTTACCGTAGACGAACTCGTATCATGCTGGATACCAAGTAATTCCAGGCTATACTACACTTACGGCATCTCAGCCGAAGCCGGGGATTTCTACGCTCAAATAGCCAGACCTCTGATAGAGGATTTCATCGAAAAGACAGACGCAGCGCTTACGGAGAACAGCGATAGGGCAGCGGATCTGAGATTCGGGCATGACACGGGACTGTTGCCGCTTATAGGCACTCTCGGAATCAAAGTTAACGACCTGCCTGCCGACGAAGGTCTTCATCACAGATGGCAATCTGCCTCCGTTCATAATCACTTTGCAAATTTCGACATGATCCCGATGGGATCGAACCTGCAAATGGTGTTCTACCGCAATCGGGAAAATGACGTAATCGTCCGTCTGCTCTACAACGAGATGGATGCGACAATCCCAGCACTGAAGCCATTTGAAGGGCCTTTTTACAAATGGACAGACCTCAAGGAATATCTTTCAAGCCTAATTGCTTCTATAAAGGAATATGCCCCAGTGCGTGATTTGGCCACCAACGAGCGCACCGGAGTCGATGAAGTAGCGGTAAGCGTTAGTAATCCATATTAATGCCGGCTGGGGTCTCTAGCTGACTTTCATCGAGAATGGCAGGAGAGAGAATTTTGCGAGACGGAAATGCATGCGGCCGAATGGTATGCCGACGATAGCGATGCATGCCAGTAAGCCGCATATGAAGTACCCAAGCGCCGTAAGCAAGCCTCCAAATACCAGCCAAAGGATATTTCCTAAAATATTCATGATTCAAATTTACCTAAATGCCGTTGTGTTCGCTCTCTTTTGTGTCTTGCTCAAGCAGAGACCCATCCAGAGCGTTCATTCTATCTATAAGGTAGCTCCTAAGCTCTTTCCAGAGATAGTAAGGACCTTTGCCAAGAGCAGGCAAAGAAGTCTCTTTTTCGTTGTAGAGCATCTTCACGATGACGTTCCCAGAAGCGTTCTCATAGAAGATCATCTGGAAGTTAGCGCCCATCGGAATCATTTCGAAAGAGGCCCAGCGCTCATCTGCCTTGGAACTGAGCATGCTGTCGTCTAACCCTTTTATGCCAATGGCGCTGACGAATGGAAGGATTCCGGTGTCATGGCCAAAGCGAAGATCAGCAGCCCTGCGGCTCCCCTTCTCCAAGGCAGCATCTGCCTTTTCCACGAAGTCTGCGATAAGAGGCTTTGCGGCAGAAATATAATAACCATTAAATCCAACTGCATTGCAATATTTGCTGTACATCCTGCTGTTTTCAGTCCTCCAGAGTCCGACAAGCTCGTCAAGAGTGAAGTGACTGAATATGTCGGGGCGGGCATCCGTGCATTGGCTTATGCCTCCGCCAATGAAAACTTCATGAACGAATTTCATGGGATCCCCCACTCTGGATGCAGCAGTTGCTGGATTCTTGAATATTGCGGCAATGAATCTGTCTGTGCTAACTAGGGCATGTCTCATGCTGTCGGCCATGGCATAGCGCTTCTTATCATAGGCCTTGTCAGACTTCACGTCAGCGCTTATGTAGTCAAGGTATTTAGGGCCGGTCCTATAACTGAAATCCAGTCCGTCAATGTCTTCCAAGTTCGCACAATCCAGTAATTCCGCGGTGAAATTAGACATGCTGATTAAGCATCTTGGAATATAACTCGACACGCATGCGACCTCATTCCTACGGCCTGAGAACACATCTTTATAATTCGTGAACATACGGGAGGCTATCCCGCGATGCTCCCCCGCTCCCCTTTCCGTCAGCATTCCGGCCATGCCCTGATGTTCTTCCAACAGGGTATCCAGCTGCCTTGACAGCAACATGCCATCTTCGGTCAGAAGCCCATCTGTGCGAGCGGAATCAAGAGTCTTGGTGGCGCCATCGAAATATTGCAGTTTAATATGGTATCTGGACCCATGCCTGCCATAATGGCTAATGTAGAATGGCCTGTATCCATCAGGTGCAGGCGTAGAAGGGACTTCGACATATTCATAAGAATGGTAAACTCCCCCAGCCCGGTCTGGGTCAGCCGCGATCTTCTCCCTGTAGCTCTGGGCTTGTGCCGGCAGCCAGACCAAGCAGGCCGCCAAGATCGTCGATATTGTCTTATTCATCTTTGATCGAATTCATTATATTCATGAAATATTCCCTAAGCTCCGGCCACTTGTAGTATGGCCCTCTCCAAGGCTTCAGTGCAGGAATAGTGGTTTCTTTCTCGTTATAGAGCAGCTTCGCAAGCACATCGCCTTTGCGGTTGCGATAGAAAATCATCTGGAAGTTCGAACCCATGGGAATCATCTTGTAAGATGCCCAGCGCTCGTGAACCGTGGCAGAGTGCCATCTTTCCTCCATTCCGGCAATGCCCAAAGTACCAACGAAAGGAAGGAGTCCGGAATCGTGACCGAATCGAAGATTAGCCGCGACCTTGCTGTCGCTCGCCAAAGCCTCGTCAGCTCTGTCCACGAAGTCTTTTATTATTGGTTTCGCAATCACAGAGTAGCAGTCGCCAGCCTCGGATGAAATGCCCAAAGAAAAATATATGCTGTTATTCTCCGGAACGTAGAGGTCGCAAAGTTCATCAACCGTGAAATGACTGAATATGTCGGGACGAGCTTCGGTATTCGGGCTGATGCTCCCTGCCATGAAGACCTGCCACATGAATTCGGACGAATCACCAACTAAGGCTTTCCCCTTCTCTGAATTCTTGAATATGTTGCCGATGAACCTACTTGGCTTGATGAGGCTGTCTTTCAGGTGCTTCGATATTGCCGCTCCTTCAGCCCCGATTTCTTTGGTCGGAGTCGCTCCCGCACAAAGGATGGCGAAATATTTCTGACCTGCGACATAATGGACGTTCAAGGAGCCGATGTTTGCTTTTGCTGCGCAATCAAGCAGAGATGTCGTGAAATTTTCCATGCTCATGATGCAGCGAGGAAAGTAGCTGGAGATGCAGTTGATTTCGTTCCGTTCGCCACTGAAGACAGGTTCGAAATTCTGAAACATTCTGGACGCTATGGCTCTGTGCTCCTCCATTCCCCTTACGGAGAGCATTCCGAACATTCTCATGTGCTCGTCCCATAACGTGTCTAACTGCAGAGAGAGCGCTATGCCCTCTTCAGTGAGCATATTCATCTTCCTAGCACTGTCCAAAGCCATTTTCGCATCTTTAAAAAGGCTTCCTGTCGAAAGGTAGCGGGACCCATGCCTGCCGTAATGGCTGATGTAGAATGGCTTGTAGCCCCTTGGAGCCTTAGTCATCGGCGAGGCTGCATATTCATAATAATGAAAGATTGTTCCAGCTCTATCTGGATTCTCCGCTATCTCTTCTCTGAAGGATTGGGCTTCTGCAGACAGAGCAGCTATGGCCGTCGCCAGCGATATGATGATGAATTTTCTTAGCTTTA
This sequence comes from Bacteroidales bacterium UBA1680, assembly GCA_002320605.1. Taxonomy (GTDB): domain Bacteria; phylum Bacteroidota; class Bacteroidia; order Bacteroidales; family UBA932; genus Cryptobacteroides. The sequence continues at coordinate 110 of DCKG01000021.1, read as the reverse complement.
CCCTACTCAATTCCATAATGATTGCGTTTTAGCAATGCAAAGATAACCAACATTGGCCAGGATTTCAAGTCACCTCAATTCTGTTGAACTAAGGCCAATTACCAGCCGAA
>DCKG01000011.1 GCA_002320605.1 Bacteroidales bacterium UBA1680 | reverse complement strand
TTAAATTTTTAACGAATCATTGATTGTAAAATTGTTAAATTTTAAATAAGTCATTGTTATGAAACAAATCGTCCTTCCCCTGATTTTGGGATGCTTTGTCTTCCTGTTTGTTTGTATGCCATCTTGCAGCAAAATTAGCTGGGATGATGAATCCAGAGAAGAATACCTGTCGATTAGTAATACTAATCCGGAGACACTCTCAAGAGAAGATGTGATGATAATTGTCACTGCCCTGAAACGATTGTCCATCAGGCAATCTAATGATGGTTTTTGGTATTCACAAGTACAATCGCATTCTGAAGTTAATATGTCCGAAGACCTCTTCAGAATTTTGAAGGATATCATTTCCAATCATAATAAATCGATTTCACAAACAAGGTCATCTGACGAAAATGAACGTACGGATTGCGTTTTGTCATCCCTCGTTTATCTTGGAGATTTTTCCTATTCTGAAATATCATTTTATATAAATTCCAGATATTCTGGGATAGTGACAATTTATAATGTTGAGAATATTATTCGTCACTTCTATCCATCATGTGAAACCTATTATCAAGACTCACTATCTGGTAATGAGGGGTTTAACATAAATAATACTATAGGTTATTATCAAACGGAAGATTGTTATCATATGGTGAATATATTTCCATATTCTCCGACTGACTCAATCGTGGTTTTTTACGATGCTCAGAATCACTCGATAGGTGGTAATAGAATTGATGATTTCCGCTGCTTTTTTAAGGTAAAACAATAGCGTTGTCATGAGAAAGACAATTATCTTTTCCATTATCGTTGGAATGTCCTTGTCTGCCTATGGTCAAGATACGGCTCGATTAGTCCCGCCATTATCTGAGATTTATGCTAAATCAGGGATTAAGGTAGGGGTGCCTGCTAGATTCTCTATCATTGAAGGAAGCGACTGTATATGGATAAGCGATGATGGCACGACACCTGTGGATGCATTCGCGTGTCGTATTAAAAGCGATCAAGGTGATGGTGAGGTGATGGTGAGGGGCTTATATCCTGCGTTTCTAACGGAAGGGAAGAAGGACAACATCGCGTCACCATTGAGATATGCAGAGAGAGAAATGAAAATCTTGGATAAAATTCAAGGAAAGAATATCGATGCTGAAGGTCCCTTCTTGATTGAAGATCGGTTAAGTTGCATTTCAGGGGAGCAGGTTCGCAGTATCAGCAATGCAGACAGAATCTATTATTATGACGTTGACCTGTCTAAAACAAAATTCGTAAGAACAAAGGGCAGAAGCATGATTAGCATTGATGGTTTGACCTACGCGAAAAGGGTATATATTTGCAAGGAAGGAGGATATTACCTTACTTTTCTGGTTTTATTGCCTAACGATGACGAAAAACTATTTCTGAATATTCTGATGGACGTGTCCAGAGAGATTTGGTTTGATGGCGAAGAAATCAGGAAGAAATGGATATTAGTGCCTGAATAAAACGACCACTAAGTTAGGACTGACCGGAAATATTTGAAAATCCGATTTCCGCTCTTCTTCGGAGTTCTAACAAAAAAAGGCACTGCTATTGCATGAGAGGCTGATTGCTTTGTCGATTCGCGTATCCAATTGCGGAAAACAGGGGAAATATGGGAATATCGCACGAATAATAATTTTTATTTGTACTTTTGCACCATCGTAACTGCTATTACGGTAACTTACATTACGATAAAACTTTTAGATATGAGATTTTTTGATAGAGAACAAGAGTTTGAAAAGCTTAGGGAAATTGAGGGACTATCTCATGAAGTAGCCAAATTTACCATCATTACAGGAAGACGCCGTATTGGTAAAACTGAGATGGTTAAGAGGTTTTATGAGAACAAGACTATGCTATACTTTTTTGTTGCCCGTAAAGCGGAAGCTGATTTATGTGATATATTCATTGACGAGATTCGCACAAAACTCAACATACCAATGCTTGACAGCAAGGGGATGTCTTTTGCTGCGATATTCAAATTCATCATGGAATTGTCGCAAACTCAGCACATCAACCTTTTCATTGATGAGTTTCAGGATTTCTATAGGGTTAATCCATCTATCTATTCCGATATGCAAAACATATGGGATAGCTATAAGAACAATGCCCACATTAACCTGATTGTGGCAGGCCCTGTGAACACCCTAATGAATAAAATATTCAAGGATAAGAAGCAACCACTTTTTGGTAGGCAAACAGACACAATGCAAGTTCGGCCTTTCAAGCCTTCTGTTCTCAAAGAAATCATGTCTGAATATTGTCCGGGGTATAAGAAGTCTGATTTGTTGGCTCTATATACGTTGACAGGTGGAGTGGCAAAGTATGTTGAGTTGTTTATCGACAGGAAAAAGTTTACCGAAAAGAAAATGTTGGATATGTTCTTTGAACGAGATTCCTATTTTCTCCCAGAGGGTAAGAATATGCTGGTCGATGAGTTTGGAAAAGATTACGGTATCTATTTCTCGATTCTAACACTTATAGCTCAAGGTAAAAATACACGTTCAGAACTGGAGAGTACTCTCAATATAAAAGAATTGTCAGGCTACTTAAAAAATCTAAGCGAAGAGTATGGCTTGATAAGTAAGATGCAACCTATTCATGAGAAGTCAAGCAATAAGAATGTTCATTATGCCATCAACGACCAGTTCTTGAAATTTTGGTTCAGATTCATATACAAATATTCACACATCATCGAGGCTGGGGGTAATGATAGATTGAGAGCGATAGCAGAGCGTGATTTTGCAACAATCAGCGGTAAATCGCTTGAAAGTTACTTCAATGAAGTGCTTAAAGAATCGGGAACATACACTCGCCTTGGATATTGGCATGACCGAAAAGGCGAAAACGAAATTGACATTGTTGCCGAGGATGAGTTGCATAACAAGATTGAATTTATTGAGGTTAAGCGACAAGCGAAGAACTTTGACGAAACTGTTCTGAATGGCAAATCTGAATTGTTCTTCAAAGCCGTGGGTCCTTTTAAAGGGTACGAGATTATCTATAGAGGGCTATGCATAGACGACATGTAATTTTTTAAGTTTCGCAAGTACCTAAAAGCGGAGAGGGCGGTGTGGGATTGCGATGCGCATGGACAGGAACCGATGGTGTTGCAATAGTGTCATTTGTGAATATTTTCCAGAATATTAACGGCAAAAAGTAACATATTACAAGATTTTTAGCGAAATTTGCAAGCAATTCACGATTTAAAAGTTAAACTTTTTTTTCCGAGAGCGCACAAAGACATATAGAATGAACGCTAAAAGTCTGATAACCCAGCTTGGGAGCTGGAAATTCTGGAAAGATTTCATCATCATGACGATTGCCATGATGCTGGCTTCCGCCGGGGTGTATTATTTCGTGGTTCCTGCCAATCTGGTGTTAGGCTCGACAGCTGGTCTTGCCATCGTTATCTCTAATCTGTTCGCTGCAGCAGGGATCTCGATTAAAGTGTCAACTGTAATATTGATATTGAACGTCATCCTTCTATTTCTTGCCTGGGTGCTCTGTGGGAAGGAATTTGGAGCGAAGACAATCTACACTTCCCTAATCTTGGGCCCGATGATGGATCTCTGGGAGTTCATCCTCCCCTTCCAGAAACTGGTTCCTGCAGGAGAGACCTCAGTGATGGGCGACATTTGGTTCGACCTGCTCTGCTTCGTGATGATAGTGAGCGTCTCCCAGACCATCCTGTTCCACATTAACGCATCTTCAGGTGGCCTGGATATCGTGGCCAAAATCATAAACAAATATTTTCACATAGACATCGGCGAAGCCGTGACTGTCTCTGGACTGGTGATCTGTCTCACTGCCTTCGCTGTCAATCCTTTCCGCCTGGTAGTCATCGGACTGATCGGAACATGGATCAACGGCATTGCGGTTGACTATTTCACGGCAATGATCAACAGAAGGAAGCGCGTCTGCATAATTTGCGATGATCACGAAAAAGTCCGTGAATATATCATCGGTACGCTTCAGCGCGGATGCAGCCTCTACGAGGTTACCGGCGGATACAATGGAAGGAAGAACGTGGAAATCGAGAGCCTGCTGACCAAAGAGGAGTTCGCAAAAGTGATGAACTACATGAAAGAGAACGGCATGCACTCCTTCGTCTCCGCCAGCAACGTCAGCGAAGTCTACGGCCTATGGAACAATGCCAAGAAAAAGCCAAGACCTACGCCGGAAAAGGAAAAATCATCCCAAGATTGACTACCTTTGCTAAAAGGAAAAATATTCACGAATATGAAATTCATCAGTTGGAACGTGAACGGGCTGAGAGCCTGCGCCGGGAAAGGTTTCGAAGACACATTCAATGCTCTTGATGCCGATTTCTTCTGCCTTCAAGAGACGAAAATGCAGCCAGATCAGCTGGACATGGAATTTCTAGGCTACTATTCATACTGGAACTCAGCAGAGAAAAAGGGTTATTCTGGCACGGCGATATATTCAAGGCATGAGCCTTTGAGCGTGACTTACGGCATGGGAATAGAGGAGCATGATCACGAGGGCCGCATCATAACCCTCGAGATGCCAACGTTCTACCTGGTCTGCGTCTATACGCCTAATTCTCAGGACGGACTGAAGCGGCTCGGCTACAGGATGACTTGGGACGATGCTTTTCGTGAATATGTTGCCGGCCTTAAAAAGGAAAAAGGAGTGGTCATTTGCGGAGACATGAACGTCGCCCATGAGGAAATCGACATCAAGAACCCCTCCACGAACCACCACAACGCCGGTTTCACCGATGAGGAGAGGGAAAAATTCACGGCACTGCTGAAAGCAGGGTTCACGGACACGTGGCGCCTCCTGAATCCGACGACTGTTAAATATTCCTGGTGGTCGTACCGCTTTCATGCCCGCGAGAACAACGCAGGGTGGCGCATTGACTATTTCGTGGTTTCCGATGACCTGAAAGATAGAATAAAGGGAGCCGAAATCCACAACGAAATATTCGGTTCCGACCATTGCCCCGTTGAACTGGACCTGAACGTATGATTTTCTATTTCTCATCTGCCGGCAATTCGAAATGGGCAGCGGAGACTGTCGCAGCAAAGACAGGCGACCGGCTGATATACATTCCCGAAGCCATTGACAGAGGCTGCTATGACTATGTTTTAGCGCCGCAGGAGCGGCTCGGCTTCATATTCCCGGTGCACGGCTGGAGACCTTCCATCATAGTCCGCCGCTTCGTCAGAAGGCTCATCATCAAAGGCTACTACCCCGAAAACACATATTCCTACATGGTGGTGACAGCTGGCGACACAATCGGCCGCACTGTTGAAATATTCCGTGGGGATTTGCGAGCAAGGGGCATCCCCCTCGATTCCGCCTTCACTCTGCTGATGCCGGAGTCCTACCTCGGCCTGCCGGGGTTCAATCTGGACACGCAGGAAAAAGAGAGACAGAAGCTTGCCAAGGCGGAAAAAGATTTAAATGAATATACCGCCGATATCCTTGGCCGCCGCCGAGGTGCGGCGATAACCGTAAAAGGCCCTGCCCCATGGTTTTACAGCGGAATCGTCGGCAGCATATTCCTTCACCAGATAATCACCGACCGCAAATTCAAAGTAGATCCGGACCTCTGCATCAAATGTGGCAAGTGCGCCGAGATTTGCCCTGTTCACGACATAGATGGCGGACCGGGCAAAGCCCCCGTCTGGAAGCATAACGGGCTGTGCCTCAGCTGCTTTTCGTGCTACCACCATTGCCCAAGGAATGCGATTTCCTACGGCAGAGCCACATCAGGCAAAGGCCAATATTATTTCGGCCACACTTTCGACTAAGGCTTCCCCAGAATATTCCATCTTTCCTTGATGGCCTCTTCGTCGAAACGAATGGTTCCGTAGAGGTCCCCGATGTACTTCATGCTGTTTTTCGCTGCCTCGTCAGTCAGGAGAAGCAGGACATCGTAATGATATCCGCCTTCTTTGAGAATGAACACGTGGACGGCTTTCTTGTAATTTGAAGCATCGAATGAAAGCTCCGCTCCTTTCGTGCCATATACCATCCCTGCCGACAATGGCGCAGAATGATAGCAAAGCTTGTCGGCATTGAACGCCTGGAGTACGTCGGCACCGGAGATTTCATTCAAGAAAACCAGGGGATCGTAGCAACTCGGCTTCCCGTCCACATGTTTCGAGTCCTCGTCTATGAGATTGTGAACCTGGAACACCTCTCTGTAGATGTACCCCATATAGCCATTCACGGAATCATCTACGCCCTTCGTAATGTAATTGTACGTCGGCATGGAATACAGAATGGCGCACTGACCGTCGCCGCTGAAGGCCGCAGCGGTAAACAGACCGTTCTTGATTTTGGGATTCTTCAAGTTTCCTTGCCAAATCATGTTCACTTCCTTGGCAACGTACCCATCCGGAACGCTGATCTTTACGCCAAAAGATTTGTACGCAAGCTCGAAGGTGTTTTGAGGCTCCTGTGCGGAGAGATTGCCTGATTGCAATAACAACATGCCCGCTAGTAAAATGAGAGAATTAAATGTTTTTTTCATAATCGGTTATTGTTTTTAGTTTCAGGTGGTTATCATCGTGGTCTAGACAAGAACAAAAATAATATTTTGTAAAAAAAACACAAATAAGTCTGCAAATCATTAAGCAAAAATGCACGAAATACCACTATTCACCTCATGCAATGGCGCATGACATCATACTCACGGTGTTTGTATGGTCACGAGCGTTTCCCAGCTTACCACAACATCGCTGAAACTGTCTTTCGCCATAATCAAAAATGATACTTACTACAACGATAATTATAAGTCAACCCTTGCAAATTAACATAGTTCATCCTTCAGGCAATCGCCTACGAATCCCGCTCAAAGAGCCATCCGTTCAAAGGTAATCACATTCATTATTTAATTCTGGGCTTTTGACATGACCCCGAATACCCGGCCTCCACCGGTCGCGTGACCGCGACTAGGCATCCGACCGGAAGTTCGGACTGAGCGGCATTTTTCAGCCGCTCAGGATAACTTCCGAAGGATGCCTTCGGTGTGCGATTTCACGTTTCTGCACACCGCGTGGCTACAATCCGGCGGCTCGGTGTGCAATTTCACGTTTCTGCACACCGCATGGAGGGCTGAGAGCAGGCGGGGTGGCTGTGGGGAAAAGCGTACGTGGTAGCTGATTGCCTTGAGCGCACGAGGACACAGCCGCAGCAAGAGCTAGGGCGCATATTCCGAAAATATTCTTTGACATATTCTTTTATTTGAAAAGCAGTGGGGCAAATTTGCTGAGGTAGTCTCTCCAATTCCTCCAGATATGCCCTCCCTCGCTCTCATAATAGACGTAAGGGTAGCCGGCAGCATCCAATTTAGCCCTGAATTCCTCATTAGACTTGTACAGAAAATCCGTCTTCCCGATTCCAATCCAGTAAAGCGCAGGCTTCTTGGAAAAGAAAGCAGAAAGCTTCTCATCCATATTCTGGTATATCTCGCTCTTATTGTCGTGGCCGACCCCGACTGCAGCGGAGAACAAGCCCACGTAATTGAATTTGTCAGGGTAATTCAGGGATATGAAAAGCGAATGGAAGCCGCCCATGGAAAGTCCGCAGATCGCCCTGCCTTCTTTCTTGGCAATGGTCCTGTAGTGGCTATCGACATATTCGATGATTTCAGGGAAGGCAGATTCGAAAGCTCCTGCCATTCCTCTAGGCACCCGGAATGAAGGCACGTCGTAGCCTTGGGCGTTCTCCCCGGGGGCTGCCTCCAGAGACTGGTAGCCGTTGGTCATGACCACTATCATCGGCTTCGCCTTGCCCTGGGCTATCAGGTTGTCCATTATCCGCGAAGCCCTTCCCTGAGTGATCCAGGCTTCTTCGTCCCCGCCTGCCCCGTGCAGCAAATAGAGAACAGGGTAACGCGTCTTGGAGCTGTTCTCATAGCCGGCAGGGGTGTAGACAGTCATCCGTCTGCAGAATCCTGATGCCTTGCTCGGATACCATGCCCGGGAGACCGTCCCGTGAGGGACTTCCTGCACCTTGAACAGGTCGCCTATGCCTCCGCTCACTATGAGAGCGCTGGAGAGAGTGGCAACATCCCTGTTCACGAACATGTTGCTTGGGTCTATGGTCAATGTTCCATCGACAGAAAACCTGTAAGTGTACATTCCGGATGCGACTTTGCCTGAAGTCGTGAAGACCCAGACACCGGCAGAATCCTTTTGCATTTCGCCTGCGACAGTGACCTCCGCCTTGCCTCTCGGAGTGTCGACTTCTTTAGTCGGAAGGAAATCCCCGACGACTTGGACGGCTTTCGCAGAAGGATTCCGGTAACGGAAAGTGATGGTTCCGTCTGAGTTGAATTCTGGAGACACCAGAGGCCTGGCATCGAAAATAGCCTCTTGCGCATTGACGGCTAAGCCGAGGGACAAGGACGCAATGATAATAAATAACTTTCGCATGACATTATGTGATTAACTGTTCTTGAATATATCTTTTATTCTTTGAATATCCGCCCCGAAGACTAGCTCCGAATAGCTTATGCCGTTTTCTTATTTCCAGGCAGTGTAGAAATCAATAACATCTGTTATGGCCCTCCGGCACACAGGGCAGAATTCCGGATTGGAATTCGTGCGCATGCGGCAGTCTTCGTATCCCCTCCAAACACCTTTCAGCGAATACCCGGCACCCTCATAAAAACCGGCTTTCGGGTCTTTTCCTATCAAATCCTCCCATTTGCCTTTGAAATTCACTTTCGTAGTGATGTTCCTCTCCCAAGGCTCCACGTCGTGAGGGTACATCGGGATAGCCTCGGCTTCGTAAGCGTACTCGTCAGCAAGGCCGGCGAAGCTGTGTCCGAACTCATGAACGACGACCGGCCTGAACAGCTTGTGATGGGTCATCGACAGATTGTAGGAGTTCAGGATGCCTCCTCCCCCATACTTCTCCGTGTTCACCAGCACTATAATATGCTCGTATGGCACGCCAGCGAGGCAGTCATGCAGATCTTTCAGATTCAGGGTGGTCAGATAACGGTCCGAATAGAAAGTGTCGAAATGGCTGCCGAGAGCGGTGCGTTTCCATATTCCATTGCCTGGCTCGCTGGTGCCGCTCTCTTCCGAAACGCTTTCCACGGCAACTATGTTGAACCTGTCTTTCAGAGATTTGAAAGGCTCGTAAGAGAATATGGCCTCTTCCGCAGCTCTCGCATCTTTCAGGAATACATTCATCTCGTCTTTCGTGTAGCCCTCTGCCACAAAAGCGATATGAATGCAGTTGGATGTGTCTGCTGCCTTGGACAAAGTCTCGTATGGGGTTACTCCCCTCTCGCCAAGATGGCGGATGAGGATGTCCGTAGGGGCGACCATGTGAGTCAGGGTGGACATGACTTCTAACCTGTTGTTTCGCAAGTCTACCCTTATGTCCACGGTGTCTTTAGGCATAGGTACAAGGAATACGTTCTCGAAAGACTTCGTGGTCGTCTGCGCCTCCGGATAGCTCAGCCATTCCTGAAACAGCGTAGAGAACGAGTTCCGGTAAATCACCTTCCCGGTGGCGTGATCCATCACCGTGATCTGGCCGTTTCCCTGGACAGGCAGCTCTGCAAGCCGATGCCTCTTGCCATGCCATTCCGGCAGCTGTTTCAACTCATCGACGGCAATATGCTGTTCCTTGGCATTGCCAGAGAAATTATAGTCGAGCCGGAGAGTCTTGTTCACGAACCAGGAATCGAAGTCAGGCTCATTTTGCGCCAGAGCAGGCATGCCGAAGCCCAAAATGACGCAAAGAGCCATCAATGAATATATTATATTCCTCATGATGAAAAATTTTTAGGCAAACCTTTGATTTGCGGCATAGTTCTCTGCGAAGAGGCTTGCAAAGGCTAAATTAGTAAATTCACGATGATAATGAAAGTCTAACGAAGAACTTTAGCGATTGGATTATTGGAGAGAGCAATCCCTCTATCAGGGAGCCTCGACAACCAAGATGATGATAGATGCTGGAGAATATTCCATGAGCCGCTTTGTGGGCATGTACCGCTTTGAATGCATGGGCATGGCGGTGTCGGCATTGGTGTAGTCACAGTCCTCGAATCCGCCGACAATCTGCTAGACACGCTGCCTGATCATCTCCCCGTAGGAGTGCTCGGCAACGAAGTTTTTTTCACCCAGATGATTCTTCAGCAACCATCTCAGTCCGGCTTCCAGCCCTTTAAGATAGTCTGCGTCAAAAAACACAGGGTTCAGCGAATGCTAACAAACTACAATCTAAAGAATCTAAAGACTATAGATGGTATAGCCCAATCTCTGAAATATTTTCAGATAATCTCCTCTTTGTGATTTGCACTCTGAACTCTTTAGCCGTGACCTGTCTGAATTTAATCAGTCGTTTATATCCGATTGTCGTGCCATTGGCTAATACATTCCACTGTCCATTTGCATCCTTGCACTCTAAGACAAACTCTTCAACCCTCTGCCCCTTTCGAATATCTTCCTGAAGAGAAATTACATTAGTAGTAATGGGCTTCTTTGTTTTGAACTCAAAAAAGAGTTTTTCATTGCTACCTGTAATATAGGTGTCATAATTGTCATCAATTATTTTTTTACTCTTGCCCTTTCCGTTGGTTTTTACGAATGCACCTTCAAGAAGATTCTTGCCGAACGTCTGCTGGCAGAGTTGTTTGAAGTCACTGAGACTATTGACATCAGCATCGGCCAAGAGTCCATCTCTGTTTGGAGGCATATTAAGAAGAAGCACGCCATTCATGCCTACAGATGTGAAGTATATATCCATCAATTCATTGGCAGTCTTTACTTTGCTGTCTTCTGTTTCGTGATAGAACCATCCTGGACGGATAGAGACATCAATCTCGGCAGGATACCAAACCAATGCCTTAGCTTTCTGTATCTTATCACGACTACCAAGATCCTGACCAGTCATGTCACCCGTTGGCGCAGATATCATCTCCTGCTGAGAATTGGCAGCTATGGCACTTTGGTCGAGATTATCGTTAGGCACGACGCTCCATTCGGTTTCTCGGCCACGTCCTGTCTCCGTACCCACCCAACGAACGTCTGGCCCCATTACCGCTATAACTGCTTTTGGCTGTAACTTACGAATGACCTTATACCAACGCACAAAATCATATTCCTGCTTCTTTCCGTTCGGGCCTTCGCCACAAGCACCATCAAACCACACTTCGTTAACCTCGCCATAGTTACTGAGCAGCTCTGTCAGCTGATTGACAAAGAAGTCATTATATGCCTCAGTACCATAGAGCCTAGAGTTCATGTCCCATGGCGAAAGATATACGCCAAATGATATGCCATACTTATGGCATGCGTCGCTTACTTCCTTCACGACATCTCCACCACCTTGTTTCCAAGGTGAATGTTTAACGCTATGTTCTGTATATTTGGATGGCCATAGACAGAAACCATCGTGATGTTTGCAAGTGAGCATGGCACATTTGAAACCAGCATCCTTCAATGTCTTTACCCACTGTTCGGCATCAAGCTTAACTGGATTGAATATAGATGGTGACTCTTTGCCATCACCCCATTCTCTGTTAGTATATGTATTTACTCCAAAATGCAGAAAGGCTGTAAGCTCCTGCTTCTGCCACTCAAACTGCCGCTGTGTTGGAACAACATTGGCTGCCTTCTCGATTATCTGCTCCGGAGTGTCAGTAGGAGAGATAGACACATAATTCTTGTCTTGTGCCATAGTGTTCATTGAGAACAACGAAGTCAAAGCAAGGACACTAAATGTTTTTGATATCAAATTCTTCTTTTTCATATGCTGGTTATTTTATTGGAGTGATTAAGAACGCAAAGTCCTTTGAACCTTGATGTACCCCGTGCTTCTCCATTGGCATTGCAAACCAACTGCTGCCACATACTAAACGACAGCCCCTAAATAGTTATTTAATAAAGATGCAATGACTCGGCATGAGGCACAAATCACTGCATCTTTGAATCTGTATTATTCCAATTGAACAAATATTAAGGAAACAGCTTCTAAATTATTTTATAGCGTGTCCTGTCTTGGCAGGCCAGTTGATGTTTTGGTATAGCATACTTGTCTCAACGGTACGATCAGGAGAAGCAGATGTGAGATCACTAACTCCAAGAGGACTAAGATAATAAGCTTCTGTCCATTTGAAACCATTCGCCAATTCATCTGTAGCACGCATATGGATACTGTATGGGCGCAAGTAGATCGATGCTGATCGTGGTGATACGTTTGCATCGTCAGAAAAATCATCCTTGATAGGCGCGCCAGACTCGCCCTTCGCGATTTCCTTAGCATTTAAAACCTGATATATTGATGTCCAGAAGTTCACGCCCTCTGGAATCCACTTTGTATTAATCATGTTATCATATGATCTCCAGCGTACAAGATCCAGACGCCGAAGACCTTCCGAGAACATTTCATTCAAGCGCTCGCGACGAACATTGTATACCCATGCATTAACAGTCTGCGAACCAGAGTACACACCAAAATCACCATTGCCATTATCATACTCCTTTGCAAGATCTGTTGCACTTACGGTAGCAGAAATATCGGTGTTTACGCCTGCACGCTCACGAAGTTTCTGCCAATATCCGAAAGCTGTATTGTCTGGCTGACCGTTATTCAGTTCAGCGCTTGCTTCCATATAGTTCAACATGGCTTCCGTGGCGCGGAAAACAGGACAAGCGTTCGTGCCGTTCTTGTTGTCGTTGGGAGTCTGAGCTTCGTCGTAAGTATAGTACTTGCGAGCCTGATATCCGGTCAGACAGCGAATCTGCGTGTTTCCGTTTGTAATGCCGGGAACGTCGAAATAGTCACTGCCGGTCGTACGCTGGTCGGACCAGATGAAAAGCTGAAGACGCTCGTCACGGTTCGCAACAATCTTCTTGTAGGTGTCGTCACCCTGATACTGCGCAGAAGCGTAGATAGGAAGACCGTCCTTGCAGAGGAATGACTGGACGAAGTTACGGGTGTAACCGTTGCAGTTACCATTGAGCACGCGGTAAGGCACGTCGTGGTTGATGCCGAACGCAGCGTTGTACTCCTTCCAGAGGAGAACCTCGTTGCATGCGTCCAGCCTTGGCTGCGAGAACATCTCGAAATAAGGGTTCCAGTCGTAATCTTTGCCGGGAGCAGGAGATATCACGTGAGAATTTTCAGTAAGCGTGAGAGCATCGGCGACAGGTTTTGCCGCAGACATCGCCTTGTTGAGGAGCGTTTTCACGTGAGCATCGATGTCGAAGGTCTTGCCGCTGTTGTAGGACATATTCTTGCCAGGCCAATCATTATCGCCGGGAACACGTCCCGAACCCTTATGATACTTTTCAAATGTAGCCTCGAAAAGAGCAACGCGACTCTGGAATACTTGTGCAGCCTGCTTATTAAGGCGCTGGCCATTCGAAACAGAACGATCATAGAGATTCTCAATCGCTTTGTCCAAATCAGCAATGATGAAATCTGCCACCTCTGTCCTAGGCTTGCGTTCAGAAGCTGGAATAATGGCATCGTCGTTGTTCTCAAGCACTTCTGTAACAATAGGAGCATCTCCGTAAAGAGCTAGAATGTTGAAATAACAAAGGGCGCGCAGGAAATATGCCTCTCCAAGTGCGTTGCTTGTCCGAGCATCAGTCTTTGATAGTTTGCCATTCTCGTAGTTTTCCAATACCTTGTTGATAATGAAATTCATCACGCGCACCTGGCCGTAACGGCCTTGAAGCACTTTGCCGGATGGTGTATCCCAATGATCCGGGGCAAAGAGGCTCGTATTTCCATTCAAGCTTGAGACCAAAATGTCTGTATTATCATCAGAGGACACCATACCATCATTCCATGCTGTCTGATGATACATGTTTGCATAGGGTCCGGTGATAAATGCGTCATAATAGGTATTGAGATATGACTCAACCTGAGACGCATCAGAATAATAGCTATCCGGCGTGATCTGGCTTATAGGTTTCCTGTCAAGAACATCATTGCATGATATAAGCGTGACTGCCACAAATGCCAAGACCATCCCAAATTTATATATATTAATTTTCATAATGATTATAATATTTTAATTAGAAACTGAGACTCAAGCCAAAAGCCCAAGTGCGCTGGAGAGGATATGTCTTACCAGAGTTCCACATACCTTTAGTGACTTCAGGATCAAAGATTGAACTAAGCTTTGTAATAGTGAAGAAGTTGTCAACTGAGACATAAACACGGCAGTTTGAGATTCCGGCCTTTGAAATGATATTTTGGGGCAATGAGTATCCAAGCTGAAAATTCTTGCAACGAAGATAAGCTGCATTCTGAATGTATCTGTCAGAAGCCTTATGATTTTTTGAATTCCATCCCTCAAGATAAGGTTTTGGATAGTATGCATTCTTATTATCCTCTCTCCAGCAATCCAAGTGTTCCTCAAAGCAACAGCTCTGCCACATCGAATTGTTAGCGCCCCAGAAGTAAGGGTCGTCTTCATTTGGACACCAATCACGCTTCAAGACACCCTGGAAGAAAACAGAAAAGTCGAAACCCTTCCAGTCAACGCCAAGGTTTATGCCAATTCTGTAACGAGGAGTTGAATTTCCTATGACTTTAAGGTCACCATGGTCGTTCAACGTTCTAGCTCCGCCATCGACGCCATCTTTGCCATCAATTGATTTATACATGACGTCGCCAGCTCCCCAGCTGCTACCCCAGTTTGGGGCATTATGTTTCAGCCAATCTGTCATTTCTTTATCTGAGCTTGCAAGGCCTTCAACTTCATAGCCCCAGATTTCGTCAAGATTCTTATTATTGTAGTAACCATCGATGCTTTGACTTCCAAATTCTCCGTCATAAGGATATCTGGTAATCTTCGACTTAGAATCAGATAAATTAAGCCGGGCATTGCATCCAACCTGTCCTATCTTGTCTTTCCAACCAATTTCAAGTTCCCAACCATTAGTACGCATATCGCAGTTATTGGTTTTAGGAGAATCGACACCAAGAACAGAGCCAAGAATAGGAGCTGGACCTACCATATCCTTTGTTGAACGGCTGAACCAGTCAAACGAACCAGTCAAACGGCCATTAAGCGCATCCCAGTCCAAGCCGACATCCCAAGTCTCGACAGTTTCCCATGTAAGTGCAGTATTAATGATGTTAGGAAGTGATGCCGTATTCAATTTTTGTCCATTTATTATCCAGCCACTGTTATTGGTGCGGACGTCCTGCTGCTGATAGAATGGATACCAGTCAGAGAAATATTTATATTCTGCACTAGTATTTCCCAGCTGACCCCAGGATGCGCGAATCTTAAGGGTTGAAATGTCCTTGGAGAGCTTTTTGAAGAAATCTTCACGAGCCATGTTCCAACCTAACGAAACTGAAGGGAATGTAGCCCATCTCTTATCAGAAAGGAAACGAGAGGATCCATCGTAACGTATGTTAAACTCTGCAAGATACTTACCATCATAATCGTAGTTAATACGTCCGAAATATCCAGCTACGGCACGATGCCAGTATGAGTCAGACGTCTTCTGATTTGAAAGCGTCTGGCTGAGGTAAGGCACAGAGTTTACCGTGAGGTTCGTCCCTTCACCCCACATCTCGTCATTATCATATTTTTCATAATTCAAACCGGCAAGAGCCCTGAAATTGTGGACGCCAGCAAATGTACGGGTATAATCTGTAAACACATTTATCGCATAGTAATTTTCACGATACCTTTTGTCACCATAATAAGTCGTGTTGCCATGATCATAGCCAGAATCTCTCTGCCATGCTGTTCCGTCAACCATATGTCCGTAGACAGGGAACTGGCTAGTCGTTGTTTTCTGATTGACTGTACGGATAGCACCCTCTGCCGTAATATTCCAGCCCTTGAGAGGGGTTACGACAAAACGGAGTTTTTGAGTGAGCTCATCCTTTGTCTGATTATATACACCACCATCTTCAAGTTCAGCCACTTCAAATCCATCCATCCAATATCCATTCGGGTCTATCGGGGTGGAAGTAGGCCAACGACGGGCTATGTTATGGAAGAACAAACCATTCAAATACTGTGGCTTTTCATATTTCTGACGAACCCATCTATTAGAATATTCGAAACGTACCCAGCTTGCCAATGCGCCACCAACCTTAGCAGCGAAATTATAACGGTTGAGCTCATCATGACCATGGCGGATAAGTCCCTGATTCATGAGATAACTCCCACTAATGAGAA
Organism: Bacteroidales bacterium UBA1680; assembly: GCA_002320605.1. Taxonomy (GTDB): domain Bacteria; phylum Bacteroidota; class Bacteroidia; order Bacteroidales; family UBA932; genus Cryptobacteroides. The sequence continues at coordinate 37,505 of DCKG01000011.1, read as the reverse complement.
AATTAAGTTTCTCATTACCACCGCTAACAGAAACATTGTGCTGAGTTGATGGTGCGTTCTTCTTATAGAAGAAGTCAAACCAGTCTGTATTAGCGAAAGTTCCATAAAAATCATTCCACTTTCCTTCAGAATTGGCTGATGTTCCGTAGTAGTCTGGTGAAGAAGGATCAGTAAATTTCCCAGCCTGAAAATCCTTCATCTTCTGAATTAGTTCTTCTGAGAATACATTTGCACCACCGCTATTACGATTTGAATAATTCCAATAGTTTGCAAAGTCAACGGAGTTTGCCATATTTGGAAGTTGTGTGGCTGTAGAGAATCGTACGTCTCCAGAGTAGCTTACTTTAATTTTACCAGCCTTTCCAGATTTAGTAGTTATGAGAATTACCCCAAATGCCGCACGAGATCCATAAATTGATGCGGATGCCGCATCCTTAAGTACAGAAACGCTCTCAATATCCTGTGGATTAAGGGTATTTATATCGCCCTCAATACCATCAATAAGGACAAGAGGGAAATCAGAGCCATTAATAGAACCTTGACCTCGGATACTAATGGACATGGAATTATCAAGCATGCCACCACTAGAGTTAACTGTTAGATTCAAACCAGGAACGGCACCCTGAAGGGCTTGGCTTACATTTGCAACAGGACGAGATTCGATGACATCAGATCCTACCATACTGACTGAGCCTGTTACATTTACCTTTTTCTGGATAGCGTATCCGACTACCACCACGTCCTCCAGCATCTGGGAATCCTCTGCGAGAGTAACGTCGATGACGCTTCTTCCATTTATTTCCTAAGAGACTTCCTCGTATCCGAGGCAGTTGAAGATCAAAGTCCCATTGGAAGGGACGAAGAGCGAATACGATCCGCCTGCGGTTGTGATGCTTCCGGTAGCAGAGCCCTTGACGTAAACCGAAACGCCTTCGATAGGCTCCCCGCTTGCGTCCGTGACTTTGCCGGAGACTTGAATATTCTGTGCATTTGCAGAAATGCCAAACAACGTGACAAGTACCGTTGCCAGAAATAGTCCGAATGACTTGCCAAATATTTTTAATCGCCGCATGAAACAAAAGATTAAAATGAGTAATAGTTCATTAGCATAGTTATTAATTATCGATATCGATATCCAAAAGTAGCAATGATTTTACATTTATTACTACCTATAGTTCTTATTGATTAACAAATTATCCTTTTATTCAACTTTAAACGCCGTTTAATTCGAAGAGCTGATTATTTAAACTTTCCGTAAGCGTCTCCGGGATGCCGTGTAGCCGGGGCATAAAGAAAGCAGGGTCATACGCCCTGCCCTAGTTTTGTCCAGCGGTCCGGGAGGAGGCAGCGGAAGGCATCCGGCGGTGCCCCGTTGGGCATCGCTACCACTCTGTTCAGCACATCGGAGAGGTACTCTAAGAAGTTGAGGCGGTTCAAGCGGCAGGAACAGGCCAGGGAGTAGAAGATGGCGCCGTGCTCGGCTCCGGCGTGACTGCCGAAGAACAGGGAGTTCTTCCTGGTGAGGGAGATGTAGCGGTTAACCCGTTTTCCGCACTTTCGGCTCTAACCAAAATCGGAGCCTCAGCCACGAGAGAGGCTGATCGCTTTGTCGATTCGGGTGTCCTGCGGCAAATGACTTCCGTCGAAGTATGTATCCCTGATTTCATCGGGGCGGAAATATAAAAAAAGGGGTCACTACAGTATTTGCCAACAATCGTCCTTGAGCCATTATGCAGGAACAACTCCGCAACTTTTTATCAAAATTGCTAGAATTTTTCCGCAATTTTCTTATATTTGTGCCGAAATGTACTACATCTCCAAGAGCGTCCCTGTCAAAATCAATTTTTCCGACATGGCCAGGAATCTGGCGCTGGACCGTGACGAACTGCCCAAATACCTGGAGTTTCTGGAGAAGGCCGAACTAGTCTCGGTCCTGCGAATGAAGGCAAACGGCGACGCCATCCTCCGCAAGATGGACAAACTCTACCTCCATAACCCTAACATGGCGTATGTCCTTTCCGGAGAAAAGCCCAATACCGGAAACAGTCGCGAGACCATTTTCTTCTGCTGGACGAAGCAAAAGTTCGAGACGCTGGAATCTCCAGTATCAGACTTCGAAATCGACGGAAAGACTTTCGAAGTGGGAGGTCGAAAGAAGGGAAAGAAACAGATTGAAGATGTCCCGGATGGTTATGTGGTCAAGGACGACATAGAATATATCCACGACAATCAGGTGCCTCTCTGGATGTTCGGATTCCTTTATTGATACAAACAAGTGCAATCTCTCCCTCGGACACCGTCCGGGAGATGACGAACACGTCCCGTCTTTCGTGCGGAGCCCCAGAATTTTCGCCCGAATGGCCTCGCTCTCATTTTATGGGGCCACTTTTAACGAAAAAATCCCTTGCAGAACGCTCTGTAAGGGACTTTCAGCGGAGAGGACGAGATTCGAACTCGTGATACGGTTACCCGTATGCAGGTTTAGCAAACCTGTGGATTCAGCCACTCTCCCACCTCTCCAATGTGTTCGGCTGAAGGTTTTTGTCAAACCGTTCCGTCAGAATCGGATTGCAAAGTTAGTAAAATTAATTAGAATCCAAAATATGCTTAAGGGAATAGATCGAACCAAGTCCAAAAACCTGTGTTTAAGAATACACACAGTGTTTAAGAATACGCCACGTCATACTTAACTATACTCCTCGTCATCGCAAAAGACTCACCAGACATCCGGAACGGCTCCATCCCGTCATCCTGCACGACCCTCTACGTCATCCTATATTTGCAGAGAGAGAATATAGGATGACGGGGTGGGTTTGGGGTCGCGCGGTGTGCAAAAGCTCCAAAGGGAAAGGCTGAGTACTCACGAAAGGGCATGGTAACGAGCAGCGGAATTATATTCCTATTGCTTAGCGATGCTTTCTCTCATGTCGGTGTCGGACTGGATATTCTTCATCCGATAGTAGTCCATGATGCCGAGGTTGCCGTTGCGGAAAGCCTCTGCCATGGCAAGTGGCACCTGAGACTCGGCCTCGATCACTTTGGCACGGGCCTCCTGGGCCTTCGCCTTCATCTCCTGCTCCAGAGCCACTGCCATGGCACGACGCTCCTCGGCACGAGCCTGAGCGATGTTTTTGTCCGCATTGGCCTGATCCATCTGAAGCTCAGCCCCGATGTTCTTGCCCACATCGATGTCTGCTATGTCTATGGACAGAATCTCGAAAGCAGTACCGGCATCCAAACCTTTGGCGAGCACGACCTTGGAAATTGATTCCGGCCTTTCAAGGACATCGGCATGAGTCTCGGCGGAACCGATAGAAGAAACTATCCCCTCACCGACTCTCGCCAGCACTGTCTCCTCCCCAGCACCGCCCACGAGCTGCTTGATGTTCGCCCTGACGGTCACTCTCGCCCTGCAAATCAGCTGAATCCCGTTTTTTGCGACAGCTGTGACCGGAGGGGTGTTAATGACCTTAGGATTCACTGACATCTGCACAGCCTCGAAGACGTCACGCCCGGCGAGGTCTATCGCAGCAGCCGTCTTAAAATCCAGGGGGATGTTCGCCTTGTCCGCAGAAATCAGTGCATTCACGACCTTCGGCACGTTGCCCTTGGCCAGATAGTGTGCCTCAAGCTCCTTAGCGTTGAGATGCAAACCAGCCTTCGTTCCTGTGATCAAAGCAATCACAATGGTCTTCGGGTTAACATTCCTCCAACGCATGAGCACCAGCTGGATGAGGGAAACCCTCACGCCGGAAAGAAGTGCCTGAAACCAGAGCGCCACAGGAAAGAACCAGAGCAGAATTACAAGTGCGATGATAGCAATCGCTATCCAGATGATTAAGGCTTCCATATCATGAAACAGGTTTTACGAATATCTTGTTGTCTTCAATCATGACCACTTCCACGTCCGTCCCCGGCTCAATCATATTGTCGAGCGATTTCACCTCGTAGGTGTTTTCTCTGAAAGCCGCATTGCCCGAAGGCGAAAGCCTGGTTATGGTCTTGCCCCGGTCTCCGACTTTCACCTTGCCTTCCTTCGGAATGGCCGAGGAATCTATAGACTCGCTAAGCGACAGCCTTTTCCAAGTCTTTCCTCTCAGGGCATAGATGAGCATCCCGGCCACTAGGCAGACAGTGATTAGGGTCACTATGCTGCCGCCCAGATTTCCAAGCTGTGAGAACGCAATCAAGCAGGCTCCTATCAGCGAGCCAAGCCCGATGAAACCCGCAACCCCGATTCCCGGAATGATGAGCATCTCGACCAGAAGCAGCAGGACGCCGATTATGATTAAAGATATGATTAAAGCCATTACGACAGACTCTTTGCACAAAAATACTAAAAAAAGTAACATATAGAAAAATCCCCGATTTGTTGAAATTTTGGTGGATTATTTGGATTTTTACATACCTTAGCTCGACTTTTCGACATCCACAAAATAAAAAATCTGATTTCCCTACTGTTTGCAGCAGTTTTCTCCTTTGCTGGATTGTGCGCCGCCACGCCAGCATATTCCATTCGAAACGAGATGAGGCATCTACGAGGCAAAGAACTTTTGCAGGCACACAGCAACCTCTGTCGGCTGGCCGCAGCTGGAGACGACGTAGAATATGAATTGAGCTGCATCCATGAATATCTTGACGAAGCTTTGCGCCAGAAGGATCCCCAGGCAGAGGGCCTGGCGCACGTCACGCAGCTGTATTGCTATTATAATTATGACATGACCGACAGCATCTCTTACTATCTGCCAGAAGCTCTCAAGTCAATGAAGAAGAACAAGACATGGGACTATTATTATTAGGCATGGAATATTCTGATAGAAAGCTACATATACCGCGACAAAATACAAACCGCCTTGCAGGAAGCCCAGAAAATGTACGCCGATGCTCGCAGCACGAAAAGCAATTACGGACTGGGGTTTTCCTCATACGCCATGGGCAGCATTTATCAGGCGATGGGCCGTTTCAGGGAAGCTGAGGCTTCTTTGGAAGAAAGCATAGCGGCGCTCTCCAAGGAAGAGGACAGAACTCAATTGCTCTCTGCATATAACGCACTTGGAGAAACGCTCGATGCCCTTGGCAAATATGATAAGCTGAGGGAGAAATGCACGGAATGGAAGAACGTCATCGACAAATATCAGATAAATGCTCTGAAAAGAGGGCTGACGCCATCCCTTAACGGGCGTTACCTTTATTGCACGCTGGCATCTGCAATAGCGGAAATTGAGACAGGGCACTATGACAGGGCAAGGGAATTTGCTGGACCAGGCCGAAAAATATGCCGAGGGTCGCAAGGCCATAGCCCGTTTCAAGCTCCTGCAAGTCGAAGCCCGCTACTACGCCGCCACGAAGCAATATGACAAGGCAATAGCTTGCAACAATGAGAATATGTCCATCATCTCCGCTGCCAGCGACTCCGTGAGTCTGTTAACCGTGCAGATGCAGCAGGCCGATCTCTACATTGAGGCAGGACGATACAAAGAGGCAGCAGAACTCTACAAAATCTGTGTCCCTCACAAAGACAGACTGCGCAATGCAGAATTGGCAGAACAGCTTGACGAACTGCGCACCATTTTCGAGGTGGATAAATTGAAGCTTAAGAACCAGGTCATCACCACTCGCATGTATTTGTCCATAATCATCTGCACATTGCTGCTTGCCGCCGTGCTCTTGAGCGTCACATATGCCCGCCGCCTCCACCGCAAAAACCGGGTTCTGTACGATTCCTTCCTGCTGCATCAAAAAGCGGAAGCCAGCATGGAGCCGGGGCAAGATGCAGTGGAGGAGCTCGACAAAGAGGGGATCCTCTATCGTCAGCCTTGCGAGCTGATGCAGAAAGAGGATCGATTATGTGCAGACACACAGCCAAATGGTTTTGTTCGGTACTGATGCCTGGCCAATACTGAGTGATATTGAATTGAGTATAAAGAACAAGATTGAAGCGGCCGGCACACCACTAAAAGATTGGAATGTTGACATTTTCAGAGGTGTCTTAACAGGCCACAATGACGCATTTATTATTTCGTCGGAAAAGCGTGATGAAATATTAGCGAATTGCGCGGATGAATCCGAAAGGCAACGCACGGCTGCTATTATTCGACCGATTCTTCGTGGCCGAGATATAAAACGCTATGGGTATGTGTTCGCAGAACAGTACCTTATAGCAACATTCCCTGCAAAACAATATGATATAGACGATTATCCGGCACTCAAATATTATTTGCTTGCAATAGGCATAGAGAGGCTAGAACAGACCGGTGAAGAGCATGTTGTCAATGGAGAGCGTGTAAAAGCACGGAAGAAAACAAACAATAAATGGTTTGAGACACAAGATAGCATCAGCTATTGGGACGAATTTTCAAAGCCAAAAATTGTATGGGCAGAGTTGTCAAGGACTGGGAATTCATTCGCATACAGCGATGATGGCGCAATAGTCCTTAATACGTGCTACATTTTATCATTCAACGATGAAGTGCGACATGAAAAAGAGTTGAATAACCTGCTGGGATTTCTCAACAGTAAAGTTGCTCTCCTGTTTTCCGCAATGGGACACCCATTTGAGCAGTTTGCTGAGATGATATTGAAGGGCTCGGTTACTTCTGCCTCCTCTTTCTCATGAAGAATGGCCGATTGGGTCTTTTTGTCGTAGGGGTTCACGCAATCGATTTGGTATATCTTCTCCGCAATGAAGTGCGTCTTCTCCAGCGTGCTGTGGGGCTGGCCGTTGCTGAGGCTTGTGCGCATATCGCGATGAAGATTCTGTAGAAGATAATCTTTCCCCACCTTGTCCCCTTGCAACTCACTCGGGAGTGGATATGGCGTGCATGGCGATGTAGTGGTGGATGACCGACTTTAGCCAGCCTCAATTGCCAGCCAAAAGTCAGTGCAACTCCAATCCAGATGCCCCAGGGGCATTTATCCTCCCGAGTGATTTGCATGGAGGCTTTGCGACAGGGGAAACTTAGGTTCAAGTCCAAGACCCTGTGTTCAAGAATGTATGTGATCGATCCTCCGAGGGTAATACGGGTCCCGGAAGAGATAGCCCTCGCATTGTCCTTTTAGACACATGCTCGAATTAAAGTAACGTGATTACTTGTTAATCGCCATCCTATTCAAACACCACCGTCATTCTGCACGACCCACCCCTTCGCTAATTCCGGGCTCCCAGATATATTCCGTCATCTCTGTTAAAGTCGACGGATAGGATGAGCAGGAGGTGCTTCCTATGTACTTGATAATCAATATATTCGCTCATATCAATTGCCTACCCTGCCTGATTTTTATATAGGTAAGCAGCACCCCTGTTGATAATCAATTACTTACGAAGACATTTTGCTCACCCTCTCCTGACTTCGTCATCGTGTCACCCAGAAATTTTCGTTGAAGAGTTTTGCGATTTTCTGGTGCCTTGCCATCAGCATGGTCTGTGTGTAGACCTCCTTGTTCAGGGGGAGCTTGACTTGTATCGTGGTCACGGTCTTGGCCAGTGCCAGCACCTTGTCGACGCTCATCTTGATGTCTGACAGCTTCAGCATGCGTTCCAGTTCCTTGTAGACTTTCAGTGCCACGAAGCAGATGCGCACGTGGGCTTCGATGCGTCGGCGCGTGAAGTGGAACATGGGCCGTATCTCTATCTTGGACTTGGCGATGCGGAAAGCGCGCTCGACGTGCCACAGGTTGTGGTAGGCCGAGTAGACTTGCTCCACGGGGATCGTCGTGTTGGTCAGGTAGCCTTTCAATCCGTCCCAGCGGGCGTCGTCGGCGATGCGGTCATAGTTGATGGCCACTCTCACCTCCCCCTCCATGGCCAGGAACTTGTTGTAGCCGCACTTGTTGATGTTGTCCTTGGTGAGCGTGCCCCGCCTGTAGGCCTTCTCGAGGCGGCGTATGCCTTTCTCGCGGTTGTAGGCGTCCTTGCGGGCGCGATCGTCGGTGTAGCCCACCAGCAGCCTGCGCCCTGCGCCCTTGCCGTATTCCGCCATCTGGCGGTCGACTTTCGGCTGGCTCAGTATCCACTGCTTCACCTCCCTGCTTTCATTCTTTATCTTCGCGCCTATTATGTATTTGTAGCCTTTCGACTCGAGCTCGGCAATGTTGGCATTGTTCATCAGCCCGGAGTCGGCCACCACGACGAAATCCTCCAAGCCGTATTTGCCGACGAACTCGGTTATGGCCGGCAGCATGGTGTGCCCCTCGTACTTGTTGCCCTCGTGGATGCAGTAGGCCAGCGGATAGCCGCCCTGGCTCACAAGGAGGCCGAGAATGATTTGCGGATTGCTGTGGCGCCCTTCTTTCGAGAAGCCCGTCTTGCGCAGTTCGTCCTCATAGTCGGCCTCGAAGTAAAGCGTGGTGACGTCATAGAACAGCACCCCTATGCTTCCGCCGAACAATCGGGCCGTGTGGCGCACGCTGATGTCCTGCACCAGCTCGTGCTGGCGGCCGCTGAGCTTGTCGAGATAGCGGTATATCTTCGAGAGGCCCACGTCATCATCGAAGTGGTTCTTCAGGTATTCCACCGTGGCGGCCTTGCTTGCCGGGCAGGCCAGACGCGCCTTCACGAGCTTGCGGGACACCTCGTCGTCTATCCGGTTGAAGCCCACGCGGTCAAATGTGCGGTCCAGTATCAGGTCGCAGCCGTTGAGCAGGATGCTCTCGACCTGCGACAGCACACGGCGCACCTCCTCCCTCTCCCTGTCGCAGGCCTCGCGCTCCTCGCCGAACAGGTCGAGCCGGGGATGGCGCCTGGCCTTCTCTTTGGAAATCCACTCTTTCGCTAACCCGACAAGGTCGGCCAATTCCTCCTCGCTACGTGCAACACCTATGGTGGCAAGCTCTTTCATCTTGCCGTTTGCTTTTTCAGCGACAATGACACCAATGTTGCCGGACGGGTATTTCTTTTTTCGCACAAACATAGTTAAAATACCTGCCGTGTCACCAGATTTTGGGTGACACGAAGATACAAAACATTGCTAACAAGGCAATTATGTTTTGGCGCTTTTTTGAGTGACGAAGTCAGGCGATTCCTATACCTTTCAAACAACGGGTCAATTTCTTATTACCGTATCCGACATCGACGGAATGGTCTTCGGTCAGGAGCTGAGCTCGTTCTTCGACGACTCTATAAACCCTGACATTTCCAAGCCAAGTGAAATAGAGATTCCTTCCAGATAGAATCAGAGCGGTGATGGATGTACCCAAGTTAATGTGCATTTCTTTGCGGATTAAACGAAGCGCTTCATCAGCCGCTCGTATGGCGCGAGTCAGGACCTCGTCCGGAGTATCATCGACAAATTGCTCACTGACATAGGAAACAATGACTTCACCAGCTTTCCTTGCGGCTAAAGCTCCGGCATCAAGACCTCCCATCCCGTCAACAACAACGGCAATAAGTTTGTCTTCTCCAAGGTGTTGCCACAGGAGGAAGTCCTCATTTTCAAATGACTTGCCTTTGACGGAATAACTTTCAACTATCATGATCATTCCTCCTCTTGATTTCGCTTGACAGAATATCACGGATATCGATCCACACATCTCGACAAATCGTGAAAGCACTGTCAGTATCTATACCGGACGCCTGATAGAAATCGACAACCAAGGCGCTCTCCCCCCGGGATAGTTCTTCCGTCAACTCTCTGACGTAGTATTTCAGATTGTCGGTGCTCAGAATCTTGCAACTATCCAGCGCAATCCACCTGGCTCCCATAGCCAGCGCAGAAGAAACATCGGCATATACTTCTTCCGGAGGGGTTTCATTGTCACTGACCATGGCCCAAAAATAATTGTCTGCCATGAAATACATGTCCTTCGCGTCCTTATTCACAAGAAGGTGACGGTCAAACCACGCATCAAGCTTAATGAAAAACTGACCTGGCAGCGAAGCGATGTAGATGTTGAAGAGACCGCCTACGGTAATCATCTCTGCGCATGACATTACATCGATAAAACATCTTACAGACATGGCCGGGTCTCCTTCCGGCGGCCAGGCCACCGTCTCATCTTCTGCAATAGGGCCAAACGGGACAACATCGACTTCGTAGTTGTTATTACCACCCTTACCAAGATAATGGAAACGTTGTTTCGGTGCATCCTTAATGAAGTTATTACGGCACAGCGACTCTTTCACGGCATCAAACTGACTCCAGTCGGAAAGCGCCACCGCAACGTCAAGGTCCATGGTAGCCCTGGGAGTATCCTGTACGCCCATAAGCGATATCATGATGTCTCTGGCAGCGGCACCAACGACATAGAGCTTCAGACCCATGCCGGAGAATGTGCCATGCAAGGCGAGCAAGGTATCAAACAGCAGGTCGTTTCCTAATTCTTGCTTTGTGATCTCAGTCTTCATAGTCCATGATTCTTTTAGCAGCTTCCAGGCAGCGGCTGTCTCCGGATCCCATCAAGTCAGCATAAATCATTAATTTTGGCGCTATTGTCAGCCCTCCTGTGCCATTCCAGAACTTACGATATACCCTGACTTCGCCGTTTTCAGCAGGAATAAAGGCTCCTGTCCCAAGAAGAGAGTTGCCAATTACATCGGAATAGATGGTGAATTTTTCCGGTTTCAAATATCTGTCAAGAAGATATGCGCCACTTTCGCCACCCCAATACATTCCCTCTGGCAGAACCAATGCTTCCCATCTGCTCCTTGCTTGGTCGTTGATAAAGGAATAGCTCTGTATAAACAATTTCCTTTTCATGGACTGGTTAAATTCCAGTTGCCAGGTATCCGTCAGCTTCCTGCTATCGCTGAAGAACCGTTTTGAACCGGCCTTTACCAATGAGCCGTCTTTGACCAGCTTGTCAAAACAGTTGCTGATCGTGCCAAGGGAAAGTCCTGTTTCCTGACTTATCTGACGATAGGGCTTCCGGAGATTGGCTTCAGAGGAGAGCAGATGGAAAATCAATTTGAGCTCGGATTCTATATATGGGGATTTATCTTCTGCATTGACCATTTTCTTCTGCCCTGAAATGTTGATGAACAGAGGTTCTTTGGATATATAGCAGTTCCCTGAACAATCCAGCGAAGCAATCCCGTGCTGCGCAAGGGCGGCAGCAAGTTTGGGATAGATATAAGTACTTATTATCATTGCCCCGTTGGTATCCGAAGAAATTACGGCGCGAACCTGATCCAACAAGTAGTTAAGGGAGGATATGGTGATGCTTCCCTTGACGATTACTTGAAATGTGTAACTCCCTATACAAACCTTGCTGTCTGTATAGCTTATCTGAAGCTGAGGCATGATTTCCTGCAACTTTCCGGTGGCCTTTGCAATAATGTCCTGTTCGTTCATTGTTTCTTTGTTTGTTCAGCATATATTGAACACACAAATATAATGAACTATCTTTGAGAGTCAAAATATTTCTATCTTCTGACATTTTTGATGATACCTCCGATGGTTTTTGCAATTCATAACCGTCGGGCTTTGTTTACATAGACCGGAGAAAGAGTTATCGTGTCCACCCCCGGACAGGGGCAGGGGGATGGGGCCCGCCGGAGACAAGTGGTCGCAGATCACGCAGGAAACGGTGGGAGGGGCCGGAGCGAAGCGAGCTGAAAGGCTTGCAAGCGGAGTCCTCCCGAAAGATAGCTGTCTCCGCCTCCATAGTCTATAAAAAAGAGGCCGGCCAAAAATGGTCGGTCTCTTTTTGGATTATCCTGTAGCCGGAATATTATCTGTATTCAGCGAACTCGATGTCGGTCTGGGACCTCTCGTAAAGAGCCTTGTCCTGCTTCTGAACCATGTCGAGATATTTCTTCACGTCGGAAGCATTGCCCTTGCGAGCTGCTATGATTGCCCTCAGGTAGTTAGCCTTACCGTGGTTGCAGCTAACTTCTGCCTCGGCTTTGTCAAGCTGACCGTTCAGAATGTATGCGAGGGTGCGGTTAGAGCAGCAGCCCTTGGTGTCTTTGATGTCCTGTACAGCTTTGCTGTAATTGCCCTGGAGAATATCGAGGATTCCGATATTGGTCTGAGCAGCGTTGGTGCCTGAATTCTTGAAGTGCTTGAGCGCCTCGTCGTAGTTGCCCTTCCTCAGAGCAATGGCACCGAGAGCATTCTCGTAGTCGGCATCCTTATCCTCAACCTTTGACAGAGCGTTTTCTGCCTTGCTGAGTTCGTCGTTATTGAAGTATGTAGCTGCGAGATTGTACCTTGCGACATCGCTGTCGTATTTATCGATAGCCTTGTCGTAGAGCTTAACCTTGTCGTTATCGTCTTTTACGAGAGTAGCTGCGTGCAGAAGAGCAGTCTCGTCAAGGACGTCAGAGTTCTCGTCCACGAGCTTGAGAAGTTCGTCTGCGGTGTAGTTCTTATACTCAACATTGGCAATGAACCTAGCGCGGCGCAGCTCAGGGAGAACGCTGCTCTTAAGGTCAGTGTAGACATTAGACATGTTCTTGATCTCGCTTTCACGAACAGCAGGATCGCTGTACATAGACAGAACGCGAAGAATCAGGTCTTTATCTTCGATGTCGGAATTCTGAACCAGCTCCTGGAAGCCTTCCCAGTCCTGACCGACGCTCTTAACCTCAGGGTCAGAGACATCCTTGCCCTTCACGACCTTGCCCCAAGCCTTGTCAGCTGTCTTGGAACGCTTGTCAGAAAGTTTCTGGTTGAGATTCTGTCCGCCATCCGGAGAAGCGTAAGCGACGACTTCTGTCCCAACGAGAGTCTTTCTCTCATTAGCCTTGATTTCATCGAGAGCAGCCTGGAAATCCTTAACTGACTGACCCTTGAGCTCTTTAGAACGAACGTCTGCAGAGTTAATGTTGTACAGGATCTGTCCCTCAGCGGTCTGCTTCAGGATAGCCTGATAACCGTCGGCCTTGAGAGGGAATACGCCCTTGTCAACCAGCATGTAGGTGGTGTTGACACCATCGGCAATCTTCCTGACGGGAAGCTTGTAAGACTTATTTTTGTATTTAACGACTCCGCGAAGCTCCAGATGAGAGTCTTCCATTCCCTCAACATATTCGAAATGAACTTTCTCGTTCACGGTGCCGCCATCCTTGGAAACAACCTTGTAGTTGTCTTTCACTTTCTGGCCCTGATACATGAAAGGCGACATCTTCGCCTCGCCTCCGTTGTATACGAGTACAGGAGTGACTTCGAGAATTGCCTTAGGAATGAAGTACTTGGCAGGGTAGGTGACAGTCAAGTCTGCATCTACATTGCCTGCCACGGCTTCAAGCACGGCAGGGTTGCAGGTAACTTTTACGTTGTTTGCTTCGTCAACCATTTTCTGGGCTGATGAGCAGGATGCTGCCAGCACGGCAAGTGCAGCGACAGCCATCAGTTTGAGTTCCTTTTTCATATCAATTAATTTTTAACCATGTGTTCCTACTTTTGCAAGTATACAAAGATACACATTTATTTTTTAACTTTGTCAAACTATATCGACAATATGGATACGCAGGATCTCCAAAGACTGAAGAACAAATACGACATCATCGGGAATGACGCGGCGCTGAACCGAGCTCTCGAAACTGCCGTCGCAGTCTCTCCTACCGATCTTACTGTCCTCGTAACAGGGGAAAGTGGCGTCGGCAAAGAGAATATCCCCAAAATCATACATCAATACAGCCTGAGGAAAAACAACAAATACTTTGCCGTAAATTGCGGAGCCATCCCGGAAGGAACGATCGATTCAGAACTTTTCGGTCATGAAAAAGGCTCTTTCACCGGTGCCATAGAGACCCGCAAAGGCTATTTTGAGGAGGCCGACGGAGGCACGCTGTTTCTTGACGAAATCGGGGAGCTGCCTTTGCCATCCCAGGCGAAATTGCTGAGAGTGCTGCAAAACGGAGAGTTCATAAAGGTAGGGTCTTCGAAGGTGCAGAAAACGGATGTCAGAGTGATAGCCGCCACGAACGTCAACCTAATGCACAATGTCAGCATCGGCAAATTCAGGGAAGACCTTTATTATAGATTGAATGCCATCCAAATCAGGATGCCTGCCCTGAGGGACAGGAAAGGGGACATCTACCTATTCTTCAGGAAGTTCACCTCTGATTTCTCGGAAAAATACGGCATGAGCAAGGTCACTCTGACAAATGACGCGATAGACGTATTGATCAATTATCGCTGGCCAGGGAATATAAGGCAGCTCAAGAACGTGGCAGAAACAGTGGCGGCTCTTGAGTCAGAGAAGTTGACGCACTCTACAGAAAGGTGCGAAGTAGATGCCCGGACGCTGAAGCAGTACATGCCTGCCGAGAATGTGAGCATGCTTCCAGTCACCTCTTCTGCTCCCATGGAGAGCGGCTTGTCCGACTCTGATAAACAAATGATAGTCAAGGCAATACTTGACCTGAAACAAGAGGTTGACAATCTGAAAGCCCAGGTTGGGAACATGTCCTCGGCTCCAGCCCTCAAACCTGCCGACCCCGTTGCTGAAGATGCAGAATGGCAGGGACAGGGAACTCCCGGTCAGCATGCTGAAATAAAGAAAATCATCGAGATAGACAGCGATCCAAAGGTGGATGAGCCAGAGAATCTGTCTCTGAAACAAAACGAAGTGGAACTGATAGCGAAGGCTTTGGAACGCCACGATGGAAACAGGAAGCTTGCGGCACAAGAATTGGGAATGTCAGAGCGGACTCTTTACAGAAAGATCTCGAAATATAATTTAGACAAGAAACCAGAAAATTAGGGAATGAGAAGGCTTCTTTCAATAGCAATCATAGCGCTCGCCGCCATCCTAAGTGGCGGCTGCGGAATATATTCATTTTCGGGAACCTCCATCCAGTCCGACGTAAAGACCATTGCCTTGAACTATTTTGAATATAAGGCATTGAAGGTGAATCCTACCCTCAGCAACGACCTTACCGAAGCGATGAAGGATAAATTCAGGAAAATGACGCGCCTGGAGCAGGTTGACGAGGATGGAGACATGGAGCTGGAAGGTGCCATAACCGGATACGACGTGAGGACAGCCGCCATCACTGCCGATGAGGTTGCGGCCAAAAACAGGCTGACCGTGACCGTGCACATCAAGTTCACGAACAACAAATATCCTGAAGACAACGTGGAAAAGGATTTTTCCGCTTATGCTGAATACGATTCCACCAACACCCTGGATGCGGTTGAGTCCACTCTTTGCGAGCAAATCGTGGAGCAACTCGCCGAGGACATATTCAATGCCTGCGTGGCTCAATGGTAATTAATTATGGCTACCGACATTAAATCTTTGAATATAGATGAACTGACTGGCCTGGTGAACCTTTACCCTTGGTTCGGCCTGGCCAGAAAAGAGCTTTGTGCCAGGATGGCTGCCATTAGCGGGAGCAATTGGGGAGAGGAGCAGTTCGCCGACGCTGCCTTGTACGTTGTCTCGCGAGAAAAGATATTCAATATATTCAGAGACTCCCATAAGGCTGACTATTCTGACAAGGACGCCCTGACGCTGGTCAAGGCCTATGTGGAAACTCCTAAGGCAGAGGACGGCGGATATAAGCGCACCGTAAGAGTTGTCGGCGGGGACTTTTTCTCTCAGGATGAATATGACTCCGTGAAGAAGGATGGCGACGATGCTTTTGCACATCTGAAGCTATCTTCCGAGCCAGAGAGACCTTCTCGTAGCTGGGAGGATCCCATCCTGGGATTCTGTACCGAGACTCTGGCCGAAATATATGCCGATCAGGGCTATTTCGCTGAGGCAAAGAAGATTTATTCCCGGCTAATCTTGCGATATCCGGAAAAAAGTGCTTACTTTGCATCCCTCATTGAAAAATTAAGTCAGGAAAATTAAAAAATAAGAATATGAGTACGTTATTTACAATTTTAACAGTACTGATCGTGATAGCGAGCATCCTGCTCGTAATCGTGGTCTTGCTTCAGAATAGCAAGGGCGAGGGCATGGCGAGCAACTTCGTCACCGCTAACCAGACTCTTGGAGTAAGACAAACTGCCGACATCCTCGAGAAAGTTTCCTGGGGGCTCGTTACCTTCATTCTGGTAGTTTCAATCATCACCTCTTTCACAGCAAGCGGCTCCAGCAACACAGGCATCGATGTCACTAACCAGATAGAGGAATCTGCTACTCAGCAACCAGAGTTCCCGAACTCCCCTGCGCAACAGGCAAACCCAGCTCAGGAAACGACTTCTGGCGAGGCTCCTGCGACGGAACAGGCTCCGGTTCAGGAAACCCCTGCGGAGTAACATATTCAAGGGTTACGAACGTCCTACTGACAATTTGTCAGCCCTAGGCATTCGGAACATAATTTGACTCATAGCCGTTTGGTCTTTGGACTGAACGGCTTTTTACGTTCACGTTAACTCAGTTAGCTCTGAGGGCGATGCTCCATAAGGCCAGAAAGGAAAATTTATTATGGAAAACAACAAAACTCAGCTTCAGTTTCTTCCGAAATATGCCGTCAATCTGAATGAAATGGCATCTCAAGGCAAGCTGGATCCTGTCATCGGCAGGGACGACGAGATAAGGAGGGTCCTGCAGATTCTTAGCCGTAGGACTAAGAACAATCCTATCCTCGTCGGCGAGCCTGGCGTTGGCAAGACCGCGATTTCTGAAGGCATTGCGCAAAAGATCGTGGATGGTGACGTGCCGGAGAACCTGAAAAGCAAGGTGATATATTCATTGGACATGGGTGCCCTCATCGCTGGCGCCAAGTATCAGGGAGAGTTTGAGGAGAGGCTGAAAGGCGTCGTGAAGGAGGTAGTGGACAGCGATGGTGAAATTATCCTATTCATCGATGAAATTCACACTCTGGTGGGCGCTGGCCGTTCTTCAGGTGCCATGGATGCTTCGAACATTTTGAAGCCTGCCTTGGCTCGTGGCGAGCTGAGGACAATCGGCTCCACTACTCTTGATGAATATCAGAAATATTTCGAGACCGACAAGGCCCTCGAAAGAAGGTTCCAGATGGTCATGGTCGATGAACCGACTCCGGCGGAGTCCATCGCTATCCTCCGTGGCTTGAAAGAAAAATATGAGAATCACCACAAGGTGAAAATCGAGGATGACGCCCTGATTTCTGCCGTAAATCTCTCGCACAGGTACATCACCAACAGGTTCCTGCCGGATAAGGCCATAGACCTGGTCGATGAAGCCGCTTCGAAGCTTCGTCTGGAGATGAATTCCGTGCCGGAGCCTATTGCAGAACTGAACAGCGACATCAAGCAGCTGGAAATCGAAAAAGAGGCCGTGAAACGCGAAGGCACCTCTCTAAAGTCCGAGAAGATTGACAAAGATCTCGCAGACAAGAAGGCTCAGAAAGATGAGCTTATGAAGAGGTGGGATTACGAGAAGGAGATTCTTCGCGGGTTGCAGGACGCTCGTCAGAAGATGGACGATTTCAAGTTCCAGGCACAGACGGCCGAACGTGCGGGTGACTATGGCAAGGTTGCCGAGCTGCGCTATGGCAAGATGGCCGATGAACAGAAAAAGATAGATGAGCTCACTAAGAAGCAGGCAGAAATAAAGGACCCTATCATCACCGAAGCCGTTACCCCACAGGACATTGCTGAGGTTGTGGCCAAGTGGACAGGCATCCCAGTGCAGAAGATGCTCGAGAGCGAGAAACAGAAGCTTCTGCGCATAGAAGAAGAACTGCACAAGAGAGTGGTCGGGCAGGATGCCGCCATACAGGCCGTGGCTGATGCCGTAAGACGTTCTCGAGCGGGGCTTTCCAACGAGAAAAGGCCGATTGGATCCTTCCTGTTCATGGGTACGACCGGAGTGGGTAAGACCGAGCTGGCGAAGGCTCTGGCGGAGTTTCTGTTCAATGACGAGAACATGATGACGCGAATAGACATGAGCGAGTATCAAGAGCGTCACACGGTGAGCCGTCTGGTCGGTGCGCCTCCGGGATACGTCGGATACGATGAGGGAGGCCAATTGACCGAGGCAGTCCGCAGGAAACCATATTCGGTAATCTTGCTGGATGAAATCGAGAAGGCTCACCCGGATGTGTTCAACGTGCTGCTGCAGGTGCTTGATGACGGTCGCCTGACCGATAACAAGGGTCGTACCGTAGATTTCAAGAACACGATTCTCATAATGACTTCTAATGTGGGTTCTGACATAATCCAGAGCTACATGGAGCAGCTTCCTGAAGTAGGCAAGCCTGGTGCCGACCCTACGAAAGAGGCCCAGAACATTGCCAAGAGGCGTCAGCTGCTGGATGAGTGCAAGAGGAAGGTGATGGATGTGCTTAAGACCACGGTCCGTCCCGAGTTCTTGAACCGAATCGATGAGATAATAATGTTCGATCCTCTGACGCAGAATGACGTGCGTGAGATCCTACACATACAGATGAAGCAGCTTCAGGATAAGCTTGCCGAAGAGAATGTGTCAATAGAGTTTACTAAAGCTTTTGAGGACTGGATGGTCACGAATGGCTACGATCCTGCTTACGGAGCCCGTCCTATCAAGAGGCTGATGCAGCGAGAGCTGGTCAACCAGCTTGCCAAGGCTATCCTTGCAGGCACCGTGCACAAAGATTCTGGCATCGTTGCCGATGCCGTTGGCGGCGAGATAGTCCTACACGACAAAAATGTATCTGACCGTTCGTCCTGACATTCAGGCGTGGCACTGATGCCTATGAAAAAATGCGAGTCCTATCAAAGGGACCCACTTTTTTTTGTATATTTATGAGCTAACTCCTTACAGGATCTAGGCCGTCGATAATATAGATCCTTTCGTCAGGATGACGGGGCAGTTATTTTGTAATACTGCAACCCCTGAGCGTATATCAGTCTGGATGCTTTTGCAGCGCGAACATACAATTATGAGCTGGAAGGATTTGTCCGTGCAATTTGTGGGCATGGCACTATTCATCGCAGTGGTGCGAAATGAAGCTATGCCTGCCTAGGTGTGCTTTTAGAAGAAGTGGCTTCCAGGTACCAGATTAACGTGATTCGAAGGCTTCGGCGAGGGCTTTCTCAATCTTGTCGGACATCACCGTGCTGACGAGAATCTTTCCGTCAGGTCCTATCAGGTACATGGATGGAATCCATTTTATGCCATAGGTCTTTGCGATTTGCGAGTCTCGCATGCGCTTGAGCTCGCTCACTTGAATATATTTGAGATCATGCTTCTTGATGGCATCTTTCCATTGATCTGCCTTGTCATCGAAGGATATTCCCACGAACTTGACGCCTTTGGGTGCATATTCCTTGTACATTCGCAGCACGTTCGGAATTTCCTTCCTGCAGTCCGGGCACCAAGACGCCCAGAAATCCAGCACGATGTAATGTCCTTTCAGGGAACTGAGGCTGAAATTCTTGCCTTCGCTCGTCTTGAGCGTGAAATCCGGCGCTGTGGCACTTGGCTTCAGGAGGGTTACGGCATATTCGGCGTCATAATCCTTCGTTTCCTCTTGTGCCATGAGGCTGAGGGTGGGAAAGATCATCAGGAATATTGCAGAAAATAGTTTTAATAAGGCTTTCATAATATTATTTCAGAGATTTTGCGAAGTCTTGGGTGACGTAATTGTACATGCTGGTGCAACAGTTTGCGGAGAAGGCCTGGGCTATGGCTATCAGGTTGTCCCACTGGGTTTCGGCCAGGCGGAGATATGGCTCTGGTGCAAGTTTGGACAGGCCGTAGATGAAGCCAGCGTTGAAGCTGTCGCCTGCGCCGATGGTACTAACGGTCTCGACCGGTGCAACCGGATACGCCTTCTTGAAGATATTTCCTGCCTCGGGGGCAGCAGTCGCAAGAAGGCTGCGAACTTCTATAGGTTCTACTGACTTAGTGCAGATGAAATTCTGGCAGCGAGGAAGAATCTTCTCTGAATATACCTTATCGGGATCATCCATGCCGTAAAGGGTGATGAAATCCTGATCGCTGCCACGCACGACATCGGCATATTCATAATTCTCATCAACGTTGCCCAGCACGTTGCCAAGGTCTTTCCTATGCGACGGACGAAAATTTACGTCGTAATACAGTATGGCGCCATGCACTTTGGCATATTCAAGAAAAGCCTTCACCTGCGGCCGTATGGCTGGATTCAGCGCGAAGAAGGAGCCGAACAGAACGATGTCTCCAGGCTCGATGAGGGGGTGCTTGAAATCCGGGTGTACATCCATGGCATCGCGGTAGAAGCTGTATTCGGCGTCATTTTTCTCGTTCAGGAATGCCATCGATATAGGCTGCTTCACCGGCAGCACGTTGACATATTCAGTGCTGACCCCATTCTCTTTCATGAAGTCAAGGATGATGGCTCCAGGCTGGTTGTTCCCTATTTCGGAGATGAAATATACTGGCATGCCAGCCCTGCCAAGCGAAACCATCGAATTGAAGGTTGAACCGCCTGGAACTGCCGCCTGAGGCTGGTTATTCCTGAATATTATGTCTAGGACACACTCTCCTATTCCTATTACCTTGCGCATAGATTTTTTTTATCAGATAAAGATACGAAAATTTCTTCATGCGCATCGGTTAAAATGACAGTAAGAACATTTTGAAAATGATAGTAAAATTACTATCTTTGCGTTGTGATATAGAATACGAAATGAAGTACTCTGAAATCCATAGAAAATTAATGAAAGCAGGGTGTTTATCTTCAGAAAAGGGAAGCGGCATCCAGTTTGGAAAAGTCCAATAACAGGCAAGCTCTTTGAGACTAGTCACCTTGAATCTGAGGAGGCTAAACCTGGGACAAAGAAAGACATTGAAAATAAATCGGGGGTCAAGCTTTGACCCTAATAAAAAGATAGAGAGATGAGAAAGGCAACAGCAATTATAGAGACAGGCAGCGACAGACGGTTTTCTGTCTATGTCGAGGACAAAGACTATCCTTATGGAATCATAGGAACGGGTAACACAGTCAAGGAAGCAATCGAGGATTTCAAAGCCGGTTACGAAGACATGAAGGAGGCCGTTGAAAGCGCCGGAGAGACATTCGAGGAAACAGATTTCACCTACAAATATGATGTCCCATCCTTTCTACAGGAGTATGCTTATGCTTTCACGCTGGCCGGACTGGAGAGGATTACAGGCGTGAACCAAAAACAGCTTGGGCACTACATCAGCGGATTCAGGAAACCGTCCGAGAAGACAATCAGGAAAATCGAAGCAGGAATACACGAATTCAGCGATCAGCTGAACTTGGTAAGATTCATGTAATTTCCCACGCATTTCATTTTTTATTGCACGATCAGGTAGTGGGCAGCCGCAAAATGAGGACGAAGTCCAAAACCCTGTGTTAAAGAATATACACTGTGTTTAAGAATACACCCTGTCATCCCGACCACCACGTCATCATGAACTTGTTTCACTTCCTATTACCTTACCACTCGTCATCCGGAGCCGATTCTATCCCTACGTTTGCAATTGTCGGGCACGCATGTTTGCGTCAGAAGTCACTGCACAACATAATGGCATGCCCAGCCCTGCTTCTAAAAGCACACCTGGGCAGGCATAGCCTCATTGCGCACCACTGCGATGAATAGTGCCAAGCCCGCTAATTGCACGGACAGATCCTTCTAGGTCATGATTGTATGAGACGTGGATTGGCAGATTGATCGCAGGGTCTCAGGCGTGGCATGGCGGCTGATGAAGCTCCGCTCCAATAGGCGACTATGCAGATATGACCACCGCAGGGTCTCAGTGCGCCTGAAGGCAAATGGATCGCAAAAGTGTTTCGTGGCCGCTATTTCACGAAGGTGAGTTCGTTGAGGATGCGTTTCATGCCGCCGTAGCGGTCGAGGACCCAGAGGACGAACCGGATGTCGGTGTTGATGCATTTGTTATAGCCGAATGTGTAGGACACATCGCTGGCTAGAGACTCCTTGTTGCCGTCGAAGGCAAGGCCTATCAGGTTTCCGTCGGCATCCAGCACAGGGCTGCCCGAATTACCGCCCGTGATGTCGTTGTCGGTCAGGAAATCCACGTACATAGTCTTGCGGGAGGCACCCCATCGGCCCCACCGGCCTTGCCTAAGAAGGCGCAGCTGGCGAGGGTTCAAGTTGAAATCGTGGACGGATTCGTCGTATTTCTCCAGTATCCCATCGGTGGTAGTGCGCCAGCCGTAAACGGTTCCGTCAATCGGCGAATAGCCCCCCACAGTGCCATAAGATATTCTCATGGTGGAATTCGCATCAGGATATTGCAGAATGTCTTTATCTATGCGCATCCAATAGAGAGCCCTTTCATATTCCCGCTCCAGAGAATTAGCCTTCTGCCATTTCTGCATCTGGCCATTCCTATTGTTGAAATCCGTTATTGAGACATCCGTGAACAACTGCACTAGAGGATCCCGCCTCACCTCATCCTGCGACTTGATGCCGTTGATCTTGATCTCTGAAAAGAGAGCGCTGTTATTCCAGAGATATTCAGACATATCCTCCCAGTCATTCCCGAACCGAGACCGCAGCCTTTTAATGAAAGGGCCGAAATAGCTAGCATCCATCCTCTCGATGTACTCTCTGAGCGAATATGCCAGAAGCTCCTTCTCGACCCTCGGATCGGTTTCGTCCAGAGCCTGCCTCAGGAACTTCTTCGCATCATCCAAGCTGTGAGCATTCGCAGCCCTGAAGCAATACCGGCTAATGAAAGTACCTCTGAACAGGGTCTCCCGATATATTGCCTTATTTCTCTCGCCTTCATTGCTTTCGGAGTAGGCTTTGCGGAGGTTCGGGATTAAGTCTCCCCACACTCGTTTCCTATCGTCGGAGCCATCAATCCAGTCTTGCAACTGCTCGTCCTGCGACTCCTTGTCACCAAAAACTCTGAAGCGGCCAAGGCAGTCCAGCATCCCTGAATTGTTCTCCTGAGCATTACAAAGGCCAAAGAACCAGTCGGAATATTTCATCCTCACCTGCGGATCCGCATTCATCCATTTCCGGATGATGCTTATCTGACCAGACTCAAGCCCAGTCGTGACCGGAAGCTCGTAGTCCTCAAGATAACCCACTCTTGAAGCGGACGAGTACCTGTCAGTCCTACCTGGGTAGCCGACGACCATGGCGAACGAGCCAGGCTCATACCCCTTCAAAGAAATCTTCAGGCTTTTCTGGCAATTCACGGGGATGCCGTTCTCGTAGATTCTGTACAAGGCGAAATCGCAATTCTGCCGAGGCCACTCCCAGTTATCCTCGTCTCCACCGAAATATCCTATGCATAGTGGCGGAGCGGCGACCAGGCGAAGGTCCGTGTAGACCTTATAGAGAGACATGTAGCGTTTCTCCCCCGTCCACATCGAGCTGAGGATTGCCTCCAGCCCTGTCTCGTCGGCATATTTCTTCTCAAGAATCGAAGAGAGTTTCCTGCTCCCGGCTTTTTTATGCTTCCGGCACATCTCCGTAGATAGACTCTCATATTCCTCAGTCACGTCTATCACCCTCTTGAGGAAATAGACGCTCTCCCCTTCTATCGGAATCTCTTCCGCAGAGGTCATAGCCCAGAACCCGTCTTCCAAATAATTGTGTTCCGGAGTGCTTAGCTTCGACACATTGGCGTAAGCACAGTGATGATTCGTGATTATGAGGCCGTCGCGGGAAATCACGCTACCGGTGCAATAGAAGCCTAGCGACACCACGGCATCGGAAATGGAGGCTCCAGGAGCGTCTGCATTATAGATTTCCCCTGCGGAGAGACGAAGCCCCCGCGCCTGCATATTCTTTTCCAAAGCCTCATGAACATCCTGGATCATCCACATGCCCTCATCCGCAAAGGCCTGGAAAACCTCCCCGCCCAGTAGAGTGAGGCATATGGGCAATATGACCGAAAGTGTTTTGAATAAATTCATGTCATTCCTCCGTATAAGTCATTGTGTAGGAATCTTTCCCGGTCAGCCTGCCTGCTATTTTGCGGACCTCCTTCGCGCCAACCTCTTCGTAGGCTTTCACGTGATCAATGGAAGGGTCCACTTTGTTGCGGACGAAATTGATGGCTTCCGTATTGATTCGAGGCATGGACTCCCTTTTCACCGCATCACGTTCCCGCTGCCGCTTAACAAGATAAGTGCGAGCTTCATCGAGCTCTTTTTCCGTAGGGCCTTCGGAGCAGAATTTCTCAACGATTCCGTCCATGTCCCCGATTAATGTCTGGGCAAGCTCAGGACGAGTCTTGAAACTAATCTCCGACTCGGAATAACCACCCTCACGCTCGCTGACGGTCGTGGAGAAACTAACGGTGTAGGTTCCACCGCGTGCCTCACGAATCTGATTCAGGAGACGCTGTGACAGAATGTAGTCTGCGAAGTCCACCGCCGCAAGATTTCTCGCTGAGACCTTAATCTTCGATTTATAGAGCTTATAGACGACAGTGTACGGGTTCATGACTTTCTTCCCAGTCATGGAGAACTCCTTGCCCCCCTTGAAAGTAGCAAGGTAAGGTTTCGCATCTGCGATTTTCCAAGAATATTCCGGAACAGTGATGGACGAAAAGTACTTCCTGACATATTCCTCTATCTCCGCCTCAGGAAGGCTGCTGGCGAGGTAAGTTTCCATGCCTTTCAGCCGACCGTATTCCCTTGAATATATCTCCTTCACGAAACTGGAGTCGGCAGAGAGCACGTCCGCCGAATCTATATTACAGAGCCAAGGATGCCCGGCATGCAGGAGGGAGTCGCTAATTTCGTTGAATCTCTGCGCGTCTTTCTTCTCCTCCCCAAGGGACTCCAGCGTTCTTTTACGGTTAATCGCAACCGATTTCCCGTCGATGACATAAGGATCAGTAACGGATAGCGAGGCAAGCCTGAATGCGTTCTCGGCCTTGTCCGCCGGAGCGGAAATCACGATTGAGGCAGAATTGCGCTGGATTCTCAGCATCCGCGAAACTCCGCTCAAGCCTGCATCCTTGGAAAGCCCGTCGTTCAAGACCTTGCAGATGCCGGAGTATTGGCGTATGAGCGTGGAAGCATATTCAGATTCGGCTATCTTGTCTTGTGGAAAGGCTTTGTAGCCGGTGTTGAAATACATGGCAAGAGACAAGGCAGGCGTGGCTGAAGCCTCGCGCACAAGAGTATAATAGACCGTGATGCCATTGTCCAGCTTCCAAATCTTCGTCTCCGGCAGCTGGCTGATTCTCTTCCCAGCCTTACCTAGAGTCCTTTCAGGAGCCGTCACGCTCAGGTCCACTTTCTTTATGCTGGCATATCCAGGAGCGACAGGGCCTCCCTCGACTTCCGCAATGATGGCCTTCACTTCCTCCACAGAAGGAATCTCCGGCTCATCCTCTGGCTTGCCGAACCATGAATATATCGCATCGGAATCCTTGAACATCTTATCGACGCTCTGCTGAACATCGTCCATGGTGATGCTGCCGAGAATCTCTTTCTGAATATCATGCATCTGTGCAGGAGCTGTAGTGGCGTAGCCTCCTATGAAATTGTCATGGAAGACAGCGACATATTCACTGTTTTTAGTCGCAGAGGCAAGCTTCGGCCTGTCCAAGTGCCATCGCTGCGCTTCCTGCAGTTTCGCCGCATCCACCTCATCCTGTGAAACCCCATGCCGCAGCATCGACTCAACGTTCCTCTCGCAGAAGCGGAAGACCTCTTTCTGGTCAGCTCCTTTCTTTCCAAGAATCGTGAACAGCGAAACGTAATAGTCATTGGACTCTGGATAGGTGACCAGCACCGCCGATTTAATCGGGGAATCAGGGGTTTCTATCTGCTGGCGCATCCTGGTGGACATTATGCTCGAAACCATTTCTCTGCAGAAACGGTCTTTCCAGAAAGACTCGTCGGACCGCACGGACGGGAACGGCTGACGGTAGAATGCCTTGAGCGCGAAGAAAGAAATCGTGCTGTCAACGTAATTCTGGAATATAGGGCCGTCAGCCTCCGGAGCGAGGTATCTCTCTTTCGGGGCAGGATTCTGAGCGGCAGGAATGTCTGAAAACATATTCCTGACCTTGGCTTCCATCGCCGAGGCATCTATGTCCCCCACTATGATAATTGCCTGCAAGTCCGGGCGATACCATTTGCGGTAGAAGTTCAGTATCTCATCTCTCTTGAAATTATTGATTACGTCCAGCGAGCCCAGCACGGTGCGCCTCGCCGGTTTCGCTCCTTGGTAGACGATGCCAGTCTGGGCGTTGAAGACCCTGCGCTTGGCGTCATTGCTCCGCCTCCATTCTTCCCTGATGACTCCTCTCTCCGCATCCAGCTCATCATTCTCGCAAAGAATGTCGTGAGACCAGTCGTGCAGGACCATCAGTACGGAATCCACGAAAGACGCTCTATTGAGCGGCACCTTGTCTATGTGGTAGCAAGTCTCTTTGCGAGAAGTGAATGCATTCACGTTCGCCCCGAATCTCACGCCATTCTTTCCGAGGAATTCCAGCATGGTTTTCTTCGGATAGTGTTTCAGGCCGTTGAATGCCATGTGTTCTAGGAAATGAGCCAGCCCGTCTTGGTTGTCTTCCTCCTGCAGGGCGCCCACATTGTGGACTATATAGAAATCGGCTATTCCTTTTTCGTTGACGTTCTGTCTGATGTAGTAGGTGAGGCCGTTCGGCAGCTTTCCGGTTTTTAGCTCAGGGTCTGAAGGAAGCTGCTGGGCCTGAGCAAGCCAAGCAGTTGCAGCCATCAGGGCGGCTGCGAGGATATTCTTTAGAAATCGCATCCTATCGTTAAGAGTAATTTGTTTCTGTTGTTGCCGGTAAGGTATTCTGCCTTGCCAGTCAGGTTGTCATATGAATCCGAGATTTCAGCGAAGAAATTATATTCATGCCCTCGGATTTCTTTAGCCAGGGAATAGCGGACGCCTAGCCCGCCTCCCAGGCGGGACGAGCTGTAATATTCAAATGTCTTGTTGAGGTATGCATCGATCGAGCGAGGAGAACCGGATGCGCTTGCGTAGCTGCCATCCTCATTCTTCAGGTCGTCGCCGTGGAAAGCGTACCTTACCTCTCCGGAGATGCTCAGAAGCCCATGCTTCGAGTAAATATTCTTTAGCCCGAAGGCTTTGACGAGGTTCTGGTTCAGCTTCTGCTTCCTGTAGAAAGGATAAAGAATTCCTTTCTGATCAACCAAGAAGCCGCTGTATGAAATGCCTGCACCCCAAGACGGGAGGATCCCTTTCCGGGAGTTCCTGCTCAATGAATATGTCACATTCACTTTCCCGACGGTCTTATTCCCAGCCTTGTTCTTGCCGAAATATTCGACCTTGGAATTCTCGCCTGGATTGGTCGTGATCTGCCATGAGTTTTCCTCGTTTTCGGTCGTCATGACGTTGAGCGAGCCCTCCAGCCTGTGGAAGAGCTTATCTGCCTTGTAGTCCAGCCACGCATGTGCGAAATATTTCCAGCCGGTGAAATCGCAGAATCTCACAGACCCGGAAGCCTTCTTACCGAAATACCCCTCTCTGTAAGCCAGAGAGGCATCGGCCCTGAGCGTCAGGTTTTCCGAAAACGGTAAGCACGCCTGGACGTTTCCGCCGAAAAACTGGTTGAACATGGGTCTTTCAGTGGTAGTAGAAAGATAGCCATAGTCTCCCTCTATCTGCTCCACTTTTCCGAATATTCCGCCGTAGTCCACCAGATAAAAGTAATTCCTGTCCAGTGTTCCGAAAATATCTACGTCGATGGTTTCCAACGTTTTGGCATAGGTAAGCCCGAAGCCTGCGGCAGGTCCGCCCTGCCTGAAAGAATACTTGATGCCAACCCCTGCCTCCATGTCCATCCATTTGTTGATCGGGCGAGGATCCTTGCGCTTGGCGTAATTGGCGGACTCGTATAGGAATCTGCCCGCCAGCTTCAAACGGTCATTTAATGAATATGCCAGAGCGCCTTCGAGGGAATATTTTTCCAGAATCTTGGTTCCGATCGTAGTGTCTGTGCTCTCGAGAAAGTTCACGGGATTATAATAAGGGTCGAGCAAGATGGGGCCTCCCATCTTGCTGCCCCGGAAATAGCCATATTCCATCCTCCCGTAGGCCTGTAGCCTGTTGGAAATGCGCAGGAATGATCGGGCATCCAGCCCTCCTTGCCAAGAGTCGGACGATTCGCCGATGTCTATCAGGCCGCCGTCCGACTTGTCGAAATTGAGCCTGACGGTCGATGCCGCCCCCTTGACTTCGGTAAGCCAGGCAGGATTGGAGAAGTCCGCACATTTTGAGAGCTTGGAATATTCATCCCTCCACTCTTCCGTCTGCGAGAACGCAGGAAGAGCGGAGAGACAGGATATTCCTAAAAATATGAAGATTCCTCGCTTCATTTCTTTATGGAAGCGACTTTTCTCTGATGGAAGTCGTTCGTGGAGTTATTCGTGTCTTTGAATATGATGTGCGCGCCTTTTGCAATCGATGCCTCTGCATCAATGCCTGAAGGATCCGTGGAGCCGTTCTCTACGTCGGCAGTGCCGCCGGCATAATTGTAAACCAGCTTGCCAGAATTCTCCTGCAGAGCCTCGGTCGCATCTTTATCCACATTTCTGTAAACCGTGTAGCCCAGCTTGTTGGTGAATTTCACATATCCGGCATCCACGCTGCCCAGAAGCCTCTTATTGCTCTTGTCCAGAGCCGTGGCACTGTAGACCTCGACTCCGTCCATCACCCAGCTTACCGGAACCTTGGCGCAGGCGAACGCCTTACCATTGCCCGCGATCTCTATGTTCGATGCCGTTTTCACGAAGGCCTCCGCCGTCGTGCCTTCAGGAGAGAACACTACGAAAGCAGGGGAATTGTTCGACAAAGGCCAAGCCGTACCCAAGCCGTAAAGATATGTTTTAAGATAATGCGAAGAAGGAATCTTGCTGGAAGGTGCTGGATAGGCAGCCGCCAGAGTGAACACCTCAGGGTCGTACATTGCGTAGTCGGCATTGCTCAGGTCCACCGAGTTAGAGTAAGTCGCCGTGTTGTCGATTGCACCCTTCATAGCTATCACTATCTGAGAGTATGCAGGAATCTTGACTTGCGTGCCGGACTGGAACCACCACACAGCATTCCAGCATGGAAGGTAGTCTGTGTAAGTCAGTTCACCATCCTTCCTGTAGTTGCTGTTGGTATTCGAATTAGCAGGGTAAACAATCCCGAATGCATAATTGCTTGCGTCTGCTTCGACAGGGGAATTGTTGTAGAGCGTTACATAGGCATCATTCGAGAAATGCTTGGCTCCAGCGTTATCCATGCAGCCCCCGAAGTACAGCTCCTTGATTATGACCTGACTCGTGGTGGACTTGACCATGTCCAGGTTGAACGCATTGGCGCCCCCGTCAGTCACCGTCACCGATGAATTGTTGCCATTGTATATCGCAGACTCTTTGTACAGGGTAGCGGTCGCCTCGTAGATTCCCGCAGTAACGCTGAACGTTGCAACTCCACCTGTGGTGGTCGCCACATAAGAGGTAGAGCTGGATTTGCTCGTCAGTGTCACGTCCACTGCATCGGAGACTTTCTCGTTATCAATCAACACATTGATAGTCACGGTGTTGACCTTGGACTTCTCATTGTCTTTGTTGCAGGCGTACAGCGTCATCGCTGCAGCCGCCATCAAGAAGTAGAAAAACTTTTTCATGTTTTACTGAATTTAATATCTCGTTTTTTAAAATTTTAATCTGATAGTCAGTCCGTAGTAGAACTCCGGAATGTAGTTCGACACGGACGAATGCTGCTTCGTCATTGTGGAATAGACCTGTCCCATGTTTCTGAAAAAGTTGTTAGCGTAGAAAGAAATCGAGGCGAGTTCGCCGATTTCTTTCGTAACGCTGAAATTCGCAGAAAAATAAGGAGAGATGTAATTCTTCCTGAACGAATATACATAGCTGGTTTTCACCACCAAGGCTGAAAGATCGTTGAACAGCTGCGGATTGCTCGTTTTGGCCTTCACGTAATCTTCGTAGAATGGCCTAGGAGTAGGATCCCAGTAGGTAGAATAATACAACGGGTAAGTGGCAGTGTAGGAACTGTTGTCCATGAAATCCGTTTCCCCGGAAGGAAGGAACGACGACCTGTCCGGTATCGCCACGGTTCTGGTCTCGCCATCGATGCCCTCGCTCAGGTTCCTTGAATATTTCATCAGAGAGCCCTCGACTTTGAGAGAAAGGATCATTCTGGCTTTAGGAATATGGGTGGTGAATGTCACGTTGGCATTCACGGTCTTTATCTCGCTGCCGTTCGCAGACTTGTTTCCGCCTGTGTACCAGCCGACATATTTATACGGCGTGCCATCCACCTGCTGCTGCGAAGTCGGAGAATATGCCAGCAAATCCCTGTCCACCGACTTATAGGAATAGAAATTCCCGTCGAGCCGAACGTCTGTGTTCACCGGATTGATGCGAGGAAAATCTATCACCCATTCGATTCCGTAACGGTTCACCGGAGAGCCGTCGTTGTCGGCATAAGTGCGCTTTATCAGAGATTCGCGGGTTATCCCCGTGATTGTCTCGGAAGGCAGGGCGCCCGTCTTGTCAACGACTGTGACTATTCCGGTAGACTTGTCGATGAGGTAGGTTCTATTATCGACCGGTATTCCGCAAGACTCCAGCATGGACTGGTCTGTGTAATTGTAAGCGAACGAATCGTATGCGTTTGATACCCTGAAGGACTTTGCGGTGCGGTTCCAGTAGCCTGCCACGGAAATTTTGGTTCCCAGGATGTCCAAATCCACTCCGACCTCGCTCTGATAGTTCCTCTGCCATGTCAGGCCGGCATTATATTCAATCTGCGAAGGCTTGATATAGTACCCATAGTAAGCAGAACCGTCGCTCGCAGTGGGCGGATTGAGCACCCTTATGCTGGAATAGTCCGGCTGAGGGTAAAGGATTGCGAAGGAAGGCTGCTTCACAGCCATCCCCCAGCTCGCCCTGAATGCAAGGTTGCGGAGGGTCTTGTTTCTCCGACGAAAGCCCTCAAGCACAGTGTATTTAGCGTTGAACCTTGGCGACAGGCTGCTTGTGGTGCCATATTCAGAACCTTTTATGAAGGTGGTCTCGCTCCTTAGTCCTGCAATCAGATTCACGCTGCCTTGCTTCCCGGTCGGAATCATGACATTGTCCTGAAGGAAGACAGCCAAGTTATTCATGAATGGCAGCTCGCTGTAGTCATAGGTGCGGTACGTCGGAGCCGTGGAAATGTCTTCGGAATATTCCCCTTTGCCGAAATTCCCGTCGGCGTTCCATTCGGCGCCAAGCAGGATCCGGTTGCTCACGTGTCCGATTTTCTTGGCGAGATTGCCTTTGAGGGTCAGCTTGTAACTGAAAGGCTTGTCATCCAGGCACATGGTGTTGTACCAATAGCCGCGAGGAATCAGTATAGCCGCGGCATCTGGGTCGGAGCCATAGTCCTGAGCCATGAAATAGCCCTCCTCCTTGCCGTGCAAGGCGACCGTTCCGCCAGCACTGGAATATTGCTCTTTCGTCTTGCTGAGGTTGTCGGAATATACCAGCGAGCCTTTGAACTCCAGGTTAGTTATCCAAGGCTTGCTGAGCAGCCAGCTTGCCTCGATGTTGCCGCGCAGTGAATTATTCCTTTGCTTTGAATATGTCCCTGTGAGTTTGTCGGGGTCAGCCTTCGAATCCATTCCACCCAGGTTACCCGACACTCCAGCCGTGAACCTTAGCGGAATCCCTTCGAAGAAGCCTCTCATGAAGGTATTCGAATAAGACGCGGAAATCTGTTTCCTGTCATAGGAGGTGTAAGGGGAACGCTGGTCTTTGTAGGATTTCGTGTATTCGGCATTCACGTTGAGCACGCCTTTCGAGGCCTTTCTCTTCGTGTCTCCCAGCCCGAAGCCCTTGCTGAAAGAGGCCTGCTTGATGTTCGGGTTAGTGGTGAGCGTCACCATGTAAGGAGTGACGCCTTTCCTAGTGTTCAGCTTGACGATTCCGGCGCCGACGTCGCCATACTCGACGGAAGGCACCCCGGAAATCACCTCGACCGATTCGATGTTGCTGGTCGCTATGTTGTTAGTGGCCACTCCGCTTGTCCCGGACAGGCTGGCATTGTTGGAAAGCCTGACTCCGTCCACTTCCACGGCGGTTCCGAACGAGGCATTCCCGCTTTCCGTGACTCCTCCCGCCCTGAGGTTGAACCTCTGTGCCGAAGTTAGGCTTGGATTCTGAGTGACTCCTCCCGGGAGCAGGCCGGAAATGTCGGATGCTGACACCAGCTGCACGTGATCCAGTGCCGTCCTGTCCATGACTCGGTGCGTCGTTGCGCTGGATTCGTTTTCCTTCGCCGTGACCACTGCGCTTGCCAGAGTGAGGTTATCTTCATCCAGCATGACCGTGAAAACGTCTACGTTCTTGGTGATCGTGACTGGCATCCTGAGGGTGACGTAGCCGAGGCAGGAGATTTCCAGGGTGTTTTTCCCGGCAGGAATGTTTCCGATTGTAAATCTGCCGTTCGCATCTGCCGTAGCCCACTGTTCGCATTCTACGAAAAGCACGGTGGCGAAGTCCACCGGACTTTTGTCCTTCCTATTCAGGATGGTCCCGGAAAAGGAATATTTCTGGGCGAAGCTCAGAAGGCAGATTAACAATCCTGCGGCTATGGCAATCAACCTACGCATTGGCAAATATTTTTCGCTAAGATATCTATTAACATTTAATAATCATAATATCCTTCCTTAAAAAATATCATAAACACCCCTAGATACCTTATGATAATGGTGCCTAGGGGTGTTTTTTAGGAATTACGAATCGTAACTATCACCGGACTCTGATGATGTCGCCGTGGTCTTTCACGACAGCTTCCTTCCACTTTTCAGTGTATCCAGGCTGGGTGAGGCCGTCAGGAATGCCTTCGTCATATTTCGAATGCTTGAAGGTTCCATCCTCGTTCTGAGCCTTCACGTTGCCGTCGATGAATTTAACCGTGATGAGCTGTTCCAATGCCACCCAGTGGTCGAATTGGTTCTGCGCAGTGTTCACTGAATATTCCGTGAGCATCTTCCTGATAGGGTTCAGGGCCTTGTCTTTGATCTCCTTGCCGCCAGCTTTGGAAACCAATTTATTATATTCATTCAAGACTTTCTGGTCATTCTCCGACAGTTTTCCGCCCATTTGCTCATTTTCGAATTTATCTACCTCGGCTCGCACCGTCGGAGCTATCATGTTATAAGCCCTGTAGCAGGTGTTCGTAACCCTGTTGTTCATCCAGAATGATGCTGTAGGGGAATATTTCAGCAAGCTGCCATTGCCCTCTCTGAAGCACTCAGGTACCTTGTCGGTATTCGTGTAAATCGGGCTGAGGTAAGATGTGGCAGCGTCATCGGTGCCGAACCAAATCACTCCCCCAACGATGTCCGGCAGGTCATGACGGGCCTGGCCTACGAACCAGAAACCTGTCTGCTGGGTAGCGATGGCGCGCTCGTTGATGTAGTCCCAGTCTCCGACCTTGAAGCCCATCGGTCTCCAGCGATAAGGGAGGGCGTTCCCACCAGCGCCGATGTCTTGCGTCATGTCCAAAGGAGTGCCCTCGAAATGGTCTCTCATGGCATCTGCTACATCTTTCACGCCCAGTTTGCGAGCTGGCTTCACGAAGAGTGGCATCCTGTGCTTAAGGTTCTTGCCCATTACATAATCGAGGTAGTCGTCTGCGTCTTCGGTTATCATCTTCCCATCTTTTTCGTAGGTGAATTTGCCGTCGCACAGAATCCTAAAAGCGATCCAAGCCCTTGCGTCGCATGCCCTCACGCCCCCGAAATCAATCGGATTGTAGGCGGCGCTGAAGTCGAAGCCCTCGTCTTTGCCGCTGAAGTAGCCTTTACTGCGTGCGAATTCAATTACATCCGGCGCATACAGGCAGTTCTCCGGGTCGTTGAGCGGGAAAGTCTGGATTCTCGCCTGGTTCGCATGTGCGCAGATGTACCCGTCCGGAATCCTCCTGGCAACCCACACCAAGCCTTTATTGACGTTTTTCCCGTCTTTCATTTCAACTCCCTTGCCTATCAAGTCCATCACCCAGGCTTCGTTTTTATCGGCGATGGAAAAGCTCTCGCCCTCCGACGCATAGCCATATTCATTGGCAAGGTCTACTATCACCTGTATTGCCTCGCGAGCCGTCCTCGCCCTTTGCAGCGCTACGTAAATCAGTGAGCCATAATCCATTATTGCAGTGGAATCCATAAGTTCCAGCCTTCCTCCCCAAGTGGTCTCCCCGATTATCAGCTGATGCTCGTTCATGTTGCCCACTGTCTTGTAAGTGTGAGGCACCTGCGCGATCTGACCCAGCGGTTTCGAAGTGTCCCATTCTACGATGTTCAGCATGGTGCCAGCTTTCCAGTCCATCGCAGGGTGGAAATACAGCTCGCCATACAGCCAGTGTGAGTCGGCTGCGTAGGAGACCATCGCGGAATTGTCTTTTGAGGCACCTCGGGTAACGATTATGTTAGTGCATGCGTTGCTTTGCTGTGTCAATGCCATTGCGGAGGCCATGAGCGCTCCGCAAAGGATGGTGGCTCTTTTGTTCATTTTTTGAGTTTATTTTAATATTGTATAAATTTGTTTCTTCGTGAAGGTAAATTTATGAAGAATATTCATATTATGAAAAAACTTGGTTGCTTAATGTTTACTGCCCTCGCCTGTTTCGGGCCGATGCTCTCCGCCCAGGAGCAGGATGCCTCAAAGCCTGAGGACGAGACTAAGAAATTACAGGAATATATTGACAATCAGATAAATAAGCTAGAAAGCGCGCTCAAGCTGGAGGACTGGCAGGTCTATTACGTCGATTCAATCCTGAATAATGACTATAAGGCCATGCATATGGAGCTCAAGAGTTTGCAAGATTCGAAGGTTACGAATTCTGACATTTATGCGCAGACCACAGACAAGTGGGCCGAGCAGATTTACAGTTCGTTCCAAAAGATCTTCAACGACGAACAGTGGAAGAAATATTTGAAGTCCGGCGCCGCCAGGGAGAAGAAAGCTCGTGACAAAAGGGCAGCGAAGAAAGAAGAAAATTAAAGAATATGAAAGAAGAAATAGAAAAATTGCTGGCTCAGGTCAACGACCTGAAATGCAAGACGGCGAAAGATGTTGAGGAAGCCAGAGTGAATCTCCTCGGGAAAAAAGGCGAAATCACCAAGCTTTTCGAAGAATTCAGAGGCTATGCTCCGGAAATGAAGAAAGAGTTTGGCCGTAAGCTGAATGAATTGAAGCAGGCTGCGACCGCAAAGATAGAGGAACTGCGTACGCAAACAGTCTCGGATGCAAGCCCGGCAGGCAAAACAGATGACCTATCGATGCCAGGAACGCCATACGCCCTCGGTTCACGTCACCCAGTGTCCATCGTGCGCCAGGAAATCGTCGACATATTCAGAAAATTCGGCTATGACGTTGCCGAAGGGCCTGAAATCGAAGACGACTATCATGTGTTCGAAGCCCTTAACTTCCCACCCAACCATCCTGCCAGAGATATGCAGGACACCTTCTTCGTATCCGCTGGTCATCCGAATCCGATTCTGCTCCGAACCCACACGTCATCCGTGCAGGTTCGCACGATGGAGAACATGAAGCTTCCGATCCGCGTCATCTGCCCTGGCCGAGTTTTCCGCAACGAAGCCATCTCCGCCCGCGCCCACTGCATATTCCATCAGTGCGAAGGGCTTTATATCGATGAGCATGTCACTTTCGCCGACCTTAAGCAGGCCATCCTACTGTTCGCTCGCGAGATGTTCGGGCCGGATACCGCCATCAGGATGCGTCCATCATATTTCCCGTTCACCGAACCGTCCTCGGAAGTTGACGTAAGCTGCAATATCTGCCATGGCAAAGGCTGCAACATCTGCAAAGGAACTGGCTGGCTGGAGATTCTGGGATGCGGCATGGTGGATCCTAACGTGCTGGAGGCATCGGGAATAGACTCTAAGAAATATTCCGGCTTCGCTTTCGGAATGGGACTCGAGCGCATCGCCATGCTGAAATGGCAGGTCAATGACCTCCGCCACTACTTCGAGAACGACTTCCGCTTCCTCTCCGAATTCAGCACCGCCACCGAAGTGTAATTTTCTTCGAAAAAATTTGCAAAGCCAGAAAATATCCCTAACTTTGCAATCCCATGAAGATATGGAGCCTCGCTCCTACTCCGTAGAAACAATGCGGAAATAGCTCAGTTGGTAGAGCACGACCTTGCCAAGGTCGGGGTCGCGAGTTCAAGTCTCGTTTTCCGCTCCACGAGAGGATGATTTAACGATCATCCTCTTTTTTTGTTCTCTCAGCCTCATTCTAGAGGCTTCAAAAGCATGTGGTTCTTCACATGAATTGTCTCGGAACAAATCAAACTTGCCTGAGTCTGTGACGGACTTTGGATATCGGAACGCCGTCACAAAATAACGTGTAATTGTTTAATATTTAATGCGTTATTAGAAATGGACACAACAATGTCAATCTCCTACTATTGTAGGAAAAGCAGACAGAACAGCAAGGGTCTTGCACCAGTGGAGATATCTGTGTGCATTTGCGGAGAAAGATGGCAGCTATCATTACCTAGAAAAACAAGGCCATCAGATTTCCAGAAGGACATCAGGAGTAGGAAGCAGAATCCAACGAAAGATTACACATCGGCAGTTACAGCAAAGATAGAAGAGTTTCAGACAAAACTCTTAAGAGCAAACATGCCGTTTACGAAGGAATCATTGAAAGAATTTATCTACTTTGGTTTCTCAGCAAACAGCTATACTATGGGTTACCTGTATGAGTCATTCCTGAGAATGCAAATGAAGAAGGTTAAAGCCAGGCTTTCTACAATGCCTAATTATAGGAAATATGAAATAGTCAGGAATCTATTGTATTCACATAGTAACATCCATAGTGATACACACTTAGTATCACTATGGCTCAAAGACATAGAGGATTTCAACACTTACTTGCTTTCAATATACGATAGTACCACAGTTGCGGGAATGCTACAGAAACTTAAAAGCATGTTCTTGTACGCACAGAGGAATAAGATGATAAGCGAGAATCCATTTTTCGGTTTTTCAATCTCTAGAAAACAGAAAGATGTGCAGTTCTTGACTCAAGAAGAAGTTTCAAGAATAAAGAAAGCCACGATGCCGACAGCAAGACTGGAGATGTATAGGGACTTGTTTGTGTTCCAATGTTATACAGCACTATCTTTTGTCGATATGCAGAATCTGAGACCAGAAGATTACAAGAAGAATGAATATGGATATGTCTACGTGGAGAAGGAGAGAGCAAAAACAGGAGTGAAGTTCTGTGCGATTCTGTTTGAAGATGCTCTTAAGATAGCTAAAAAGTATGAATATGAACTTCCAATGGTACACTGCCAGAACTACAATAATGGCTTGAAAGTCATAGGGGATATCTGTGGAATCAACAAACCAATGCACTCACACATAGGATGACGGGATGGTTAGGTAATAGATGTAACAAGTTCTGGATGACGGGGTTGGTCGGTAAATGATTACGTGGTTTATCGTTTAGAATGTAAAGCGTTGGTCGTACAGGATCAACGTAGTGGAATTTCGCAAAGTGCTGTCGGAACATGTCCTTCCGGAGGCTCTGCTGAATGTGTTTCCCAAGTCCCTCTTCGACATGCTTTTTGATTTCAGGAGTATATTTCCCACAATCTATCATTGTAACAAATCGCTTCCCGTCATCATCAATTAGAAAGAAGATACGATCTCCTTTC
>DCKG01000010.1 GCA_002320605.1 Bacteroidales bacterium UBA1680 | reverse complement strand
TACAGAGCATGCAGTCCTCGTTCGATGCTACGGTGGCAGACCTCAAGGCCACCATCGCCAGTCTGGAGGCCCTCCTCAAAGAGCGAGACGCCTCTCTGACCAAGGCTCAGAACCAGATGCGCGGACTGTCCAAGCTGACGGAGAAGAAATGCGAGCGGCAGAAGCCGCAGCCGGCTGTGCCCAAGACCGAAGAGGAGAAAAAGGCGGAAGAGGAGCGCAAGGCGGCAGAGCGGAAAGCCCGCGGCAACAACGGGGCCAGGCGCAACATGCACTTCGAGATGGAGACCGTCTTCCATGACGTCTATCCCGCCGGGCTGGAGGGCGGAACGCCTTTCAGCACCCGGGAGGTCATCCGTTACAGGATGGACCCACCTAAGTTCTTCAAGGACGCGTACCGCGTCCACGCCATGAAGTCCGGAGACGGCCTGGTGAGCGCGAAGGCGCCTCTCGCCCCGATCCAGAACTCCAGCTTCGACGGCTCGTTCATCGCGGGCATCGCCCAGCTCCGCTATCTGTAATCGATGCCGGTGGAGCGCATCGTGAACTACTTCACGGAGAACGGCTTCAACCTGGACAAGCAGACCGCCCACGGCCTTCTCAAGAAGACGGCCGGGCTGTTCGAGAAGCTACACAAGGCCATGCGGAAGGCCGTCAAGGAGGATAGGTACCTCTGCTGCGACGAGACGTATCACAAGATACTGGTAAAAGCGGATGACAACGGCGGCAAGGGAAGCAGGAAGGGATATGTCTGGGCAATAGTCGCCGCACATACGGGCCTTGTTTACTTCTTCTACGATGACGGCTCCCGCAGCGAGGACGTCATACTGAACGAGCTTAAGGGCTATGAAGGCACCATCCAGTCCGACGGCTTGAAAGCCTACAAGAAAGTGGCGGCCCAATCAAACGGGAAGATACTCAGGCTCTCCTGCCTGCAGCACTGCAAGCGGGACTTCGTGGACATGAAGGGCAATCCCGATGCCGATGAGATACTCTCACTCACTAATCAACTCTACGTAAATGAGCATCTGCACCGTATAGGAAAGGATGGCTGGACCGCGGACGATAATCTAAAGTGGCGGCAGGAATATGCTCCCCCGATACTGAGTAAACTGAAAGCGACTCTCCTGCGGGTGCAAGCACGGACGGACAAGTACCCGCCAAAATCGCAGATGCACGGGGCCGTGAACTACTTCCTGAACGAGTGGGATGGCATCGAAGCCATCGCCACGGGCGGAGACTACGCCTGGGACAACAACCTCATTGAGCGTATCAACCGCTACATCTCCCTCTCCAGGAAGAACTCCCTGTTCTTCGGCAGTCACGCCGGAGCCGAGCGCGGCGCCATCTTCTACTCCCTGGCCTGTTCCTGCCGCCTGCGCCGCATCAACTTCTTCGAGTATCTTGCCGATGTGCTGAACAGAGTGGCAGCGATGCCCAACGGAACACCGCCGGATGCCTTCCGCAACCTCCTCCCTGACCGCTGGACAAAACTAGAGCAGGGCGTATGACCCTGCTTTCTTTATGCCCCGGCTACACGGCATCCCGGAGACGCTTACGCATCCCTCAAACACCCAGCACCTGACGAAGTACGTCTTTATCCACTCTAACGACTCGGCTTAAAGCAGACACCGTCACATTTCTCTTGCTGGCCCAGACCTTCCTGGCCACTGCGACCTTGTTATCGAAATCGACTTGCGACAACGATTTACCAAAAACATCCATACACAAATCGTTGGCATATTTCCTCAAATCCTTCTCGTTATATTTTATGTAAGCACCGCTTGCACATTCTGAATTTATCGCTGCCTCTATATCCTTCTTCTGGTACAGAAAAGCAATGAAAGCTCTGATGGTCAGAAATAATTTCTCAACCCTCTGCCAATCGATATAGCAATGAGGAACAATCATACCTTCAGCATTCACTCTCCATTCATCAGGTAAGGAGAGATGAGTATGAAAAAGCTTGCGTTTTTTGGTTGCTGAGATAGTACTGATAGACAAGCCTATATTTTTGAATGTCTCATGTTTCACGAAATAGATATCCCCAGGCCCCCATTCATATTGCCATGGCGCCAGAGGAAAACCAGCGGTGATGGCATTTCTATAGACATATATTATTTTATTTTTCAGTTCCTGACTATCCCAGATGGGGTCCATTGAGATCTCAAGCCTGCCAGAAAGCTTCCTCTTACTTATGAATGTTCCTAACTTCATAGATAGGTCCCTTGTAAATTTTGAGCATGCTGTCTGGCTGCCATAGGCGATAACATGGAAATGTGTGTCCATGACCTGAGTGACCAGGAGGGTGATATTGTTAGCGAAAGACGTGACTGCCAGCATATTCATCATGAATATGTATTCATCTCTTTCTGTGAACAGTACATTCATCGTGGTGCCGTTGGAATAGATGTGGTAACAATCCGAGACCGGCGAAGGAGCAAAAAAGTCGTTCATAGCATAATAATAGTTAATGAATATATGTCATCGAGCTCTGGCGCTCAATTCTTTTGCAATTTAATGAAAGATATCTACGTATCCTAATTTTAGAATACCATACTTACGCGCTATTTTTTGTCATGTGTTTAAGAACCATCCTAGGCATAGGCCTACGGATTCTGGTCAGTGGATTACGAATCACGGACATAGGAGATACAGTTTCAGGACAAGGTATACAGTTCCAGGGCAGTGCTTACAGTTTCAGGGCATAGTGGTATGCCGTAGAGTGGCTTAGGGCGACGGATAGCATGCCCAGCCTCGCTTTTAAAAGCCGGCCTCGGATGGCCATGCTGCCCTGTAACCCCGCAGAAGGCACACACCCATTCCCAGCTTTTGCAGCGACGGCATGCGCATGCGCTCGTTTAAGAGTTCGCCTCGACAATTTTTAAAGCAGGCTACCGAGTCTTTACCAATCTATCAACTACTTTTTTAAGGTGAGAGAACTTCTCCTCACTATATCCTTGCTCGGTCATCCGCACTATTCCTTTGGAATCAACCACGAAGAGCTTCGGGAAACCATTGTCAGCGAATTTCTTAACCACATCTCCCGTTTCGTCATAACACAGGGGGAATGTCGCTGTTGAGCGCAATCTGAAGGCCTTCGCGCTTTCCGCAGTCTCGCCAGAGCCGATAGCTATGAACGCGAATTCGTCCGGCGAATATTTGTCAATCAATTCAGGACCCACCCGGCTCAATTCTTTTCGGCAAGGAGCACAGGTATTGATCCAGAAACTAATGACAACTGTTTTGCCCAGCAAATCCTTGCTGACTATCTTCTTGCCATTCTCGTCGAACACAGTAAAGCTCGGACACTTGTCTCCCTCGATGCAGTACCAATTCGTAATCGTACACCCTATCGGTTTTCCATTAACAAAGAGAGTGTCTCTGACAACCTTCCTCTGGGCGGATAGAGCGATTGTGATGAATATCAATAAAGCGGCCGATATTATCTTTTTCATATTCAATACATTCAGCATAAGAGCAAAATACTTTCTTGCTCGAATTTACTCAATTTTTCAGATAACCAGAATTATTCAGTCAAAAATGATTATGTAATCGTTCGCTCGCCAAATCCGGGTCCTCTGTCCCCGATCGAGGTTCGCGCAAAAACTAGGCAAGGCTTGCAAATCCGGGGCAGGGCGTCGTGTCACAGGCATCATAGAGTGACAGTGGGCCTGCCCTGCCCCGCTTTTAAAAGCCAGCCACGGAAGGTCATGCTGCCATGTAACCCCGCAGAATGCACATACCCATGCCCGGCTTTTGCACAGTAGATCTGCTGCGCAAATTAATATCGAGATACAGGTGCAACGGCGGTCATAAGAGGAGCTTTTGCGCAAATTTTATCGCGATGCAGGTGCCAAGGTGGGCAGACTGTGGGCTATTTGGCGAAGTAGTCCTTGCGACGTGGGGCTTCGGCAAGCCTATCTGAATATACCGATGGGGCGAATGGGCGCATGTTGTAATGCGAAGCCATTACTTGTCCATAAGCGCCAGCGCTTCGTATTGCGATGAGGTCTCCCCTGTGACTCTTAGCCAGAGTGCGCTCCTTGCCGAATGTATCAGCAGACTCGCACACAGGACCGACAACATCATACACGCGCATTTCTCGCGAATCGTTGTCATCGTAATGAGCCGACAGATTCTCAATTTTATGATAAGCTCCGTATAAAGCAGGACGAATGAGGTCGTTCATGCCGGCATCCACCATCAAGAAACGACGATTTTCGCCCTTCTTGACGTATAGAACCCTGGAAATCAGCGACCCTGCCTGACCGACAAGAGAACGCCCCGGCTCCACGTGAACGCCCTGCTCGGGACGAGCCACGAGATATTTCCGGATAGTCCTGAACCAAGTCTCGAAATCCGGCAC
Source organism: Bacteroidales bacterium UBA1680 (assembly GCA_002320605.1). Classification (GTDB taxonomy): domain Bacteria; phylum Bacteroidota; class Bacteroidia; order Bacteroidales; family UBA932; genus Cryptobacteroides. The sequence goes on along the minus strand of DCKG01000010.1, from coordinate 34,421 downwards.
AGGGTTATTGTCCGGGTCATCATAATCTATTCCAAGACCTCCCCCAAGATCAATATTCTTTACTATCATCCCATCCCGTTCGAACCGAGCCACGATGTCATTCACTCTCTCGCACTCTAATTTCACAACTTCTTCAACATCCAGAATCTGCGAGCCAATGTGGAACTGAAGTCCGAAGAAATCGATATTATCGTAACTCTTTACCAGCGACGCGGCCTCATCGAAACTGCGGTCGGATATCCCGAACTTATCTTCATAGAGTCCCGTGGTAATGTGATGATGGGTGTGCGCATCGATATTCGGATTGATTCTCAGGCTCATGGACACTCGTCTGCCAAGCTTCTTTGCCAAATCCCCGATAATCACGATTTCCTCGAGCGATTCCACGACGAAAGCCCCGATGCCGACCTGCAATGCCTGAACGATTTCCTTATCCGTCTTACCTACACCGGCGAAAAATATATCCTTAGGATCGAAGCCGCAGCTCACGGCAAACTCTATCTCGTCTCCGCTCACGCAGTCTGTTCCAAGACCAGCCGCACTTATGATATCATTCAGACGCGAATCGGAATTGGCCTTAACGGAATAATGCACGTGGACATTGTATTTTTTCGACAATTCAGCCACCTCGGCGACAGTTTTATTGAAGAGGTCGATATCGTAATAGTAGAACGGCGTAGCGACGTTCCTAAAAGATGCGAAATCTGGAATATTCAGCATTGCAAGTTCGTTTTAATATATTCATAAAAATCTCGATGCCAGCAACTTAAGATAAATGGCACCGAAGGGAACAGCTTCTGAGGCCGCTTGACAAATATACTGTAAATATTTTAAAAATATAGTTGAGTCCACTTTAAAAAGTCAGCCGCCCCTCACCACGGCTGAGTCTTCTGTCGAGGGGTGATGGCAGAAGTGCGAAGACAGTCGTTGCTGAAGTAAGATTGATTTGCATAATTCATTTGTTTTTCATTAATTTAACGTGAGTTCGATGAAATTTAACTAATTGATTATTATGAAAATAGCGAAAGATTTTGTAAATTTGGAATACCAACAAACCAATAACAAAACCTTTCGCTATGACGATCGCCAAAGACAAAGTTACTGAAATTTTCTGTATGGCCGACGATTTCTGCCATCTTTATGATAGATTTGTCAGGGTCAACGGACTCGCCCCCAGACGGGAGGCGTCGAAGCGGAAGTACCACCGGGACGGCGCACTGTCCGATGCCGAGGTGGTCACCATCATGATACTGTTCCACCTGTGTGGATACAAATGTCTGAAACATTTTTACTTGGATGAAGTCTGCAGGAACATGAGGGGCCTGTTTCCCCATACCGTCTCCTATAACCGCTTCGTGGAGCTGGAGCGGAAGGTGGCCGTCCCCTTCATCCTGTTCGTGAAGAAGTGCTGCATGGGAGGTTGCACGGGGATCAGCTTCGTGGACAGTACCGCATTGCGTGTCTGCCGGAACCAGCGCATCCACCTTCACAAGGTCTTCAGGGGCCTTGCCCGGCGGGGACAGTGCTCCATGGGCTGGTTCTATGGCTTCAAACTGCATCTGATCTGCAACGAGAAGGGAGACTTGTTGAACTTCATGCTCACACCCGGCAATGTCGACGACCGGGAGCCGCTGCGGAACAAGTCCTTCATCGAGCAGATCTTCGGCAAGTTGGTCGGGGACAAGGGATACATCTGCAAGGATCTCTTCTCCAGGCTCTTCGTGGATGGCATTCAACTGATAACAAAACTGAAGAGCAACATGAAAGGACAAGTCATGACCATTGCGGACAGGGTCCTCCTGCGCAAGAGGGCGCTGATCGAGACCATCAACGACGAGCTGAAGAACATGGCCCAGATCGAGCACTCCAGGCACAGGTCGGTCGTCGGCTTCACGGTCAACCTGATGGCCGGTCTGGCCGCCTACTCGTTCTTCCCGAAGAAGCCGATGATCGATGTGGAGCGCGTCTCGCCGTGCGAGAATGGCCTTATCCAACTGTCAATCTTTTAGTTATAATTCGTCGAACTCACGTTAATTTACGTATATATTTGAAAGCGAATCGCAATGTTCAGAGAAACCGAAATAGGCACCCAGATGTCGCTGTTTGACAACCCCGTTGACCTCATGGGCAAGCGTGCGGCGAAGAAGTATGAAGACCCGAAGGCCTGGTTCAACCAGTTCTTCGGTCTGGTCACGTCCCGGATTGACGAATCGGTCTTCAAGCCTCTGTTCAAGGAGGGCAATATGGGTGCGCCTACAGCGTCCGTCCGCAGGCTGGTGGCGATGTCCATTCTCAAGGAAGGGTTTGGCTGTTCCGACGAGGACCTGATGGAGAAGTGCGATTACGACCTTCTCACCCGCAAGGCGCTCGGCCTGGTCAAGATGGAGGACGAGGCTCCGTCTCTGGACACCTACTACCTGTTCCGCAGGCGCATCTGCGACTACGCGGATGCAACCGGGGAGAACCTGATGGAGACCTGCTTCAGCCGCCTGACCGGCTTCCAGGCTGCAAAGTTCAAGATTTCCGGACGGGCGATCCGCATGGACAGCAAGCTCATTGGCAGCAACATTGCGTGGTACTCTCGCTATGAGCTGGTGCACAGGACTTTCCTTCAGGAGATAGGATTGTATATGAACCGCCTCAGCCCCTCTTTGCGGAAGAAGGTCCGGCCGTGGCTGGAGGAGAACGCCAAGCAGACCGTGTACAAGAGCAGCTCCGAGACCATATTGCAGCGGCTTGGAGAACTGGGGGGCATAATCTACGCTGTCCTGGTAAGGGTGAAGGCTAAGGATGGACTCCTGAAGCGGGTGTTTGCCGAACAGTACATTGTCGAGCACGGTCAGGTCGCGCCCCGCGACAGGAAGACCATCGCGGCGGACAGCGTCCAGAACCCGGACGACCCGGATGCGGAGTATCGTCAGAAGGGCCGGCAGAAGGTGAAGGGCTATAGCGTGAACGTCACCGAGACCACGGATCAGAAGGATGCCCCGGGACTCATCACCGGCGTGCAGGTGGAAGGAGCCACGGCTGCGGACAGCGCATTCTACGAAGAGGCCATTGCCAAGAGCGAGACCACCACCGGCACGAGAGTGGAGACTGTTTATGGCGACGGAGCCTATCAGAATGCCGACAATAGGGCGCTTGCCGTAAAAGGCGTGTTCACTGGTATCCAGGGCCGACAGTCCCGCTACCGGTTGGGCGAGAGTGATGGGAACGCGGTCAGAATCACAGATACAAGAACCGGCGAGGCCTATGAGGCCAAGCGGACTAGGAGCGGGGCGCTGCGCATACCGTATCCGGGAGACCGGTCCAAGTATAAGTGGCGGTACTTCCTGCCCCAGCAGCTGGAGTCTATGCGCTCCCGGAAGATGATGGAAGACATCCCCCAAGGAGAGAAGAACAAACGGAACAATGTCGAGGCCTCCATCTTCCAGCTCTGCTTCCACACCCGGAACAACAAGACCCGCTACAGAGGCAAGCGGAAGCACGAACTGTGGGCATTGGCCAGATGTTCGTGGATAAATCTGCGAAGATTGATCCTCTTCCAGAGCACAAACGCTCCGGAAGGCACAACGGGAGCCCACGACAGCCCACTTTTGGCCCTTTTGGCTCTCTTGAAATCTTTCTCGCAAACTTCTGTACATCTAAAACTATCTTTTCCTGACCTCAGCTTTCGCTCCTCGATGGTTGTCGTCGGACTGAATTGTTAACTTTTTAAAGTCGACTCATAGTTGGATATTAAAAATTAAGTCCTATCTTTGCAGTGTATTAATAAACTAGTACACTAAGAATCAGGAGAGGACGGTTGAGGGAACTGAGACAGACGAGGATGGTTGCGGGAGAATGGGGTGAATAAATAAAATATATGAACAGGATTGCAGACAAACGAATATAACATATCAATAGATAGTGTTTTAATTAATATATAATATGATAGAAATCAAAAATTTAGGTTTCCGTTACGGAAAAGGCGAAAAGGTGCTGGCCAACATCAGCACTACTCTTGAGGAAGGCAGGATTTACGGTCTTCTCGGAGAGAACGGAGTGGGCAAGACTACCCTGCTGACACTCCTTTGCGGCCTCAAACGACCAGTTGAAGGCAGCATATTCACAGATGGAGATGAGCCGTTCAACAGGAATCCATCGCTACTGGAAAACCAGTATTTCCTTTCAGAGACAGTTGCACCAATGCCATTGAAGGCAACAGCATTTGCGAGGGAACAGGGACAATTCTGGCCGGAGTTCGACATGGACAAGTTCCTGGCGATAATGAAAGAACTAGAGAACAATCCCGAGAAAAAAATGAATCAGATGTCAGCAGGACAGCTGAAGAAAACCTACATCTCTTTCGCGCTCGCCCTCAACGTAAATCACCTATTCATGGACGAGCCCACCAACGGCCTGGATATCCCGTCCAAAGCGCAATTCAGAAGCGCAATCATGAAATACACTTCCGAAAACGCCACAATAGTAATCTCTACTCATCAGGTCAGGGACCTGGAGAACATCATCGACCCGATCATCATTCTGGACAAACAGGAGATACTTCTGAATGCCACGATAGAGGAAGTCTCCAATAAGCTATTCTTCGACTATGGCACAGAACTCAAGCAAGACAGCCTTTACAGCGAACAGCTCCCGGGGGGCTACATCCAAGTTCGCCCGAACGCCACCGGCGAAGACAGCAAAGTCAACATAGAGGCTCTGTTCAATGCAGTTCACCTCCACAAAGAGCTGATCAAAGGAATGTTCAACGAAAAATAACGCAAAGCCATGAGCAACACATTCAACATAAACAGATTCGGAAAATATTGGTTGTACGACCTGAAAATGGGATGGAAAAGATACGGTTTCGGTTTCCTGTTCATGTCCATCTTCCCTATCATATATTACCTTCTGGGAGCGATATTCGTCGTTCTCTTTAGCAAAGAGCATAATCTGTCAGATTACCATGGAATAGAATTCGCAGGACGCGCCATCGCCTTCGCAATAGCAAGCGGAGTGCTGGTTCTCAGCTTTCCAAAGGGAGTCTACGGACTTGTGACCGACAAGGAGAAAGGCTCTGCCTGGCTGATGCTTCCGGCATCCCGGCTTGAGAAATTCATTGCGATGATGCTCAACTGCCTTGTGGTCGCTCCAATAATTTTTATCGCACTATACCTTGCCAGTGATGCCATTCTCACTGCGTTCGACCCCCAGATGGGAGATCCGCTTGTCATCACTGGACAGAAATTCAACCAAGGAGTGTTCTCCACTGGATACGTCCAAATCTCATCATTTGCATTCTTGACGCTTGTCTGGGTTTCATTAATTGAGTACATGTCCATCTTCCTCACAGGAGCTGCGTATTTCAAGAAGCACAAAGTAATCTTCACCATCTTGGTTCTCATTGTCTTGCAGACTATATTCTCATGGATAATAATGCTTATCTTCAACTTCGGCACTAACAACTTTGAACCGGCATGGCTTCATAAAATTAGCATCACGGAACAAGGTTTCGTAAACTTCCTCAACTGGTGCACGAACATCAGCCTGATAGTGATTCTGGCCATAACCAGCACTCTGATCTGGTTCAGACTCAAAAAATTACAGCATTAAACCATGGAATTCGATTCAAACAAGGCTATATTTCTTCAGATCGGAGACGCGATCTGCGAGAGAATCCTTTCCGGGGATTTGAAACCGGAAGACAGGATTCCTTCGGTGCGGGAATATGGGGCTTCTATCGGCGTGAACCCTAACACGGTGATGCGCACCTACGAGAAGTTGACCGACCAAGGGATCATCTACAACAAACGCGGGATAGGCTATTTCATCTCACCCGACGCAAAGGACATCGTGCTCGATGCCGAACGGAAGGAGTTCCTGGAAAATGAGCTTCCCAATGTAATCAAGAAGATAGAGCTGCTTGGGCTGAGTCCGAAAGAGCTCCTATTGGAAGGGAAATAATATATTAAAATGATCATGAGAAATTCAGTTAAAATCTTGGCAATCACGGCATTGGCACTAATGGCTACTTCCTGCTATTTCAGGGTGCCGAAAAACGGAGGCGATAAGAGCATATTCGGACTTACCAGAGGCGATGGGAACGTCATAGACAAGGAATATGTCGTCGGACCTTTCGACAAGATACATAATGAGGCAGCATTGGACATCCGTTTTGCGCAAGACAGCAGCACAATGGTGAGAATCCATGCGGATTCTAACATCGTGGAACTGCTAGACGTTTCCGTGGAAGACGGAACTCTTACAATCAAAACCGAAGCGAATAACTTGATATTTGAAGGAGAAAGTTACATTTACGTAGCATGTCCTTCTATCAAAGAGGTGCATGGGAGTGGCAGCGGGGATTTCGACATGCAGGATTTCAGGCTTGACTCGTTAGCGCTGGCATTCTCCGGCTCAGGCGACATATTCCTAAAAGATGGCAGCGTAAACTGGCTGAGCATCGTCATGTCAGGGTCTGGAGACATCAAAATAGACGGCATCAACGGCAAGGATGTTAAATGCGAGACGGCCGGTTCCGGCGACATCTCGATAAGCGGAGAAGTGAAGAATTTAAAAGCTCGGACGGCAGGCTCAGGCGACATTGACATCAGAAAGCTGAAATACGAGAGCAAAGACGTTTCAACATCAGGCTCAGGTGACATATTCACAGAATAACATGAGAAAGATTACGATACTAGCATTGACGATGCTGATTGGCATTTCATTGCTCGCCCAGAATCCTCAGGCGAAGAAAGACACGCTGAAGGCGGCCGCAGACACGGCTCAGATTGACACTACTCTCTGGAGCGAAATATTGAAGGGAACGACCGTAGTCGCTCAACGCAAGCTCATCAAGATTGGAGTGGACCGCCTTTCCTACGATGTTCAGAACGACGAACAGGCCAAGAGCATAAGCACTCTGGACATGCTGCGCAAAGTGCCGATGGTGAGCGTTGACGGACAGGACAATGTACTGGTGAGAGGTTCGTCAAACTACAAAATCTACCGCAACGGCCATCCAGACCCGTCGCTTTCCGGCCAGAACGTCAGCCAGGTGCTGAAATCCATGCCGGCAGGCATGATAAAGAGCATAGAGGTCATCACCGACCCAGGTGCCCGCGAGGACGCAGAGGGAACGAATTACATTCTTAACATCGTGATGAAGAACAACGCTGGCATGAGTGGAGTCACTGGAACCCTTTCCGGAGCCGTGGACCCATTCCAAAGCATTCACAGCGAATCCGCCTACATAACGGCGCAAAAAGGGAAATTCACCTTCTCTGTGAACTACAGTTACGCCCACATGAGCAAAGAGAGTCGTAACATGCTAATCCAGACGGATAATTATTTCAAATCTTCTGGCACGACCCAGAGCACTTCCATGAGGCAGAAAAGCCCAATAAACATGCATTTCGGCGAATTCAGTGCAAGCTATGAGATAAATCCTAAAAACCTTCTGACTTTCTCCTTCGGAGGCTCAAGTTTCGGACTGAAGCAGGATTCATATTCAAGCAACACGATGACTGCAAGGAACGGAGACTCAATTTATGAATATGATGCCAGAACCTGGAATCCAAAGAATCCGAAATACTATGATGCACACGGCAGGGTGGACTATCAGATGCAGACGAACAAACCAGGAGAATCTCTCACTATTTCCTACATGTACGCAGGGAACGGCAATAAATCGAAAACGAACAACGATTTCAATAATATCAAAACGGCATCATTCGACTATTCAGGTTTTTATAACGTCAGCAATGAGACAAGCAACGAGCACACGGGTCAGATCGACTACATCCGCCCCCTGAGCCAGAAATTCACGATGGAATGGGGCGGGAAATACATAGGCAGGGACAACAAGAGCAGGACTGACATTGAATATGCCAACGCAACCACGACGAAGGATGTTCACAGCCGCTTCAATCATAACACCCAGGTGGCTGCGGCGTACACGGAATGGTTGTTCAACAGCGAGAAATGGTCTGCGCAGGCAGGCATCAGGTATGAATATAGTTACTTGCACGCAAGTTATCCAGACGGCTCGGCTTCTAGCTTCCACAAGAATCTCAGTGACTGGGTGCCAAGTGCCAGCGTAAGATATTCATTCTCCCCTATGACGACTCTCAAGGTCGGATATTCGTCGTCCATAAACCGTCCGGGAATCAGCTACCTGAACCCTGCGAGGGTCGAGACGCCATCATCGCTGAACTACGGAAATCCAGCCCTGAACAGCGCCATGAATCATTCCTTCACCCTGGAATTCATGAGGATGAGCCAGAAAATGATGTTGACTCTGTCGCCTTTCGTGAACTTTTCCAACGACCAGATCTCCGAGGTCAGCTTCGTTCGAGACGAGAAGACAGTATCCACCTACGATGACGTGCTGAAGAATCGTCGCTACGGGGCTGATGGCTTCATCCGCTACACCCCTTTCACTGGCACATCCATTATGTTCAACGGCCATGTGGAGAACAACAAGATGAAGAACAACAACCTTGGCCTTGAACTCGATGGCTGGTCAGGGACCGCAATGGCATTCGTGCAGCAGAATCTTCCGTGGAAACTCATCCTCAACGTCGGCGGAGGCGGGTCGTTCGGACGTTCTCTCGCCAGCGTTTACGGCTACGGACCGAATTACTACTACTACACCGCCTCTCTGCAGAGGTCATTCCTGAAAGAGGACAGGCTCACCGTGAGCATCGCGGCTGTGAATCCGTTCGACTGGGATCACAACAATCTCACTATGAAGACGGTTAATGGCGACTACACTGGAAAAACCAAAATCGACGTCAGGATTAGGCAGGTCGGCCTCAGGCTCAGCTACAGGTTCGGAAACCTGAAAGCTGGCGTCAAACGCGTGAACAGAACCATTGAGAACGATGACATCGTCGGCGGCGTCCAGAATGGTGCTAACAGCCAGGCTGGAGGTGCTGGGACAGGCACAGGCGGCGCAGGTCGCACCCTCGGCAACTAATTAATACCCATAAACTTATTAATTCCAGATTTCCCGTGCCTGAGTTTCTCCTAGCGCGGGAGATCTTTTTCGTACGCTATCCTTTGGATCAAGTCCAAAATCCTGTGTTTAAGAATACGCTACGTCATCATCATGAAAGATCCTCCCCCTCATCCAGAACTTGATTCAAATCTAGTGTCCGCAATGCTATGTTCCTAGTCAAGCCCGGATGACGGAAGAAAGATGAGAACTCGTTTTGCCGTCAACGTGAAATGTGGGGCTGCCGGTGAGGCAGTGGTCGCAAAGAATACATCCATATACTCGCTTAGAAGGACGAGAATTTATGGGCGACGGCATAGTGCCACCGGCTGGCTTGGAATGAAGGACTGCGCCGCCCACCCAGTTTCTACGAACAGTGGTTGGCAATGGGAATATGTGTCCTTGGCACTTGAAATGAATGTCACCGTTGCCTACGATTGTGAATAATCACAACCTCTCTTCAAGGTTTCACAAAACCTTGACGATGCTGAAGCAATAAAGAATTGCATACGGATATTCAAACCGTTCGGAATAAGTGCCTCGCAAAACGCTGTCGAGGCAGGCTGCACGGAAGTGCGTAGGGAAGGTCATGTCTCGACATCGAGGCCTCCCAAGAGCTTTTTTCATGCAAAGGTATCTCAGAGGCGTCGGCCTATCAATACCTATCTCCGGAGACGCTTACCACGTTGTCGACCAGCACCCCTTTGCAGAGCCTCCGGAGGGATATGTTCCGACAGCACTTCTCGAAATTCCACTACGTTCATCCTGAACGACTCTCTACTTCATCCAGCACGAACCACCACGCCATCCTGTACGAACCACCACGTCATCATGAACTTGTTTCATGAACTTTGTCCAACCATCCCGTCATCCAGAGCCGATTCTATTCCTACGTTTGCAATTGGCGAGCAGGCATGTTTGCATCTGAAGGCGCTATAACCACATTGGCCTGCCTCGCCACCCTTTCAAGAAGCACAGTGCGAGGGGACGTTTGAATAGGATGGCGATTAATAAGTAATCACTCAAAAACTTCATCTCGTGCATGTGTGGGAAAGGACGATGCGCATGCAATCTCTTCCGTGATCTGTGTCACACTCGGGTCAGATTGCATATTTCCGTCATGCTTCAGGCAATCGCCTCCAAATACCGCTCGGAGGGCCATTCGTTCCAAGGTAAGCACATTCATTCTTAAACAAAGGATTTTGGACTTGACCCAGCATTTCCTCAATGGAAATCGGCCGCTGCGAGTTCATATAATAATCAGACCTCTTCTTCGGTTTGTTCAAATGCATAAGTTTCAAGAATCCTTTTCATCGCATCAGTCTCGATGGCAAACTGATAAGGATGCAATATTCCGATACGGATTGCCCCAAAAGACAGGCAAGACAGCACACCTGCACGTCAATGGGCAGCGAGCTGGGTCGACAATTCCTCTTTAAGAATGACGGCATGATTCCTGACCGGATTGCGGAAGCCATAGAGCAATGTCACTGTAGAGAAACCGCTGCCACGAATCTGGTCGGCCAGTTTCATGAGGGCATCACTGCTTCTCAGTTTCTCACGGTACATCTCAGAGAACCTGTCCCAGTTACCAGAGGGATCGGCATGGAAGAAATGCCTTGCCTCAGATGATGGCGTAACATCCTTGGCCCAGATGTCAAATTTGAGATTGCTCTTCTTGATGCCTCGTGGCCAAACGCGGTCTACGAGTATACGCAGGCCATCGTCAGCCTCGGCGGGCTCGTAGACTCTTTTAAGTTTGATAGTCCAATTCATGATTATTAAGTGTTTAGTCTGCGGCACGCACATGCTTGCACTTGCCACTATATTCTTCAATGTCTAGGATTGTTTCTATATCGCCCATCGTTTTCATCAATGAATATAACGAAATATACAATAAAAGTTGTAACTTCACAATCACTCTAAGAGATGTCTATGTTAAGCCGAATATGATTGATAGGGCAATATCTAAGAAAGTGCTTACTGTCGGGCCGGAATACGACCCGCCTAAGGGTGGCATTGCCAAAGTCCTTGACTCGTATTCCAGGATAATTTTCCCTTTCCGTTTCGTGAAAACCTATCGGCAAGGCTCCAATCCCCTTTCTCAGCTCTTGCTGCTTGGGTGGGCATGGCTGAAATTCAGCTGTCTCTGCATGTTCGGCGGAGTCAGAATCATACATATTCATTGCTGCTCAAACAATAGCTTCTGGCGCAAAAGCTTATTCGTAAGCACAGGAAAGGCATTCAGGAAGAAGGTCATCCTACACATTCATGGAGGAGGGTTCGAGCAATTCGCCAAAGTCCACCAAAAAGCAGTTAGCAGAATAATAAGGAGAGCCGATGTCATCGCCGCTCTTTCTTCTTCCTGGAAGGAATATTTCGAAAGGACTTTCAGCCCGAAGAAGGTTATTGTGCTGCCGAACATAGTGGAAGAGCCCATGAAATTGACAGAAAAGGCAGAACGCGCCGTAGGCATATTCCTAGGAAACATTAATGAGCCTAAAGGAACATTTGACCTTCTCGACGCAATAGCTTCGCACAAAGAAGAGCTTCGCGGAAAATTTTTCCTTCACATCGGCGGCAAGGGTGAGGAAGACAGATTGATGAATATCATCGCTGAAAATGGCCTCGGCGACATTGTTTTCTACGATGGCTGGGTGGCAGGTGAGAGAAAAGCCTCCTTGATGTCCATGGCTAACATCTACATATTGCCTTCCTACGCAGAAGGCCTTCCAATTTCTATTCTGGAAGCCATGACATACGGGATGGCTATAATCTCGACTCCTGTCGGCGGCATCCCTGAGATCGTGCGCCAGAATGAGAACGGCATTCTGATAGCGCCTGGTGATACCGAAGCCCTGTCCAATGCCATCCTTAAGCTTGCGGAAGACAAAGCCTGCCGGTGCGACATGGGCCGGCGCTCGATTGAAATAGTCCAGCCATACCTGCCTAAAAATGTTGAATATCATTTAAATATATTATATTCAAAACTATCGAGGATATGAGTCTATTCTATAAAATGATGCCCCCTTTCGCAGGTCTGCTGAAGCATTTTCCCAAACAGGTCCTGACCATCCATTTCAGAAAATTCTATCACAGGAAGCTTCAGAACCCTCCTGAGTCATTTTATGACAAAGTCTATTGGATGAGCCTCAACCAAGACAACCCTTTATGGGCAAGGCTCGCTGACAAATACCTGGTCAGGGAATATGTCACCGAGCGTTGCGGAGAAGGCCTTCTGGCAAAGCTTTATGGGGTTTATGATTCTGCCAATGAGATAGATTTTGACGCTCTGCCGAAAAGCTTCGTGATCAAAACCAACAACGGATGCGCATCGAACTGTTTCGTAAAAGACAAGGATAATACTGACTTAGAAATGATTCGGAAGCAGATGGCGAAGTATCTGAAATATCCTTACGGCGCACTCTCAGGCGAAAGGCATTATGGCAAGATCAGGCCTAAAATTATTGCCGAGGAATATCTCGTAGACCATTCTCACCCCAACGCAGCTCTGGACGACTACAAATTCTACTGCTTCAATGGCGTGCCTACATATTGCTTCATCACAAAGAACCGGATTCTAAACACCCACAAAATGCAGCTGATGATGTACGACATGGATTGGAAGCCTCTGCGATCGGGTTTCATAGACTCATCAAGACTGGTCGAGATTCCTCGCCCTTCAGCATTTGAAGAGATGAAGAGCATTGCCGCAAAACTGTCCGAAGGCATTAAATTCGTCAGAGTCGATCTTTATGAAGTTGACGGCAAGGTAAAGTTCAGCGAAATGACTTTCACGCCCGGCATGGATGTTGGCTTCAACGAGGAATTCCTTCTGGAGATGGGAAAGAAAATAGATTTAAAGTGATCAGCCATGCAGAATGTCAGCATCATTATAGTCTCAATGAACATTTAAAATTGCATAAGGTTCTGAACCAAGCAAATTTTTGCATATCTTTAAGACTAAGAAAACATACAGATCATGCTTAATATAGATAAATTCATTTCAGAAAAAGTCATAAAGCGTCCGAAGAGCCTCTTCTGCGATGATATTAATGCTAATCATAATACATTGCTAGCAAGAATCAAAGACAAAAAAATCTGTGTCATTGGTGGTGCCGGAAGCATAGGATCTTCTTTCATTAAAGCTATTCTGCCATTTCAGCCAGCGGAATTAATTGTCGTTGATCTGAGCGAGAATAATCTAGCTGAACTGACAAGAGACCTAAGATCTACAGCTGGATTATTCGTTCCATCTGAGTACCATACTTATGCCATTGATTTTTCCAGCCCAATTTTCCGCAAAATATTAGAGTCTAACGGTGGTTGCGATGTGGTCGCTAATTTTTCGGCTCATAAGCATGTAAGAAGCGAAGAAGACAGATACTCTGTTGAGGCTCTCATTGAAAATAATATTCTGAAAGCCCAGAAGCTATTGGATTTGCTGACAGAATTCAAGCCAGAGCGCTTCTTCTGCGTAAGCACAGACAAAGCCGCAAATCCTGTCAACATAATGGGCGCAAGCAAACGAATAATGGAAGATCTCATCATGGCTTATTCCGACAGGTTCAACGTGTCGACTGCAAGATTCGCCAATGTGGCCTTTTCTAATGGCTCTCTCCCAGACGGGTGGATTCATAGGATGCTCAAACGACAGCCTCTCTCAGCACCTTCAGATGTCAAACGCTATTTCGTTTCTCCACAAGAAAGCGGACAAATATGTGTGATGGCATGTCTGCTTGGCAATAATAGAGAAATATTTTTCCCGAAACTTGCCGAGAGCAGCATGATGACGTTTAGTTCCATTTGCGATGAATTCTTGAATGCCTTAGGGTACGAGAAGGTAGAATTTCAAACTGATGATGAAGCAAAAGCATTCATGGCATCACAACCAGGCAATAGCTTGCAATATGCAGTCCATTACTCTGTAAGCGACACTTCAGGCGAAAAACCTTTCGAAGAATTCTACAGCGAAGGTGAGAACATCGATTTTTCCAGGTTTAATTCTCTCGGAGTTATCAAACAAAAACCAAAACCTTCGTTCGATGACATAAATACTTTTCTAGGAGAGATAAGGCATCTTTTCACCCAAAAAGAATTTTTAAAGAGAGAAATAATATCTGCAATCGAAGAATATCTTCCGTCATTTAACCATGACGAAAGAGGGAAGAATTTAAATTATAAAATGTAAAGATTATGCAATATAAGATTCCTTTATTCAAACTTAATTTTGATGGGAAAGAGGCCAAGGCCGCTTACGACACAATCAATTCCGGATGGATTTCCATGGGTCCCAAATGTGCTGAACTAGAGGAAATGTTCACGAGCATGCTTCATGCAAAATACTCGGTAGCAACGACAAATTGCACAAGTGCACTTCACATCTGCGCTGTCGTGTGCGGTTTCGGCCCAGGGGATGAAGTTCTATGTCCGTCACTTACTTTCGCCGCCTCTGCTAATAGCATTAGGTACACTGGTGCGAAGCCAGTATTTTGCGACATAGTCGGTCCAGAGCATATCAACATCGATCCAAAAGACATCGAAGCCAAAATCACGCCTCGTACCAAAGGGATAGTCGTTGTTCATCTAGCTGGGTTTCCAGCCATGATGGATGAAATAATGAACATTGCCAAGAGACATGACCTAAAAGTAATTGAAGATGCCTGTCATGGCCCTCTTTCTGAATATAAGGGCAAAAAACTTGGCACAATCGGAGACTGCGCAGCATTTAGTTTTTTCTCTAACAAAAACATATCAACAGGCGAAGGCGGCATGTTCGTAACAAACAATCAACAGATGGCCGAAGAAGCACAGCTGCTCCGCTCTCATGGAATGACGACTATGTCATTCCAAAGAGCTTCTGGTCACGCAACCAACTATGATATCGTAGCATTAGGCTATAATTACAGGTTGGATGACATTAGGTCATCAATAGCTATCGAGCAAATAAAGAAATTGAGACCCGACCTTGAGAAAAGACAAGCAGTCAGAGAGAAATATATTCACGGACTCTCAAGCATTGAAGATTTAATAATTCCTTTTGCCGGTTATAAAGAATTCGTAAGCAACTATATTATACCTGTCATATTATCCACAGGGACGAAAGAGAGAAGAGATAGAATCAGGGAACTTCTTTCGAATGTCGGCATTCAGACAAGCATACACTATCCTGCAATACACAGGTTTTCAATCTACGAAGATGGTATAAAATTGCCTCAGACTGAATATGTCTCTGATCATGAGTTCACTTTGCCTATGTACGCATCTCTGACTGATGATGAAATAGGATATATTTGTGAAAATGTTCGCAAGGCAATACATGAAACAAAATAAAACAATCCTTCTATTCGGTACTGGAGAACTTCAGAAATCGCTAATTCTCAGGACAAAAGCCCAAGGTTTATTCGTTGTCGGCATAGATCCATCGGAAAGTGCCGCATGCAAAAATGAAGTTGATGCCTTCGAGGTCATTGATGGTAGGGATTTCAATGGGACAATAAAAGTCGCAAAGAAGTACGATGCATCAGCGATAATAACGACTGCGACAGATAAGCCTCTAAGGATGATGGCAAAGGTCGCAAAGGCAATTTCTGCTCCTTTCTTCTCTGAAGATACTGCGATTGCGTCGACAGACAAATTCAAGATGAAGGAGTTGTTTATGCAGAATGGCATTCCTTGTGCGAAAGGGCGGTTAATTCGGAAAGCAGAGGAAACTAGAGACTTAGAATTTCCTCTCATCGTGAAGCCAAGAGACAATTCAGGAAGCCGAGGCGTGAAACTTTGTCACGATATCGATGAATTGCGAGAGAATATCCGAGAAGCCTGCCATTTCACTAAAATGGACTCTGTCCTCGTAGAAGAATATATCGAGGGACCTGAATATAGCATAGAGAGCCTGCATCAGAAAGGCAAATCGTTCATAATTCAGTTCACAGAGAAAAAAACGACTCAGAAACCATACAATGTTGAGTTAGGGCATAAGGAGCCTGCGAATCTGACCGAAGAAATTAAGAGCAGCATAACTGTATTGATCAGGAAAATAGCCAATAGCCTAGGCTTCGACAATTGCGCTTCTCACACGGAGCTAAAGATAAACAAACAAGGAATTTATGTAATTGAAACCAGTCCTCGGCTGGGTGGCGATTTCATTACATCACACCTCGTCCCTCTGTCTACGGGAATAAACATTGAAGACCAATTGATTAACATTGCAATGGATAAGCCAATTGACTTAAAACCCGTAACGGAGCCAGGGGCATCCGGAATCTGTTTCTTCAATTTTCCAAATGGAAAGATTATAAGAATCGATTCTAAAATCGTTGTCGCCAACGATTGGGATGGCGTTCACCACTTCAGGCTTAATCTGCATGACGGTGACAGAATTCCTGAGATTAAAAATAGCATTGACAGGTATGGTGAAATCATTGTCAAGGGTAAAGACAGATTAGACTTAGATAAAAAATTAGAAGACTACGAGAATAAATTAGAGAATTTCATTAACTTTAAAAATATATCTGAAAAGAATGATGAATAAAGGTAAAATAATCATTTTCGGGGCAACAGGGAAAGTTGGCTGTTATACTTCTTTGTATCTTAAAGAAATGGGCTATGACATTGTCGCTGTTGGGCGAAGGAGCTCCGACAATGGCTTCTTTGCAGATTATGACATTCCTTATGTTTCAGTAGACATAATGGACAAAGAACAATTTAAAAAACTCCCAAAAGAGAATGTTTTCGGGGTCATTGACATGGCAGGTATCTTGCCGGCAGTCATGAAAGGCTTTGACCCAAGGAAATATGTTATGATCAATGAAATTGGAACTCTGAATGTGCTTGACTATTCAATCTCATCAGGCGTGAAACGCTTCGTGTTCCCTCAGACCTATTCAGACTTGCTTTATCTATGCAATGGGGAAAAGCCAGTAGACGCAGATGCAACACGCAGTTTCCCCAAAAACAACGATCATAGCATCTATGCAATTACGAAAAATGCCGCATGTGACCTTGTAATGCATTATTCTTTTAAATACGGATTCAAGTATTTCATTCTAAGATTACAAAACATCTTCTGCTATCATCCTAATCCTACTTATTTCATCGACGGCAAGAAAAGAATGACAGGACAGCGTGCTATAATAGAACAAGCAGAAAAAGGAGAGGACATAGAATTATGGGGAAACCCAGAATGCAAGAGAGATGTTGTTTATGTTAAGGATTGCGTTCAGATAATAGAGAAGGCTCTTTCATCGGAGGCTCCTAGTGGGTTTTATAATGTTGGGAATGGAATGCCTGTCAGTAGATTAGATCAAATCAAAGGAATAATTGAGGTTTTCGGCGATCCCTCCAAATCAAAGATAATCATTAATCGTTCGAAGCCAGATTCGCCTAATTTTCAGCTGGACATTACAAAAACGGTGGAGAATTTCGGCTTTAAGCCAAAGTATGATTACATCTCCTTTCTTGAAGACCTGAAGGAAGAGATGATAAATAACCGCTTTGAGAAGCTTTGGGGCAAAGAAAGCGACTATACCGCCGGGATAGACAAATAATCTTCCCATATGATAGAAAAGATTAGGAATAGAATAATAGAGCCTTCATGCACTCTGCTCAATGCTCTGAAAGTAATGGACGAGCAGAAAGTTAAGATTCTCTTCGTATTCGAAAAAGAGAAATTCATCGGCATGCTCACTATCGGAGATATTCAAAGAGCGATCATCAAGGGCTCAGCACTTACATCTTGCGTTGAGAATATCATCGACAACGACAAAGTTTTCGGACATGTCACAGATTCATCCCAAAAGATAAAGGACGAGATGTATCGTTTACGTGCCGAATGCATGCCAATCCTCAATGAGAGCGGAGATATCGTAGATATGCTTTTCTGGACAGATGTATTCTTGAATACTGAACACCCTCCAAGGGAGCTGATCGACTTACCTGTAGTCATCATGGCTGGCGGAAAAGGGACTAGAATGAGACCTCTGACAAACGTGATTCCGAAACCGCTTCTCCCTATCGGCGAAAAGACCATTATTGAAAGAATCATGGACCAGTTCGAGGGCATAGGATGCCATAAATTTTATTTGTCCGTCAATTACAAGTATGAAATAATTAAGTTTTATCTCGGGAGTCTTTCTCACAACTATGATATTACATTCTTCCAAGAGCGAAAACCGATGGGGACAATTGGCAGTGTATCTTTGCTTAATGGTAAGATAACCACACCTTTTTTTGTCTCCAATTGCGACACCCTCATCGATCAAGACTTCAGGGATGTTTACGATTACCATGTAAAGAACAATAATGACATCACGATAATCACGACGGTGAAGAGCCTCAGGATACCTTACGGGGTGATAGAAACAGGAGATAATGGTTTATTGAAGGCAATTTCTGAGAAGCCGGAAAACGCATATATGATAAACACCGGAGTTTATATTATGCAACCAGATCTGATTAATCGCATCCCCGAAAATGAACATTTGGACATCACTGACCTCATCAAAGATGTCATGAATAGTGATGGCAAAGTTGGGTGCTTCCCTGTCAGCGAGCGATCTTGGACGGATATAGGGGACTGGGATCAATATCTTAAAAGAATCAGGCCGTGAATTTACTATTAGTCGTAAGCAACGCTAATGATGTTTTCATCTATAACATGGCTAAATGGCTGAAAATATCAATGGATGTCACAATCAATGTTTTCGAATTCCATCATTCCCATGAACAAGACTGTGATTACCAATACTATGACAGTGTCGCAACAGCAAAACCAATTCCTTTTCCAGGCAAAGATTTCAATCCATCGTTTAATCAAGCGTATCAGCTTGACAAATATCTCCAAGAGAAGCATTTCGACATAATACATTGCCATCTGATCGTCGCAGCCGATCTGCTATCTCGTAAATTGAGATCTCATTGCGACAGACTTTTTGCAACATTCTGGGGCGGAGAAGAATACCGGAAAATCATAGGATCCAAAAAACTCTATAGAAACAGACTTGAAAAATTTCTAGAGAGAATTGACTGCCTCATGAATTCCAAGCACCTCCTCTGGCTCGAAACTTTTCCTTTCTTAAGAGAAAAATTCAAGGAGGCAAGACTCGGTTCAGCTTCTCTTGACATCATATATGATTTGATAAAAAAATACCCAAGAAATGAAATCAAAGCAGAGTTAGGATTCCCTAACGATAAGATTACAGTTCTCATCGGCTATAGTGGGAAGTCAATTCATCAGCATAAAGAAATCATCCGAAACTTCTCAATCAGGCCACAACTGAGGGATAAGTTTCACCTATTAGCAATCATGACAAGGGGTACTGTTCCCGAATATGCGGAGGAAGTTGAATGTGCGCTTACAAGCAGCGGATACTCTTATTCTATGATCAAGGGACATTTTCTCTCAGATGAGCAGATTGCAAGACTTCGCTATGGCACAGACATAACTTTACAGCTTTCGACTTATGATGGATTTTCCAGGAGCATCGTCGAGTGTCTGTGCGCCGGTTCCATAATGATCTATGGAACATGGCTCAACTATGATAATAGATTAAAGCAAGAGCATTTCAAAGCCTTTCCAGCCTCCTCTTTTGGGGATGCATTTTTTCAGATCGAAAAGATTTCGAAAGACCCAGTTTATTATCAAGGAATTGTCAAATCTAACATGGATGCAGGGAAGATGAATACTTGGGAAGAATGCATAAAAGACTGGGTGAAGGCATACACATCTGACTAATACTTAACATGCTAAGATTCCTAAAAGATTTTTTGATATACGGACTGGCCTCAGTGATAGGGAAAATAGCAGCCTTATTGCTGATGCCGATGTATACGAAAATTCTAACCCAAGAGGAATACGGAATCATGGCAATGCTCATTTCTGTTAAAGGAATCCTCGATCTTGCCTCAAATTTGAACATTCACTCTGGCATCGCCAGGGACTATTACGAGAAAGGCATTAATAAGACGATTCTGGTATCTACTGGATTTTGGTCAATTCTGACCATATCTATTTCGATTCTGATAATAATGAGCCTATCCTGCAATTTCTGGGTAGAAAACGTCTTAAGCTTGCACGGTCATGAATTAGATTTCATATTAGTCCTGCTTTCAATTCCGGCAGGGAGTTTCATATCTTATTTCTCTATTCTGACAAGATTCAACAAGCAGCCTGTCAAGTTTGCAATAGGTACAATAATGAGCCTAGTAATTCAGCTGACCGTAAACATCTACACGATTGCTGTGCTCCATTGGGGAATAACAGGCTTTTTCGTCGGCACCCTCGTTGGGGATCTTTTCTCGCTGATATATTTCTACCTGCTGAATAAATCCCTTGTAAATCTCAGTTTCGATTGGAACTATCTAAAAAGGGCGCTGAAATATTGCATACCTCTCCTTCCTGCTATTCTCGCAGGATGGGTTGATTCTTCCTTGGGCCAGATATTCATCGGTAAATCTGTATCTTATACTGAACTTGGAATTTACTCCGTCGCAGTGCAATTTGCATCTGCCTTCACCCTTATCAGCATGGCTCTTAGAAATGTCTGGGCCCCTTATCTTTATGAAAGCTACAAAAAGCCTAATTTTCAAAGTGAGTTAGACAGACTATTTACTTTTTTCGTTCTTCTAGCCATATTCGTTTCGTGTGCGTTATCCTTGTTATCAAATGAACTCATTCTAATATTCAGCAATAAGAACTATCTGGATGCATGCATTTACCTTACAATGCTTTGCATACCTATGTCATTCCTGCTATTGTTCCCAATAGCACAATCAGGACTGTCAATAAGCAGAAATACGAAATTCGTAGGGATAGCTTACATCATTGGCAGCACGCTCAATATATTATTTTTGATTGCCTTCCTTAAGAAGATTGGAGTTGTTGCAGTTCCTATCGGATTGACGATATCAAGGATAGTAACTTATTTCATGATGTATGCAGCAACTAGGAAATATTCTAGCCTGCATCTGCCAAATCAATTATTAATCGCACTTATTCTTTCAGTACTCATCTCGCTAGTGCTTGCATACTTCAAATCAAATATCATCTTAAGAATAACCTTCCTTATCATAATAACAGCATTCCTCACAGTTATAGCCATAAAGAGGCTCAATATCATAAACTTCTTAAAATCTCTTGTCAATAAAGCAGATCGAAGTTCGCTATAATGCTTGGCTCCCTACAATCGTATATTTTCCAAATACTTCGACAGAAAGACGTTGTACACCGAATATGAGGTGAGGCCGTCGGGGGTGGTGGTAGCCAGGAGCATCTCTTTGTCTACTAAGGAGTTGATAGCTCGGAGAACTGAGGCTCCGGATGGGAGGGCATGCTTCCTAAGGAATGAGGCGGCAGTGGGTTTGGAGACGGAGCCTTCTCTTGCAACCGCAGTTAGGACATTCCACTGCTGAGCCGTCAGCAGCCGCCTGATTTCAAGGAAACGGTCCTGATTGCTCTCCAAGATACGCACGATGGCATTGTTGACATCATTCCTGCCGACCTTGTCACCGCTAATCATGAAGACAGTATTGCAAAGGGCCTGGGTGTAAAAGGTGTAATCCTCGGTCCATTCGATAATATATTCAATGTCAGATGGTTCAATTTCCTTTCCTCCCTTATTGAACATATCCATTATGAATCTTGAATATACTGCCTTGTCCAACTTTCCCAGGTTCATGAATATGGTGCTCTCATAAAAGGGGCTTTTGGCATTGGTGAACATGTCGCTCATAACGTGCTTCCTGCTACCACTGAATATGAAGTGGACATTGCCCAGAGGTTGAATATAAGTCCTCAGCAGAGCTTCCATATTCACATCCTGAAACTCTCTTATCTGCTGAAACTCGTCAATCGCTACAAGGACAGTGGTTCCGCTGCCTTCAAGATAGGTCAACAGGGACTTCAAAGTCATGGCTTTCTCCTCGCTGGATTGCCAAGTAATTGAGACCTGCGGCTGACCAGTGACGGGATCGTAGCTTATCAGCGGCCTTATCCCTCCAAGCGACCTGAAAAACTTCGAAATCTTTGTGTTTTCTTTGAGAACGCTTACCACGGCCTCTGACAACAGCCTGATGAAATCGTCAAGATTACTGGCCGAGCTGATGTCTGCGTAGACTGTCTTGATTTTCAATTTTCTCGAAGCTATCTCATCGAAAGTCCTGAGGATGAGGCCAGTCTTGCCCAGCCTTCGTGGAGAAATGAGCGTCACGTTCCTCCCGTTTTCCACGTCTTCGATGAGCCGGGAAGTTTCCTCTTCCCTGTCGCAGAACAGTTCTTTAGACCTGTACGGCTCCAATATGAAAGGATTGTCGTTCATGCATCTACTGATTTGCGCAAATATAATTAACAAAATGTTATTAACAAAATGTTAATTAAATATATCGTCCGTCGTAGCTGAAATTATTTGTCGGAGTAATGACCACGGAGGGAGATTACATAGACAGTGACAACATTGTCGTTGACGGAATAGATGATGCGGTTCTTCGGCGGCCATATCAAGGTATTTTTTCTGATTGGCCCTAAGCTCTTTCGCAGTGATTATCTCCATATCCAATCACCTTTAACTGCCTCAAATATAAGAATATATTTTAGAAGCATACATAAAAGGATACATAAATACGTACACTATTTTTTTGCAAAATAGTGCAGTTTCGAACAGCCTAAATTTGCAGAATATTGCAGTTTTCTAGCACCGGAAATTGCGGAATAGCGCATTATTCCTCTGGGAGGAACATTGGGTCCCAGGCGGGGAGGAGGATCGGCTTCTGATTCAGCATATCCATGATATCGGCTGGAACGAACCTCTTTTCTGCGACGAGGCGGAACATGTATTCATTGAACCAGTCGTCGGTCATGATGAGGTTGCCCTTGTAGCCTGAGGTCTCGCCCCAGCTATTCTCCACCATCCATTTGACGGGCTTGCCGTCACACAGGTCAGCCGCAATTAGAGTCATTGCGTGGGATGAGCCGCTGGCATGGGTCATTATCCTCTGCTTCTTGTCCATGCCGAAAGTAGTTCCGAAAAGGGAGCCGTAGTCGTAGTTCCGAAGGTCCAGAGTGCCCTTCGTCCTGTCCATGAACTTGCCCACGTCACAGGAAAAGTACATGGCAGTGTTGGCCTTGATTGAAGCGATTGCTATTTCCTTGATGCGTTCTATTGGCAGGTTGACATACAGCCAGTTCTGGCCGTCATAGACGTGACGGTCGTAGTCGATTTCATAAACCTTGCCGTACTCGCGAGAAGGGTCGTTCATCAGCATGACGTAGTTGTTTTCAAGATCCTCACCGATGAACTCTGCATAGAACGACTTCGGAGTGTAGGTCTTGCGGCTGACGAATTCGTTCTTCGAATTATATCTCGCCCATTCAAACTCCTTCGGTGGCTCGCCGAGACAGAGGACCAGCATTCTATAAACTTCCTTCAACATCTGGACCTTCATCTCATGGCAGTCTTTCTTAGAAGCATCTCGCAACTTCAAGCCGTCTTCCCTCAGTTTAGTGGCAATCTGGCTGCGCATCCCAGAGGTGTTATTTGCTGAATATGTCTCCGGCATGGCATCTGATGGTACCAGACCGTACTTCATCACTAGGTTTGCAACGCCGGTGAACTGCCCGCCGTCGCCGATAGGGTTGCTGAACAGCCAGTCTACTTTCCTATCGTCGAAAGGAAGATCTTTCGTGTCAATCACGCCTTGAAGGAACAAGTTTGCCTTCTCCAGCTGATCGTAAAAGAATATGTAGTTTTGCGAGAAAGTGAAACTACCTAGGTCATGCTTCTCGATCATTCTAGACCTAAGCACGTTAAGTCCGGAGAACAGCCAGCACCTGCCGGAGGATTTCTGGTTCGTGCGGCCCTTGGTCTTCACTTCATCAGAGAAATGGGTGTCTATCATGGCAAGATTGTCCACATTTGTAGCGAGCACGCTTATGGAATTGGAATTAAGCGCATTGCGTATTGCCTTGTCCGATGCTGTGCCCTCGTAGCCCTTTGAAATCTCAGAGAGAATTTCAGCGGAGATGCCGCCCTTGGGGTCTATCTTTGACTGTGAGAATGTGTTGGGGGCGAAGAGCACCACAGCAGTCGCTGCCAGAAGGAAAAATCTTGCTTTCATAACATTAGGATATTGCTTTTTGCGAATATAGCCAATATTCGGCATATTTCTAATTGTCGAAAATAGTGACAGGCTATATTTCGACAGAAATGATTAATTTCGCAGCCACGAAAATACTTTTATGGCGAAAAGAAAAAGGACATTCCTCGGACGTTTGTGGAGGCTGCTATTGATAAAGCTGCCGCTGGCACTCATTGCGCTTTCGCTGGTGAGCGTCATCGTACTGAAGTGGTGTCCGATCCTTGTCACCCCGACAATGATTCAGAGGTCAGTCCAGTTCCGTGACGACAAAAACTATCACACTCACTACAAGTGGGTAAGATATAAGAATATTTCGCCAGAGATGGCCCGTGCGGTGATGGCTAGCGAGGACAATCTGTTCGACAAGCACAATGGGTTCGACTGGAAGGCAATCAAGCAGGCTCAGCAAGAATACGATTCAGGCCACAGGGCCCGCATTCGCGGAGCCAGCACGATTTCCCAGCAGACCGCAAAGAATGTATTCCTGTTCCAATCGCGTTCATGGGTCAGAAAGGGCTGCGAGGCCTATTTCACCGTACTCATAGAGACGTTCTGGAGCAAGAAGCGGATAATGGAGGTCTATCTGAATGTCATTGAGATGGGTAAAGGAATATATGGGAGCGAGGCTGCCGCAGAGCAGCTGTTCGGAACCACTGCGGCGAAGATGACTCGCCAGCAATGCTGCCTGATTGCCGCATGCCTGCCGAATCCGCTTCGACGCAATGCAGCCCGCCCGACAAGTTATCTCATGATGCGCGCTAACCAGATTGCTGCCCTGGAGCCGAAACTCGCCTACCCCGACTGGGTTTATCACAAGGGCGCTGCATCTAAAAAAGAAAAGTCCTCTGCCAAGAAATCAAAATAACCTGCCTCCCGGGCTGAAATCCAGAATATCTATTTCAGCGTGGAGAGGCAGTCGAGGACGTTCTTTTCGATGCTTTCGGCAGTATATTCAGTCTTCTGGAATTTGTCGCCGGTGATATGCTCGAAGAGCTCGATGTAGCGGTCGGTGATGCTGTTTACCACCTCAGGAGTCATTTCCGGCACCTTCTGCCCCGCCAGTCCCTGGAAGCCACCTGCCATCAGCCATTCACGAACGAATTCCTTGGAAAGTTGTTTCTGATGCTCGCCTTTGGCCAGCCTTTCTTCATAACCATCGGAGTAGAAATAGCGGGAAGAGTCCGGGGTATGCACCTCATCCATCAGGTAAATCTGACCGTCCTTCTTGCCGAACTCGTATTTTGTGTCTACCAACAAGAGACCTTGCCTGGCAGCGATTTCCGTTCCACGAGCGAAAATTGCCCTTGTATATTCCTCTAGCTTAGCGTAATCCTCTTTACCTACGAGGCCACTAGCAATTATTTCATCTCTGGTCACGTCTTCGTCGTGTCCTTCGATGGCTTTTGAAGTCGGAGTGATGATGGGCTCAGGGAATCTCTGATTCTCCACCATGCCGTCTGGAAGCTTCACGCCGCAGAGTTCGCGCTTTCCTGCCTTGTACTCTCTCCATGCATGACCGGCTAGGTAACCTCTGATGACCATCTCGACTCTGAATGGTTCGCATTTGTAACCGATTGTTACCGAAGGATCCGGAACTGCAATTTTCCAGTTCGGAAGAATGTCCTTCGTCGCATCTAGGAACTTAGCTGCTATCCTGTTCAGCACCTGCCCTTTGTAAGGTATGCCTTTAGGCAGAACCACATCAAAGGCCGAGATTCTGTCTGTCACGACCATGACCAGATACTTTCCTTCGATGTCATAGACATCACGAACTTTCCCGACATACTTTCCTGCTTGTCCTGGCAGTTTGAAATCGGTATTGACAATTGCTTCCATATATTTTATGAATATTAAGTTCTGCCTGCAAAATTAGCAATTCTCACTCTCTTTACATAGAAATATGCCAACAACTTTTCAACAAATCATTACACCTAGAGACTCGGTTCAAGCTAGGAGCAAACGGAGACGCTAGTAGTAGTGGTACCTCGAGCGGTAGCGGAGGACGAAGAAGGTTGTTAGGCATAGGGCGACGATTTCGGCAGCAATGACGGAGCCCCAGATTCCATTGATGCCGAAAATCAACGGCAGCAACATAATCGCAGCCACTTCGCAGACAAGCGTTCTGAAAAAAGAAATGACTGCTGAAATCGCGCCGTTGCTAAGAGCAGTGAAGAGAGCCGAGCCGAAAATATTGAACCCGCACAGCAGGAAAGCGACGGAATATATCCGGAAAGCATGGCGAGTAAGCAGCCAGAGCTCGTGATCATAGCCGACGAAGCTCGAAGCCAGCGGCCCGGCAAGCAGTTCGGCAGACAACGTCATCAAAACGGCAACCATGGCTATTATCTTCAAGCTCTTCGAGAATATATTCTTAAGCTCATCATGATTTTCCGCTCCGAAATTATAGCCTATCACGGGTTCAATGCCGACGGAATATCCAATGAAGATAGCCACGAATATGAAGTTGATGTACATTAGCACGCCATAGGCTGCGACTCCATTTTCCCCAAGATATTTCATCAGCTGGTAATTGAACAGCATCCCGACAACAGAAGCAGAGATGTTCGACAATAACTCAGAAGAGCCGTTGGCACAGGCATTTAGCAGAATGCTAGCCTTTCTGGCCGGCCTACCGAGTTTCAGCAGTGAAGAATTCTTCCTGGCGAAATAGGCCAGAGGCACGAAGCCGCCAACGCACTGACTCAGTCCCGTAGCGGCAGCAGCACCAGCCAGCCCCCAATGGAATACGCCAATGAACAAGGCATCCATGCAAATATTCATGAGACCGGCACCTATGGTAACCCAGAACCCCATCGTTGGCTTGGCTGCGGTAATCATCAAAGGCTGAAATACGAATTGAAGCAAACCAGCCGGCAACGCCGACAAGCATATAGAGCCATAAAGGACGCACTGATCCAACATGTCTTCCGTGGCGCCTAGGAATATTGAGACTTTTCTAACGGACAGAATCCCGATGACAGCCAGAATAACGCCCAGAACCGACGCGAAATACACCAGCATAGAAAAGACCTTGTTCGCCTTGGCATCATCTTTCTGCCCTAATAGCCTGGAAACCATCGCCGCTCCACCCGTCCCTATCATGAATCCGAAGGATGTCAGCATTTGAATGAATGGGAATATGAGATTGAGGGCTGCGAAAGCGGTCTTCCCGACTAGATTAGACACGAAAAGCCCGTCCACGATGTTATACACCGAGGCAAATAACATCATGCCTATTGTCGGGATCGTGAAACGAAAAAGAATCGCGTACGAGAAATGATCGGAAAGCCTGATTTTCATAGTGCGGCAAAGGTCGGCATTATATTCCGAATTGCAAAATCATGCTCGGCAGAGATTATTCTGCTCCAGAAATCAGCTCCTCAACGACTGGAGCCAAGGCATCATATTCATAGCCCCTAGAAAGCCCGAACTTCAGCAGCTTCAGCTTTCTCTCCGGATCACCTTCCAGTGCCTTGCACTTCACTTCCATGACGGAACGCATCTTCCTGCGAACCTCATCAGGATCGACCTCATCCAGAGCGGCTGAAACGGCAGCCTGAGACACTCCTTTCCCCCTAAGAGCGAAAGAGATTTTAGCAGGTCCCCACCCGTTCAAGCGGGACTTTTCCCTAGCAAAGGCAGCGGCGTACCTGGAATCATCGACGAACTTGTCAGCAGCCAAGGCATCAACTGCCCGCTGTGCAAGATCCTTGTCCCCCTCAAATGCCTTAAGAGCCTTTCTGAATATGTCATATTGGCAATATTCCCTCTTGACGCACTGCCGCTGAAGGCTATTCAATATTTTCGAATATTCCATATTCATAAATCAGAAATCGAATCCGACGCTAAGGTATGCGCCCAGCTTGTGATTATAGTCAGACCAATGGATGTTGGCTTTCACTGGTCCGATGATAGAATTATAAACGTATTGGAGTCCGCAGCCGAAATAGTCGCGAACCTCGGAGCGCCAGCTTTTCACGTCTTTGAAATCGTCGAAGGTGGCAGCATAGTTGAACACCCCCGACAGGTAGTTGTTCTTGAACAGCTTGAAGCGCACGTCCACGCCACCGACTGCAAGCATCGTCTGCATGGCAGCGGCATTATCTATTCCCATGAACGGAATCTGCTGGTCGAGATAACGGCCTGCCATAGTGCCGCCAATAGTGTTCGTATATGGCACAGGCACATCGGAGCCCAGAAGATAGCGGGCATCGATTGAAGGCATCGCTGCGAATATATCCCCGCCCAACAACCACTTGCCGCTGAACTGGAAAGTGTGAAAATTATTGAACTTGTGGGGGAAACCCCCGAAAACCCATTCGTAAGAAAGTTTCAACGAGCGTCCCTTCGTTGGGAGATAGGAATTATCGAAAGAGTCAGCGATTGCATCCACGAATGCCGATATATAATCGTTGCTGAGCTGATTTATGTCATAATCACCAGTGACCTGTCTTGCCATCATCGAACTGACATGGTAGTAGTCATTCCTGGCGCCAACCTTCAAGAAGAATTTAGACCAACGAATATTCGAGAGATACAGTTCCTGGCGAACATCCAAGAAGTTAATCTTGAACTTATTGTCACCGATGCTGAACATATTCCTATCTGTGTATCTGACCCCGGCAAGGGCATTGAGCGTCATGCCCTTAGGATTGATGTATGAATACACGAACTTAGCGTACGGATTTGTTCCGACCTTGCCAGTGAAATCCAGCGAGTGGCCTTGAAGTTTATGCACGCCGAAACCCACATTGACCAGCATCGAGACGATTTCCTCGGAGTCGAATCTCCCGCTCAAGCCTAGCTGGCTGACAGGGCCGCGCCTGCACATGAATCTCAGCCGGTATGGCTCGCAAGTCCCGCCAAGCTCGTAATTCACGTAATCAAACGCCCCAGTGCCAAGAATCGTTGCCTGAGCATCCTCGAAATCGTCCTTGTCCATCATGGTCCCGGCCTTGATTTTCAACTGCTTCATCAAATAAGCGCTTTCCGCGTCTGTGACACCGATAATCTCAACGCCATCTACCATGACCTTATTGCGTATTATGTCATCGGCTCGTTTCCTGCTGAGAGTCGTCGTATCTGCGCCGACCAGTGCCTTGATTGAGTCCAGCTCATTCCTCACCGCAAGAGCCGCTTCGTATCCCCTGCGATACATCGTGTCGATGCTCTGGGTATCGAAGCTGAGCATGTTGTAGCCTTCTAAGTCTGGCTTGATCGTGACATCCGGTATCATCACGTTGTTCTCGAAAGAATTACGCCCCATCATGTCGATCCCCGCGCCAAAAATGTCCATCAGATTGTTAATCTGGTCGTAGCCCTTGTAGCCCTCCGAAAGATCTATTCCAATAATAATGTCAGCCCCAGCCGCCTTAGCGATGTCCGTAGGGAAATTATTCCTCATTCCCCCATCTACAAGCACCATTCCGTCTGTTTTAACTGGCGTGAACATTCCCGGAATCGACATGGTCGAGCGAAGGGCAGTGTTCAGCTTCCCCTCCGTCCAAACCTTAGCCTTGCCCGATACCAGGTCGGTAGCTACGCATAGGAAAGGAATCGGGAGCTTATAGAAATCAATGGAATCTTGATAACCAACAGAAAGAGCACTGAATATGTTGTTGACGTTCTGCCCATAAATCATTCCGGAAGGAAGGCTGCCCAAGAGGTTGTTTTTAACCATCGACGACGCATCAGAGCTGCCTGCCCCCAAGCGTATCTTGTTCAAAGATTTGCGTTCTATTCGCGAATTATCCTCGACATTCTGCCCGTAAGGGGTGTTGTCATAGTAGAAAGGGAAAGACAATACGTATTTCTCTTTGTATTTACGCTGGGCGTAGGAGACGTACTTCAAAGGTATTTTGTCGCTCAGGGTGTAGTCCCAGTCAATGCCCTTGACCAATGAATCCAGCTGGCTCTCATCATAGCCAAGGGAATATATTCCCCCCACAAGTCCGCCTATGCTTGTGCCAAGGACCATATCGATGGGTATGCAGGTTTTTTTCAGGTACTGCATGGCTCCGATTTCGGCAGCGCCCTTAGCCCCCCCCCCGCACAGCACCAGGGCAACCGTCGGACGATGCCTGTTCTGCCTCACCGAATCCAGATGCTGACGAATGTCTTCCAGCCTTAGATCACCGATGACGCTTCCTTTGAGCCTAGCGTCGTCATCCGCATTCTGGGCGTTCACTGAACATATCGCATTCAATGAAACGAGAACAGAGAGCAGCATATTCATAAATCTCGCCTTCATTCGTCAGGTTCGTTTTGATAGGATTGATTATGTTTTCCCGCAAGCATTCCGCAGGCGGCAGAAATGTCTTCCCCTCTGGAAGTCCTAATGGTGCAAGTGATACCTTGATTGGAAAGCCTGTCCCTGAATTTTTCCATTATCAGCTCCGGAGAAGTCTGGTACGGTGCATCCGGAATCTTGTGGAATCGAATGAGGTTCACTCTGCACTCCAGCCCCTTCAGTAGTCTGGAAAAGGCATCTGCATGGCGTTTATCGTCGTTCAGGCCGGAAAACATTATGTACTCGAAACTCACTCGCCTCTGACCCGTGAAATCATATTGCTTGATCAGTCTTATCACATCCTCGACAGGATATTTCTTCTGAATCGGCATGAGATCGCCTCTTTCTTCGCCGAACGGGTCGTGAAGGCTAACGGCTAGGTGGCAGCGAGTCTCGTCGAGATATTTTTTCAAAACCGGCACGATGCCTATCGTGGAAAGGGTGATGCGCTTAGGACTCCAGCCGAAGCCCCAGTCTGCAGTCAGCACGTCTATCGCTTTCTTCACGTTGGCATAGTTGTCCAGAGGCTCGCCCATGCCCATGAACACGGCATTCGTGAGTTCCCCAGACTCATCGATTGAGATGAACTGGTTCAGGATGTCGGAGACGGACAGGTTGCCGTGAAAGCCTTGCCGGCCAGTCATGCAGAATTTGCAGCTCATGCGGCAACCTGCCTGAGAAGACACGCAAAGCGTCTTCCTGTCCTCCTCCGGTATCATCACGGCCTCGACGGAGCTGTCTTCGTATTCATAGAGTTCGCTGCTGCTGGTATTCTGTCTAAAAGACGTTGGGCAGCGCACGGGAAAAAGGTATTTTTTCGTGCCGTCGGTGGAAATCTGGCAGGCCGAAGGGGCCGCGACTCCAAGATCGCAGGCCTCCGCCAGCCTTTGCCTCCCCTCTTTGGAAATATTCGTCATTTCTTCTACTCTCCTTACTTTCTTTGAATATAGCCACTGCGCTATCTGTTTGCCAGTGAACGCTGGCAAACCTAATCCCACAGCAACTTCCCTCAGCTCTTCAGGAGTCTTTCCAAGCAATTTTTCCTTCATTTCTCCATGGATTTTGGCACTTAGCAAATTTAGTAAAATTAATCGCAGAATCTCAGTTATTTTGATAACTTTGCAATAGGCAATGGACTTATTGCCTAATTTTTAACAATTTAAATTCACAGACATTATGGCAAAAGAGGGAGAGAATCAGGCTGCAGAGGTTAACGCCGCTAAAATGAAGGCGCTGCAGGCTACGATCGACAAGATTGAGAAAGACTATGGGAAAGGGACGATCATGAAGCTGGGAGATCAGCCACAATGGGATGTCCAAGTCATTCCTTCGGGTTCCATCGCGCTGGATCACGCATTGGGAGTCGGGGGCTATCCGCGCGGAAGAATCATTGAAATCTATGGCCCGGAGTCCAGCGGAAAGACCACTCTGGCAATCCACGCAATCGCACAGGCTCAGAAACAAGGAGGCATCGCAGCAATGATCGATGCCGAGCACGCATTCGACAGGACCTACGCCAAGGCGCTCGGCGTGAATCTGGACACGCTTCTCATCTCGCAGCCGGACAACGGCGAACAGGCGCTGGAAATCGCCGACAACCTAATCCGTTCTGGGGCAGTTGACATCGTCGTGATCGACTCTGTGGCAGCCCTGACTCCGAAGGCTGAAATCGAGGGCGAGATGGGCGACAACAAGGTAGGGCTCCAGGCCAGGCTGATGAGCCAGGCACTCCGCAAGCTCACGGCAAACATCGCTAAGACAAACACCTGCTGCATATTCATAAACCAGCTGAGGGAAAAAATCGGAGTCATGTTCGGGAACCCTGAGACCACGACTGGTGGCAACGCACTTAAATTCTATGCTTCGGTCCGCTTGGACATCAGGAAGACCACCCAGTTGAAGGATGGCGATGAAGCGCTTGGCAACAGGGCACGGGTGAAGGTCGTTAAGAACAAGATGGCGCCTCCTTTCAAGAAGGCCGAATTCGACATCGTGTTTGGTGAAGGGATATCTCACGTTGGAGAAGTCGTGGACTTGGGCGTCGAATACAACATCATCCAAAAGAGCGGCTCATGGTTCAGCTACAATGACCAGAAACTCGCACAGGGCCGCGAGGGTGCGAAGCAATACCTCAAGGACAATCCCGCCGTCTGCGATGAGATCGAAGCCAAAATCCGCGAGGTTCTCAAGACCGTCAAAGACGACTAAAGTCCTTATTAGTTTGCGATAGAGAAGAGGGTGACTAAAAAGTCCAAATGGACTTAGAGGTCATCCTCCTTTTTTTGTTGTGACGGCTCGGGCAGCCCGGTAGCTCATGGATCAAGTCCAAAACCCTGTGTTTAAGGATACACCACGGTCATCCTGCACGTACCACCCCGTCATACTGAATGGTCTTTTCCTCGTTCATCCTGGACGACCAACCACGTCATCTTGCTATACGACCAACCACGTCATCCTGCTACACGACCAACCACGTCATCCTGCTACACGACCAACCACGTCATCATGCTATACGATCAACCACGTCATCTTGCTATACGACCAACCACGTCATCCTGAAATTGTTTCAGGATCTTTGTCCAACTATCCCGTCACCCAGAGCCGATTCTGTTCCTACGTTTACAATTGGCGGGCAGGCATGCTTGCATCGGAATGCGCTGCACAACATGACGCCATGCCCAGCCCAGCTTTTAAAAGCACCCCTCGGAAGGCACTGCCTCATTACGTGCCACTGCAATGAATAGTACCCAGCCCGCTATTTGCACGGACAAATCCTTCCGGATCATAATTATATGTTCGAGTTGCAATAGCATCAAGATTGAGTCCCATGAATTGGTCGCAGGATGAACGAGTGGCGCCGAACAATGCGAAGAGGCGTTTGAATAGGATGACGATTAATAAATGATCATTCAAAAAATTCATCTCGTGCATTTGTCGGAAAGGACTGGGCACATACAATCACTTCCGCAATCTGTGTCACACTCGGGTCAGATCATATATTTCAATCATGCTTCAGGCAATCGCCCCCCGAATCTCAGGCGGGACTCCGTTTCGCTTCGCTCAACACCGCCCCTCCCACAATCTGCTACGTCCTGCTTTGCAGAACTTGCATCTTGCCCCACCCTTAATCCGGATTTAAAAGGAAGGGGAACTATTCGCTATTTATCAGGGATAGTAAAAATGGAGAGTCCTGTCAATCAGTGGCTATTAGCCTGCTTCAGACTTCCCCAGTGGCCATCCGAGTTTTTGAACGCAAGCGTAACTTCAGAAACAGAAGGACCACGCCCGAAACGCTCAGTGTCTATCCGAATTTTCGAATGCAAACGTAACTGCTTGACAACAATTAGCTTACAGGAGCCGCATCATATGTAGGACGAAGAGGAGTATTAGGAGATTGTGATTCGCAGAGTCAGTCTTTTTATGCAAGCGAATTTGTAATCTTGAACCATATGGGAAACACAACAGAACACCCGGAACAATTACGGGAGTCCGCAAAAACACACTGAACACCGTGGGTGCGTTTGGAACCCCTCAAAGCAAGTCAGGTCATATCGTGCCTGACTCGCTTTGTTGCTTAGGCCCAATCACACTGTTTCAACCGGCTCTCCTACCCGCCGTCCGTAAAAGGGTCTGGATTACGGACGGAGAACCGGAAAACCACTCGCCGTCCGTAAAAGGGTCTGGATTACGGACGGAGAACCGGAAAATCACCCACCGTCCGTAAAAGGGCCTGATTTACGGATGGAGAACCGGAAAATCACCCACCGTCCGTAAAAGGGCCTGATTTACGGATGGAAAGGGGAAAATAGCAATATGAAGACTTTTCCAGAAAAAGAACGAACTTGTGCAGCAACGCTTGTAAAGGAGGGTGACTAAAAGGCGAAAGACTGACGCTGTCGTGGCTCCGCCTATCAAAAAAAGGATGGTCAGCCTTTCCTGTTTTCCGCAATGGGACACCCATTTCAGCAGTTAGCTGAGATTATGTCGAGCAATTCGGAGACCTCAGGCTGCTCCTTA
>DCKG01000036.1:35511-89116 GCA_002320605.1 Bacteroidales bacterium UBA1680 | reverse complement strand
CTGACCAAAACCTGCATCAGTGGTCTGCTTGACCGCTTCATAGGTCAAAGTACCTGAGCGTGAAACATCTACCTCATCGGCAATGACTTCCGCTTGGTTATATCCTCGCTGCAGCAGCCGCGTCCAATGTAGCGGCACAGGCACCACCGCATCGACATCGGCATAAAGAGCGGAAGATGCCATCTCGGCGCCAAGCATATTCGAGAAAAACCTGCCTTGCCCCAGTTCATCATGATATTTCAATGCTCTGGTAATATATTTATAGCTTGCATTGGCATCATAGAAGAAAAGGGCAGTGGCGTAGAAATATCCTTCATTGGAGTTCCGGAGCCCTCCTTCGTCATAGTCCCTGCGGAGCAGGTCATTCAGCCTGTCCGCCATCTGATTGCGCGACAACCATGAGAAATACGTCCTTGGAAAGTCTGCCAGGCAGCTGATGCAGATATATCTCTCGCGAAGGGCAAGCACTCTGCCGCAAACGACGCATCTCCTCGGCATAAGAATGTCAAGGATAGCCGTGAATATGTCGTTGGCCGAAATGTCTTTCCGCATTCCATAAAGATGGTCACAGCAAACGTAAATTCTGCATAAAAAAATAAAAGCCGGCCGAAAAAAATCTTTCGACCGGATATAAAAAACAATATTGGCTATCGGCTTTAAATTAATTCATAGCGCCGTCAACCTGGATGACCTGTCCAGACACGTAAGATGCCATGTCGCTGGCAAGAAAGGTAGCCACGTTGGCAATATCCTCTGTCGTGCCTCCCCTGCGAAGCGGAATCTTTTGTATCCACTCGTCACGAACCTTTTCCGGCAGAGCCTCTGTCATGGCAGAGACGATGAACCCCGGAGCTATGCAATTCGCGCGTATTCCGCGAGGCCCCATCTCTTTGGCAATTGATTTGGCAAGTCCGATAAGGCCGGCCTTTGAAGCAGAGTAGTTGCACTGGCCCGCATTCCCGAACACGCCAACTACAGAAGACATGTTGACGATGCTTCCACCTCTCTGGCGAGCCATCACAGGAATCGTAGCGTGAATAAAATTGAAAGCAGATTTCAGGTTCACTGCTATGACAGCATCCCACTGAGCCTCCGACATTCTTAGCATGAGCCCATCTTTGGTTATGCCTGCGTTGTTAACCAGGATGTCAATCCTACCGAACTCGGCGACGACCTGATCCACTACCTTCTGAGTCTCTTCAAAATCAGCAGCATTCGAAGCGTATGCCTTGACTTTATGGCCGAAGGCCTCAATGTCTTTCACAGTCTGTTCCGCCGCTTCGTTTATCACCAGATCCGTGAATGCCACGTCAGCGCCTTCAGAAGCATATTTCAAGGCAATAGACCTTCCTATTCCCCTTGCTGCGCCCGTAATCAGGGCGACTTTTCCATCCAAAAGTCCCATATTCAATAAAATTTAGATTCATCAATATTTCTCCCAACCATTCCCCTCACCACCAATCAATGTCACAAAAATAAACTTATTTGCAAAGACGAGCAAATTGTCAGCCATCCTTTTGGCGAAAGAAAAAATAATGGGGTGGAAAGATGGATTTTTGATTATATTAGATGAGTAAAATGAATATTCAGATGAAAACATCTTTTAGCGGAATTCGCGATCCTCAGAACTGGGAAAGTGGTGAACTGAAAATCAGCTGGGTCAGGAATCACATGCCCTTGCTGGCTCAAATTGAGAAAGAATTTTCCAAAGATAAGCCATTCGAAGGGCTCAAGGTCGCCCTTTCAGTCCATCTTGAAGCCAAGACG
This sequence comes from Bacteroidales bacterium UBA1680, assembly GCA_002320605.1. GTDB lineage: Bacteria > Bacteroidota > Bacteroidia > Bacteroidales > UBA932 > Cryptobacteroides. The sequence continues at coordinate 87,349 of DCKG01000036.1, read as the reverse complement.
GCTCACCTTTGCGAAGTGCTGGCCAGCGGTGGAGCCGAAATGTTCATCACAGGAAGCAATCCGCTCTCTACGCAAGATGATGTGGCTGCTGCTCTAGTGCACGAAGGCCTCAACGTCTTTGCTGTTCACGGAGCCACTCCGGAGGAATACGAACACGGCATCAGGCGCGTGATTGAGGCTGAGCCAAACATAATAATAGATGACGGGGGCGACCTGGTGAACATGATTCACGATAATTATCCTTCTCTTCTTAAGAATGTGATTGGCGGATGCGAAGAGACGACTACAGGAATATTACGTCTTCAGCAGATGAACAACGCCAAAGCTTTGAAGTTCCCGATGATGCTGGTCAACAATGCTGCCTGCAAACATTTCTTCGACAATCGCTACGGCACTGGCCAATCGGTTTGGGACGGCATCAACAGAACCACTAATCTCATCGTGGCAGGGAAATATGTCGTGGTGGCCGGCTACGGCTGGTGCGGCAAAGGCGTCTCCATGCGAGCCAAAGGCTTGGGCGCCAAGGTTATTGTCACCGAAGTGGATCCCATCAAAGCCATGGAGGCAGTAATGGACGGTTTCCAAGTCATGATCATGACGGAGGCCGCTAGAATCGGCGACATATTCATAACTGTAACTGGCTGCAGTGATGTCATAACCAAGAAGCATTTCATGAATATGAAAGATGGGGCTATTTGCTGCAATGCTGGGCACTTCGACTGCGAGGTCAATGTTGCCGCTCTTAAGGAAATCGCCACCTCGGAACGAGAGGCGCGTCAGAATATTCAGGAATATGTCTTACCGAATGGGCACAAAGTTTATATCTTGGCGGAGGGCCGCCTAGTGAATCTTGCGGCAGGAGACGGGCATCCGGCAGAAATAATGGATATGTCCTTCGCCATTCAAGCCTTAAGCGCAAGGTTTCTTGCCGATAATCGTAAAGGAGGTCCTCTTAATCGCACATCCGGGAATATGCTAAATGCCGTACCGGCAGAGATCGATGGCAAAGTCGCCCGCATGAAACTAAACGACTGGGGCATCAAAATAGATCATCTCACCCCAGCCCAACGCAGGTACCTCTTCGGCTGATTTGCAGGCAGCAGGTTTGGCGTAATGGCGTGGTCGAGAATACAGTTCACGCATTGAGCCGGCATTGGGACGGAAAATATCATTTGGAGGAATAATATTAAATTTTTAAATTAGCCTGCGTATAGAAACGAAATATCAACGAACTTAACGACAGCAGAAATTATGTGTGGAATAATTTCTATTTTCAACATCAAGGAGCAATCCGACGATCTACGCCAGAAAGCACTCAGAATGAGCCAGAAAATCAGGCACCGCGGACCAGATTGGAGCGGGATATACTGTGGAGGATCGGCAATATTGGCTCACGAAAGGCTTAGCATCGTGGATCCGGAATCGGGCAGGCAGCCTCTTTTCTCTCCGGACAAGAAACTAGTCTTGGCAGTCAACGGCGAGATTTACAATCATAAAAGCATTCGTGAAGAATTCGCTGGCTCTTATGCTTATCAGACTGGCAGCGACTGCGAGGTGATCCTGTCGCTTTATCGCCAAATGCGCTCCTCTGCTGGCTTTGACGCTGCCGTGGAAGCCAAAGAATCAATCCACGAGAAAATCACGAATCTGCTGGAGCGGCTTAGCGGAATATTCGCATTTGCCCTTTATGATGCCGAGCACGACGAGTTCCTCATTGCCAGAGACCCAATCGGGGTGATTCCGCTCTACATCGGTTACGATAAAGATGGCAAAATATTCGTAGCGAGCGAGATCAAAGCACTCGAAGGCCAGTGTGACCATTACGAGCCATTCCTCCCCGGGCGCTATTACTACAGCCGCACCCCGGACATGAAACGCTATTATACCCGCGATTGGATGCAGTACGAAGCAGTAGCGAATAATTCACTGGACTACAGAACTGCCACTGATAATCTAAGAATATCTCTTAGCGATGCTGTCAAGCGCCAGCTTATGAGCGACGTACCTTACGGAGTGCTTCTAAGCGGAGGCCTGGACTCCTCGGTGATTTCTGCCATCGCTCAGAAATATTCCGACAAGCGAATAGAGAATAATGGTCAGACAAGAGCCTACTGGCCACGCCTACACTCATTCGCCGTCGGGCTGAAAGGCGCCCCGGATCTTGTAAAGGCAAGACTCGTCGCCGATTTCATAGGCACCGTACATCATGAAATTAACTACACCATTCAGGAGGGCCTGGATGCCATTAGGGACGTGATATATTTCATCGAGACTTACGATGTCACTACGGTAAGGGCTTCGACGCCGATGTATTTGCTAGCCAGGGTGATAAAATCCATGGGCATAAAGATGGTGCTTTCCGGCGAGGGTTCCGACGAACTGTTCGGCGGTTATCTTTATTTCCACAAAGCCCCGAATCCGAAGGCATTCCACGAGGAAACCGTTCGAAAACTCTCAAAGCTTCACCTCTATGACTGCTTACGAGCCAACAAGAGCTTGGCAGCGTGGGGAGTGGAGGGCAGGGTCCCCTTCCTTGACAAAGAATTCGTGGACGTGGCGATGCGCCTGAATCCCCAGCTGAAAATGTGTCCAGGCAACGAAATCGAGAAAAAAGTGCTCAGGGACGCATTCAGCGACATGCTGCCAAAAGAGATTGCATGGCGCCAGAAAGAGCAGTTCAGCGACGGCGTAGGATATTCATGGATAGACACATTGAAGCAGATGACGGCTACGGCAGTAAGCGACGAGCAAATGGCTCATGCCGCAGAGCGATTCCCGATAAATCCGCCTCAGAACAAAGAGGAATATTTCTACCGCAGCATATTCGCAGAGCATTTTCCATCGGACAGCGCTGCCCGCAGCGTGCCGTCGGTGCCAAGCGTGGCATGCTCAACAGCGGAAGCGCTTGCCTGGGATTCATCATTCAAGAATATGAACGACCCTAGCGGGCGGGCAGTCAAAGGCATACACGAGAACGCACTATAAGCCTAGAACTCTAGCAGGAATAATCCGTGCTGAGCCTGAATCAGCATCTTCTTCTTACCTATCACGGTGCAATCTTCGAACTCGCTATGGGTGCCAGTGGTGAGGTCTATCTTGTTGCACATCTTTTTCTTGCGCAAATCCCAGACATACAGGATTGACGGTGCCTCTTCCGTGCCGAAACCCGTAGGCAAGTATAGTTTGTCATGGTTAACATATAGTCCTTGACCGATGAACTTCCCCTTGAAGTCCGACACGTCTTCCATCCGATAATTCTCCAGCGCGTCTGACTGGTGTAGGATTACGTAACCATCCTTGTCTGAATCGCTTAACTTAGGGAGACAGAATTTTATCACCCTGTGACGGTTCTGGGGATCGGTATTGTCCACCGTGTTTCCAAAGCCATACAGGAAGCCATTCTCTCTGTCTATCACCCATTGCAAGGCGTAGCCGAAATCATTGTTCTCGTCGTCATAAACTATGGTTTGAACCAATTGCGAAGACTGAAAATCTGGAGCGATCCTTTCCACATACAGCACGTCTTTCTTGCCATTGATCAGAGCCCTATGGCAATGGCTGACGTAAGCCAAAGGAAGAGGATCAGCCTTGTCATAATATTCAGTCCCGAAACTAACCACGTTGCTATGATTAATTTTGTTGAAAGAGGCCAGCTCGAACTGTCCTTTCTTCTGAATTTCCTTACCGTCAAATGAATATACCGTAGCGACGCCATGGTTCTGGCAGCTTAGGATGAGACCGTCATAATAGTCCATGCCCTGATAAGCATAGCCTTTTCCTTGACGCCCCATCAGTTTACCCAGGTACTCTGTCTGCAGTTCATGCGTGCCTTTAGCATGCTTAGTGTATTTATCGAAACGCACTGCCGGACCTGTGTATGAATATGTTCCATCGGTGTCAGGATAACCATATTCTTTTGCCTGAGCCTTGCCTTTTTGAGCAAAAGCAGGTATTGGGAAACAAGCAGCTATCGCAGCCGCAATCATCATCGCAAGATAATAAGATTTAACATTCATGACTATAATTGTTGATTGAGAGCATAAAGATAGCACTATTTTAATTAATATGCGCTTCTCACGTGGATGACTCGATACGAAGATTCTCTAATCTGTTAATACATTGACTATGATTTTGGCTCAAAAATTGTTATATATATTTACTAAGTAAAATACACGAAAAAGAGGCTGATGAAATATAAGTTATTTCTCGCCTTTTATGTAAATTCATAACCTTTAAACGTTTTATCTTTATATTAAACGTTTTCTAAAACGTGTGTAATCCCCTGAATCAATGTCTAAAATTTTTAACTCGAGAAATATCCTAATAATTTATATTTCTCATATTCAATAAATTACTAATAAAAATAGAGTTATTTTGATTTTTTTTCGAAAAAAGTTTGCAGATTAAAATAATTGTTGTACCTTTGCATCGGGTTGAGCAAGGAGGTTCTCTCCCCGATCAACCTATTGGTTATTAGTTTTAGTGTTATTAATTATGTGGTTAGAGTGAGAGTCCGCGCGGGATGCGCCGATTCTCATTTTTTATTTATTTACAGTCCACTGAACTTGATTCAGGGGCTATTTCAGGAAATCGCTCACCTTTTGGGCTGTTAGCCGGCCGGCAGCCATGGCACGCACCACAAGGGAAGCACCAGAAGCAGCATCCCCAGTCACGAACACATTGGAAGGAAACTCAGGCATCTGAGGTTTCAGAAAGCCCATCGCCAGCAATGCCATATCAGCCTTTACGACTTCCGGCTCTCCCGCAGCCACCATGATAGGCCTGTCTCCGTCCGGATTAGGCTTCCATGAGATTTCCTGAATCTTCACGCCCGTCAAAACCCCATTTTCGCCAAGGAATTCCAGCGTATTGACATTCCAGCGCCGCATGCAGCCCTCCTCGTGGCTCGAAGTCGTCTTCAGCGTTCTGGGCCAGGCAGGCCATGGATTCTGAGGGTCATCAGGTCCATCGACAGGCTTCGGCAGGATCTCTATCTGGGTCACGCTCTTACAGCCCTGCCTGTGTGCCGTTCCTATGCAGTCACTGCCAGTATCCCCTCCTCCAATCACAAGCACGTCTTTATCCTTTGCATTCACAAGCTCATCCTTCCCGAACTCAATGCCAGAGAGTATCCTATTTTGCTGAGAAAGCATCTCCAAAGCAAAATAAACCCCTTTCAGCTCGCGCCCCGGAATAGTCAGATTCCTCGCCACAGGCGTGCCGGCAGCGATGACATAGGCATCGGCTCCCTTAAACTCATCTGGGAGAGACTTCCCCTCAGCTAATGCATCCAGATCCACCTCGAAATTATATCTGAACGTAATGCCTTCCGCCTCAAGCAGAGCCACCCGCCGATCGATGATGCTCTTGTTCAGCTTGAAATTAGGAATTCCGAACCGAAGCAGACCTCCGGCTGACTCCCTAGCATCGAACACCGTAACTGAATATCCAGCATGATTCAAGTCGTTGGCGGCCGCCAGACCCGAAGGCCCGGCTCCTATCACAGCCACTTTTTTCCCATTTCTCACAGGATGCATCACAGGAATATAATTTTCCATGAAGGCTTGCTCTGTGATTGCCGCTTCGTTCTCCCGATTCGTAGTCGGCTCGTGTTCCATCAGGTTCAGCACGCAAGATTTCTCGCAAAGAGCCGGACAAATCCTCCCCGTGAATTCAGGAAAAGGATTCGTGTGGCTGAGCAGCATGTAAGCCCTCTTCCAGTCCCCCTTAAACAATGCATCGTTCCACTCAGGCGGAACGTTCCCCAAAGGACAAGCCCAATTACAGAACGGCACGCCGCAATCCATGCAGCGGCTGGCCTGAAGCCTTCGGTCGTTGCTATTCAGCGTCTGCTCAACTTCTCCAAAATCGTGAATTCTATCGTGTACCGGCCTGTTTCCCGCTTCTTTGCGAGGCACGGTAAGAAAAGCTCTTGGGTCTCCCATAATGTTAATAATCTCTTTGTAAATCTGCTATTTTCTGTTGGAGCTTCTGTACCTGCTGCTCCTGAATAACTCGTTTGTACTCTATCGGTGTTACCTGAATGAAATCATCTTGGTACCTGCCCCAGTCATCCAGCATCCGTTTCGCCAGTATGCTGCCAGTATGCTGATAGTGCCTGCGAATCAGCCCCAGAAGCTCTCGCTTGCAGGCATTTTCCTCAACCAAGCCAATCTCGACCATGTCCATATTGCAGGAATAATCGAAATCATGATTCTCGTCCCAGACGTAAGCAATCCCGCCGCTCATTCCAGCAGCGAAATTTCTTCCAGTCTTTCCTAGCACCACCACGCGCCCGCTGGTCATGTATTCACAGCAATGGTCGCCAGCACCTTCAACAACCGCTACGGCCCCAGAATTACGCACGGCAAACCTCTGTCCCACCCTTCCGTTTATGAATATTTCTCCGCTCGTGGCACCATACAGCCCTGTGTTTCCAGCTATGACATTATCTTCAGGGGCAAACGTGCTCCTAGCCTGTGGCAGCATGGATATGATGCCGCCAGAAAGGCCTTTGCCAAAATAATCATTCGCCTCACCTTCCAGAGAGAAGCTGACCCCTTTCATAAGGAAAGCCCCGAAGCTCTGGCCGGCAGAGCCAGTAAGCCTGATGTTAATAGTGTTCGCAGGCAATCCAGCAGCCCCGTAACGTCCAGCAATAACGCCGCTGAGCATGGCTCCCACTGCTCTATCAGTATTCTTAATGAGGAAATCCAGGTTTACCTGTTCCTGATCATCAATGGCTTTCTGGCATGCCTGAATGATTTTCTTATCCAGCACGTCATCTAGGTTAATGCTCTGAGACGTAGTGAAATGCAATGTGCCTTCTTCCTTATGAAGCAAGCGAGAGAAATCCAGTGGAGCTTTCGCTTTAATGTCGTCTCTCTGGATGATGAACTCTGTGTGCCCGACAATCTCGTTCAAAGAGGTATACCCCATCTCGGCAAGATATTCCCTGACTTCACGAGCGAGGAACCTGAAATAATTAACTAAATAGTGCCAGTTCCCCCTGAAATGCCCTCTCAGTTTCGCGTCCTGGGTCGCCAAGCCCATCGGGCAAGTATTCAGGTTGCACTTGCGCATCATCACGCATCCGAGCACTATTAATGCAGCAGTGCCAAAAGAGAACTCCTCTGCTCCGAGCAGAGCCATCAGGATTACGTCCCTGCCAGTTTTCAACTGCCCGTCGACCTGCAAGCGGACTTTACAGCGAAGGCCATTTTTGACGAGCGTCTGCTGAGCTTCAGCAAGACCCATCTCAGCAGGAATCCCAGCGAAACGTATGCTGGATGCCGGGCTGGCACCCGTACCGCCTTCTGCCCCTGAAATCACTATTAAATCTGACTTTGCTTTAGCAACCCCAGCCGCAATTGTGCCAACCCCGCTCTCAGCAACCAGCTTCACGCTGATGGCAGCCCTAGGATTCACGTTTTTCAAGTCGAAAATCAGCTGCGCCAAGTCCTCGATGCTGTAAATGTCGTGGTGAGGCGGAGGGGAGATTAGAGATATTCCTGGTATAGAATGACGAGTCCTCGCTATTATGCCGTTCACTTTGAACCCGGGCAGCTGACCGCCTTCCCCAGGCTTAGCGCCCTGGGCAACTTTTATCTGCAGCTCCTCTGCATTCATGAGATATTCAGCAGTCACCCCGAAGCGGCCGCTCGCCACCTGTTTAGTCTTGCTATTCAGAGAAATGCCCTCCACGGTTGCATGAAAACGGTCGTCATCTTCACCACCCTCTCCGGTATTGCTCCTGAGACCTAGAGAATTCATTGCCATTGCTATAGCCTCATGCGCTTCCTTCGAAAGAGCCCCGAAAGACATGGCGCTCGTGACAAAGTGCCTCATTATTGCCTCTTCGCTCTCAACTTTCTCTATATCAATAGGATTCCTCTTAAAATCCAAGAAATCTCTTATGAATATAGGATCTTCCTTATCGTCAGCCAAATGAGTGAATTTCTTGAATATGTCATATTCCCCTCTCCTCGTCGCAAGCTGAAGCATGGTTATCGTCTCTGGGTTCCATGCATGCTTGACGCCGTTTTTCCTATAATGCAACTGGCCGACATTGGGAAGAAAGCATATTCCTTCGTCTTTTTCTGCATTATCTGCCCTTGACGCAATTTGCTGGAAACGAATGGCATCGCCTGCAATGGTATCAAGGTTAACTCCACCAATGCTGCTAATCTCCGTACCGAAATAATCCCTTAGGAGAGACTCTCCAAGCCCAATGCTTTCGAATATTCTTGCCCCTCTGTAGCTTCGAATCGTGGAAATTCCCATTTTCGCCATTATCTTATAGAGGCCCTTTTTCACAGCCTTTATATAATTAGCTTGGGCCGTATCGTAATTCTCCTGAATCTTTCCCCTCTTCACGAGGTCATCGAGAATAGCATACGTCATATACGGGCACAGTGCGCTAGCTCCATAACCCAGCAATAGAGCCGCGTGCATTACCTCGCGAATTTCTCCGCTCTCAACGATCAATGCAGTCTGCACTCGTTTGCCTGCATTGATCAGATATTGATGCACGGCGCTCACGGCAAGCAGGGAAGGAATCGGCACTTCTCCGGCAGGTAAATCCTTATCGGACAGAATAATGTAATTGCAACCATCCTCAACGCTCTTTACAGCATCGCGGCAGAGACCATCCAGAGCCTGTCTCAATGCGTACCCATCAGACTTGCCATCAGAGTACACGAAGCTCATTTTCAGCTTCACCGTATTAAAGCCTTTATAACGAATATTGCAGAGAATATCCAGGTCCGAATTCGTGAGAATCGGGTGCGGCAGCCTTACCATCTTGCAATTCTCCTCGCTTGGGTGCAAGATTCCAGTGCCAACCCTGCCGATATATTCGGAAAGGCTCATCACCAGATTCTCGCGGATTGAGTCAATGGCCGGATTAGTAACCTGGGCGAACTGCTGACGGAAATAGTTGAAGAACAGCTGAGGACGCTTGCTGAGCACAGCCAAAGGGGTGTCGTTGCCCATGGACGCAGTCGGCTCCTGGGCATTCACGGCCATCGGAACTATGACGTTTTCTATGTCCTCTTCGTTAAAACCAAAGCCGAGTTCTTTTCGAAGCAGGTCTGCAACGCTGTTCTCAACCTTCCTGCCGCTCCTCAGTTTCTCAAGCTGTATCCTGTTGGAATTAAGCCATTTGCGATAAGGATGCTCCGAGGCAAGCAAGTCCTTTATCTCCTCATCCCGATAAATCCTACCCTCCTTAGTATCTACAAGCAATATTTTTCCCGGCTGGAGGCAGCCTTTCTCCACGACATCAGAAGGATCGAAATCCAGCACGCCGACTTCCGAAGCCACGACCATCGTGTCATTTTTTGTGATCGCATAACGAGCAGGGCGCAGCCCATTACGGTCCAGCATTCCGCCAGCATATCTTCCATCGCTGAATAAAAGGGCTGCAGGACCGTCCCATGGCTCCATTATTATGGAGTGATATTCATAGAAGGCCTTTAAGTCCTCGGAAATAGGATTCTTGTCGTTGAAACTCTCAGGAACCATTATGGCCATTGCCTGGGGCAGCGACAGTCCGCTCATCACTAGGAATTCAAGCACGTTGTCCAAACTGGCAGAATCGCTCATTCCTGGCTGAATGACTGGAGTAATCTGGCTCACGTCGCCCAAAGCATCGCTCGACAGGACGCTCTCGCGGGCTTTCATCCATTCGCGATTTCCACGTATGGTATTGATTTCCCCATTATGGCAGAGCAGTCTGAATGGCTGCGCAAGGCTCCATGTTGGAAACGTATTTGTGGAGAAACGGCTATGCACAAGAGCAAGGCCGCTCGTGAAATAAGGATTTGTGAGGTCTGGGTAGTAATGCCTCAGCTGCATGCTTGAAAGCATGCCCTTGTAAATGATGTCTTTGCTGGAAAGCGAGCATATGTAGAAATCTTTGTCCTCTATCCGTCTTTCGATTTTTTTGCGGATTTTGTACAAGACCCTGTCCAGTGCCGAAACCTGATCATCTGGGATGCCTGTCACGAAAATCTGTTTTATGTCAGGCTCAGCAGACAATGCCTCCTGGCCAAGGCACGATGAGTCTGTGGGAACCTCTCGAATATGCATCAGGCGCAGCCCCGCTCGCTCTATTTCTTCTATGATGACAGATATTATTTTCTCCTGCCTGGAGTCATCTTTAGGCAGGAAAACGATCCCAGTCCCATACTTACCTTTCTCTGGTACAGGAATGCCATTCAACAGAATGAATTCATGTGGAATCTGCAAAAGAATTCCGGCACCGTCACCGGTTTTGTTGTCTGCTCCTTCGGCACCGCGATGGCGCATATTCTCTAGCACGACCAGCGCATTCTCCACCAAAGCGTGACTTTTATTCCCATGAATATTCACCACCATGCCTATTCCGCACGCATCATGCTCATAGGCAGGACTATACAATCCTCCTTCCATCATTGCTATTTTTAAGTTCGTCGTTTATATGCGAGTTAAAGATAGCAATCTTTTTTTAAAAGTGAAAGCTTTTCAGATGTCGAGGCTTAGCTGTCTGTCTGAATTTCGGCGCAATTCTTCGAATTCATTGACCTCTATTAAGTCCGGATTAACTAAAACATCCAGATTACGAATTAAAAGCCTGTCGCCTGTCACTATATTTTTTGTGCAGCTCTCTATGCCACTCACTGCAGGAATGCCAAGTCCGCTGGCAAGAGTACAAACCTGCCCGTCAGCATCTGGTTCTTCTGTGACCATGCCAACAACCCTCTTGAAATCGACAAAAACAGAGTCGGCTAACGAAATATTCTTAGAAACGAGGATGCTGCCTTCAGGAATATCTTCAAAAGGATTTCTGCCTTCGCCTTCTTTCACGACGAAAGCCCGCCCCTTTGCGAATCCCTTGACGCCAGAGCCTCGGTAAGTCATGACTACAGGCTGCGAAGCAGGTTGTTCATATTAACTTGCCTGTCGATGATGTCGTGCACCTCGGCAATCGGCACCCTTCTCTGCTCCATGGTGTCGCGCTCGCGGATAGTCACTGCGTTGTCCTCCAGGGTATCGTGGTCTATGGTCACGCAGAATGGCGTTCCTATGGCATCTTGACGGCGATAGCGCCTTCCGATCGTGTCCTTTGCCTCGTACTGGCAGTTGAAGTCGTATTTCAAAAGGTTCATCAACTCCTGAGCCTTCTCCGGCAAACCATCCTTGTTGAGCAGAGGCAGCACGGCTGCCTTCACCGGAGCCAGAGGGGCAGGAATGCTCAGCACCACCCTTGATTCCCCACCTTCAAGCTGTTCTACGCGGTACGAATGGCTCAGCACAGCCAGGAACATCCTGTCCACGCCGATTGAAGTCTCCACGCAATATGGCACGTAACTCTCGCCGGTCTCCGGGTCGAAATACTGGATTTTCTTCCCTGAGAGCCTCTGGTGATTGCTAAGGTCGTAATCCGTTCTGGAATGTATTCCTTCAAGCTCCTTGAAGCCGAAAGGGAAGTTGAACTCTATGTCGGTGGCGGCATTGGCATAGTGAGCCAGCTTCTCATGGTCATGGAAGCGGTAATTTTCAGCTCCCATGCCCAGGTTCACGTGCCACTTCATGCGCGCTTCTTTCCACTTTTTGAACCATTCCATCTCGGTTCCAGGGCGGCAGAAGAATTCCATTTCCATCTGCTCGAATTCCCTCATCCTGAATATGAACTGGCGGGCGACGATTTCATTCCTGAAAGCCTTGCCTATCTGTGCGATTCCGAAAGGAATCTTCATGCGGCCCGTCTTCTGCACGTTGAGATATTCAATGAATATGCCCTGGGCTGTCTCAGGGCGAAGGTAGATTTTGTCGTCCGCATCGCCTGTGTTGCTGATCTGAGTGGAGAACATCAGGTTGAACTGGCGCACGTCAGTCCAGTTCTTGGTTCCAGAAATAGGATCCACGATGTCGCAGTCCAGGATGATCTGCTTATACTCTTTCAGATCGTTGGCCTGCTCTGCAGCCACATAACGATTATGTACCTCTTCGTATTTTGTCTTTTCGCGGAGGTAATTCGGATTCGTAGCCTTGAACTGCTCCTCGTTGAAAGCATCCCTGAAGCGCTTGCGGCCCTTCTCCACCTCTTTGTTCATCTTCTCCTCTATCTTTCCGAGATAGTCCTCGATAAGGTTGTCTGCGCGGTACCTTTTCTTGGAGTCTTTATTATCTATCAGAGGGTCGTTGAACGCAGCCACGTGCCCAGATGCCACCCAAGTCTTAGGATGCATGAATATGCAAGAGTCTATTCCCACTATATTTTCATTCAGTCTGGTCATGGCGTTCCACCAATACTGCTTGATGTTATTCTTCAATTCCACGCCATTCTGGCCATAGTCATAGACTGCCGCCAGACCGTCATAAATTTCGCTGGATGGGAATATGAATCCGTACTCCTTGCAATGCGCAACCAGCACCTTGAACAGTTCGTCCTGTGTCATGATATCCTTAAATAATTTACAGTCTACAAATTTATGCAATTTGTCCGTGATTTCATATTTTTGCATATTAAACCACATCGCGATGAAACATATTCATTTATTTTTCGCCGTCATGGTTGCTGCAATAGCTGCTTCCTGCGGCAATCCTACCACGGCAGACCTCAAGCCTGGCAGCACAGTCAAAGTAAAATGTCCTTCTGAGAATTTCAAGCTCACTTGCCAAGTAATGACCGACAACACATCGGCGGCAGACCTGCTCTTCGCCTCCGACGGTACCAGTGGCTACGAAGTCAGGTTCCACGGGGGAGCGATTGACGGCACCACAAAGACGGGAAGCCTCACCGGCATAAGAAATCGTTACCGCTCCATAGTGCCTGACAATGAATGGTTTAACTTCGAATTAGCAGTGCGCGGCAAAAATATCAGCGTTAAATTGAATGACATAGAAATCGTCTGCTACACCGAACCAGAAAAGCCTTTCAGGATAGATGAATATTCCGGCATGCTCCTTGGAAAAGGGGAGTGCTATTTCAAAGGCAGCATCGGACTGACCAAGGTTAAAGACATTAAAATCAGCGCATTGCCAGAAGGGGAAAAGAACCCGTCCGACACGCTTCCACCTGTTGACGAGCAAAGCGACAAAGTCATACGCCTGCAGCAGCAGGGCTTCCCTGTAATCGACTACCACGTGCACCTAAAAGGCGGCCTCACCAAAGAAATAGCCTGGGGCAGGTCCCTCAACTATGGCATAAACTACGGAGTGTCGCCTAATGCCGGCGAAGGGGGAGACGGCAGAATGTATGCTACAGACAAGGAATTATATGAATATATTGACGATGTGAAGCTCTCTCCGTTCCTGTATGGCGTGCAGGGCGAGGGCCGAAAATGGATAACCACCGTAAAGCCGGAGACTCTCAGTGCCTTTGAATATCTCTTCACGGATGCCATGACCATAGTGGACAAGAAGGGCAAAATCACTCGCTTGTACCACCCAGAGGAGGTCAACCTGTACGGAATGACCCAGGAGCAGTACATGGACTACATAGTGGATCAGACAGTGAAGATTCTCACGAACGAGCCAGCAGATTTCTATGCGAACCCGACTTACCTCCCGGATGCGATGCAAAAGGATTACGAAAAGTTGTGGACTTCGGGGCGAGTGGACAAGGTTCTGGACGTGCTTGAGAAATATCACATGGCGCTGGAAATCAACGCCCGTTACCGCATTCCTAGCTTCGACATCATAAAGAGGGCCAAGGCTCGTGGGATAAAGTTCACCTTCGGCACAAACAATATGGGCGCAGACAACCTTGGGAGACTGGAATATTGCTTCGAAGCCATCGATTCCTGCGGCCTCACGCCAGACGACATCTGGTTCCCTTCAATGAGCATTCGGAGCACTCGCAAAGCCGTGAACTACAACAACTTCTAGCACATACACGCACGCCAGTGTCACGTTTTTTTTGGTGCAGATTGAGAATTTTCAGGCCATAGATTGAGAATTTTTTTGCGTTAAATTGAGAATTTTTGCATATTTGCAGAGAGAATAAATACTCATTCCAACGATGTTCAGACGCAAACAATATGACATATTGATGTCCAGAATCCAGGAACCGAGAGCAACGATTCAAGTTATCTCTGGCTCAAGGCAGATCGGCAAATCTACGATGGTACGGCAGGTCCTTGAAAACAGCCCCGTTCCATATCTTTTCGAGAATGCGGATTCCGTAGATAAATCAAACAGAGGCTGGATCAGCGAGGTCTGGGCGGCAGCAAGGCTCAGGATGCAGAATTTCGGCTACAAGGAGTTCCTGCTAGTAATTGATGAGATTCAGAAAATCGACAACTGGAGCGAGGTAGTTAAGAAAGAGTGGGATGCAGACACATTCCATGACGTGAATCTGAAAGTGGTACTGCTTGGAAGCTCTCGCCTCCTTATCAAAGATGGACTCACGGAATCGCTGGCAGGACGCTTTGAACTCATCCTCATGCCGCACTGGAACTACCCTGAAATGAAGGAGGCTTTCGGATTCAGCCTTAATGAATATGTCTTTTTCGGTGGCTACCCTGGAGGTGCGCGATATATCAAAGAAGTTAGGCGATGGAAAAGATATGTCAAGGACAGCATCATAGCTCCTGCTGTCGAGAAAGATGTGATTGGCACGAAGGCTATCCTGAAACCCGAATTGATGCGCCGGCTGATGGAGCTTGGGTGCGAATATTCAGGGAAAGAGCTGTCGCTCAATAAGATACTCGGCCGGCTACAGGATAGCGGAAATGTCACTACCCTTGCAAATTATCTCAATACTCTTGACGAATCGCGGCTCCTTTGCGGCCTGCAGAAATATTCTGTAGACAATGCAAGAAAATATAATTCCGTGCCCAAACTGATGGTTTACAACACAGCCCTGCTGAGCGCACTCTCAGATGACAGCTACGAAGACGTGTTTCTCTCTCCGAAAATTCTCGGAAGATGGATGGAAAGCGCCGTGGGGGCTCACCTTCTGAATCTTGCGGATGAATGGGGCTATAAAATATTCTATTGGCGTGACGGGAAAGACGAGGTTGACTTCGTGGTGGCAGACAACCTCAAGTGTTTAGCAATTGAGGTCAAGAGCGGAGCTAACTCGTTCAACAAAGGCATATCTGTATTCAGAGAAAAGTTCCATCCTGACCTTGCGTTCACGGTTGGCACCGATGGAGCCATGTCCATTGAGGAATTTCTCTCTACCGACCTCAGGAAACTGATGGAATCGACTTGACGCACGAACCATTATATTAATAGTGAAAGTTCATAACATAATAATATTTAAGGCAGGGAAGCTACTGCTGGCCGCCTTTTTCTCGCTGATATCCCTGACTGCCTATGCCGAAGTGCCGATAGTCGTGGACACGATTCTTGCGTGCGACACCGTAAAGGCTAAATTCACGGATAGCAAGTCGGACATCGTACGGAAAATCATGGCCTTTTCGAGCTCCGTGAATGGAGGAACCCAGGAGCAGAAAAGCGATGTCTACGTGAAGTGGCTAATCCACACGGAGAATCGCAACAGCATAATGAGGCTCATACCTACCCTTTACGTAATCTCTAAAGAGCATCCGGACTACATAAAGGAATACTATGGGACGGTCTGGTTCAACGACGCCAAGGCTAGGGAAAAAATCGACCTGGCATCCGACGGCACCATTCCGATAAAGAACGATGCCATGCTGCCCATAATCGAGCTATATACCCCTGACATATATTCAAAAACCTTTTTCAAGAATAACGTTCTGTCACCTTTCAACAAGACAAACGCAAAATTCTACAGGTATAAGATAACCGAAGTCACCGACAGCACCTCTCGCATAATATTCAAGCCCCGGGTCAAGAACACTCAATTCGTAAAAGGAGAGGCAGTGATCGACAAAGCCTCAGGAAAAGTATTAAGAACCAAATTCGCAGGGGAATACGACCTGTTCAAGTTCAACATTGACATGGACATGAACGAATCCATTCCAGTGCTGCCTGTCAGGAGCGACCTCACAGTCTCTTTCAGCTTCATGAACAATAAGCTGAAAGCTAGCATCTTCTGCCTGTTTCTATCCCCGAAAGACTTCCCAGATTCCGTCTCGACGCAATATTCCCTTGACAGCCTTCGGCCTTGCCAGCTTACCGAGGCAGACAAAGCTATTTATGCAAGGTACGATTCCCTTCAGAACGTGAATCCCGTCAGCAAGAAAGACAAGATCGAGAACAAGATTTACAAAAAGGCATGGAACACCATGCAACAGGCATTAATGAACAGCTTCACCACCGGCCTCGGACCCAAAGATAACCTGTCCGTGAAATTCTCCCCTCTCCTCAACCCAAGCTACCTGAACTATTCCCACAGCAAGGGTCTCAGTTACAGGTACGACATTCGCGGAAAATATGTGCTCACCGATAATTCAGACTTCCATTTTCGTGTCAAAATGGGATATATGTTCTCCAAGAGGCAGTTTTTCCTCGATGCCCCGTTCTCCTATGTTTTCGATGCGGGAAGGAACGGCACGATAGATTTCACGGTCGGAAACGGAAACCGCATCACGAACTCTTCCGTGCGTGAAATGCTGATTAAGATGAACCCAGATTCCATCCGTTTCAAGAACATGGACCTGAAATATTACACCGACAATTATTACAAACTTCATGTGGCTTACGACTTTACGGACTGGTTCAGCGCAGAGATTTGCGCAACATACCACAGACGGTCGCCAGTTGATAAAAAGGAATTCGAAGAGGCAGGGCAGCCAACGGTTTACAAGACTTTCGCCCCGAGCCTGGAACTCACTTTCAAGCCATTTAAAGAGAAGGGACCGGTGCTGACTCTTGACTATGAAAGAGGCATCAAGGGAGTTATGAAATCAGGAATTGAATATGAGAAATTCGAGGGCGACATGAGCTGGATCAAGAATTTCAGCAATGTTAGCTCCATGTCAATCAGGGTCGGAGGCGGGCTTTACACCGACAAAAGCCAGGACATTTACTTCCTGGACTATTCCAATTTCCGAGAGAATAATCTTCCCGGCGGCTGGAACGATGACTGGAGCGGCGAATTCCAGTTGCTGAATCCTGCTTGGTACAACGTCTCTAAATATTACTATCGATCGAACCTGACCTACGAGCAGCCGATGATGATTTCCTATATGATTCCTTTCTTCAGCGAAATGATTGAAAAAGAACGTTTCTATGTCAACTTCCTTCTCACTGACAGCATCCATCCCTACACTGAATATGGCTACGCTTTCACCAACCGCCTGTTTTCTCTAGGAATATACCTTTCCGCCAGAAACTGGAAATATCAGGCTCTCGGCTTCCGTTTCTCAGTCGAGCTCTTCGGCCGATGGAAATAGCCAACCTATCAGCCCAACCTTCATTCAAAATATTCAGGAAAAGCCTCCATCAGCGACGGCTCGGCAATCTCCTTGAGCGGCACCATCACGAACGGCCTATTCTCAATGTCCTTGTGCGGAATAGTAAGCCTTTCATTATCAATACGCTCGTTCCCGTAGAACAGAATATCTATGTCTATGATCCTGGAATGGTATATTCTTTTGCTATCGGCGTCATATTCAGGCTCATCCGTCCTTCCCATCGACCGCTCTATGGCCTTCACCTTATCCAGCACATCCAGAGCCCCTTTCTCCACAGCCCCTTCTTGCATTAAAACCTTGTACAACGCAACAGCATTCAAGAATTTACCCCCAGTGAATCCCATAGGCTTCGTCTCTATGAATTTGGAAAGCGTGACGCATCTGCAGCCAAAGGCCTTATCCATCAGGCTTATAGCTGTGACGATATTCTTTTCTCTTATTCCAAGATTGCTTCCAAGCGAAAAATAAATAGTGACGAATCCCATAACTCAAATATTTATTCATTTAATTTCGGTTCTTTTATTGAAATCTCAAAATTTTTTGATTTCTACGTCAAATAATTATATTTTTGGACAATCAGACAACAGACTAATTATGACAACCACAATCATCGTCATCATCGCCATAGTGGCGATCTGCTTGCTTTACATACTCTCCACCCAGCGCCAGCTCGTTTCTTTACAGGAGAAGATGAAGAATGCCATAGGTCAGATAAACGCTCAGCTGAAGACCCGCTGGGATGCTGTCACAGCCTTGGTTGAAATGACGAAGCAATATGACGCTCACGAGCACGACACCCTGATGGATGTCATCGGGCAGCGCAAGATCAGCACACCTAGCACCGCCGAAGACGTGAACCAGCAGAATGCCGCAGTGAACGACATCCTGGGCAGGCTGAACGTGGTCGTGGAGCGCTATCCGGAGCTGAAAGCGAACGATGTTTTCAACAACAGCATGAATGGCATCAAGCAATACGAGGAAAACGTGCGCCTCTCCAGAATGGTCTACAACGACTGCGTGACCAAACTGAACACGATGGTGCGCCAGTGGCCTTCCTCGATAGTGGCGAACATGCTGCATTTCACTACCGCTGAATATCTTGCCGAAGATAAGGAGAAATCCGAGATGCCTGGCATCGGCAGCATATTCAATGGCGGAAAGAATTCCTAAATGACATTTTTCAGGAATATATTCTCGTTGCTTGCGGCTCTCTGCCTCACTGCGACGGCTCTTGCCAGCGAGGTAGACTCAGTAATCATCAGGGTAAGCCTGCATGACGACGGCTCTGCCTTGGTCACGGAACGCTGGCAGATTTACGTCACAGGCCAGATCACCGAATGGTACAAAGTGATTGGCAATCTCGGAGACATGACTGTCGGGGGATTGCAAGTCATAGACGAAGAAGGGCATCAGTTCGTGTCCGAAGTGGACGAATGGGACATAGACCGAAGTCTTGAAGAAAAGGCTGGGCGCTGCGGAGTCGTAAGGAAGGAGAATGGTTGTGAGCTCTGCTGGGGGGTAGGGAGTTACGGCTCCCACGAATTCACTATAAACTATTCCTTGGGTGGTCTCGTTCAGAGCCATGAAGACATGGACGGCTTCAACTTCATGTTCCTTTCACGTGGGCAAAATCCGGCTCCGCAGTACGCCGAAGTCAGAATATTCAAGGAAGACACCACATTCAGCAGCGACAATTCGCGAATCTGGGCATTTGGTTTCAACGGCGAAATCAACTTCGAGGACGGAAGCATCGTAGCCCGCAGCAACGAGCCTTTCTCCGAGAAAAGCGGACTCATAGTCCTGGCTGGCTTCTCCAAAGGCATATTCTCGCCTGCCGTAGAGGGAAAGGGGACTTTCGATGACTTGCGAGCGAAGGCCTTCAAGGGTAGCAGCTACAAGCAGAAGAGTGGCATAGACTTCTGGAGTCTCATTTTCTATTTGGTAATAGGACTTGGAATACTGGCTGTAATCTATGCTTTCATTGCTGATGCGATCAACAGGCGCAAGCGCCGAAAGGAACTGCTCGGGTGCAAGAATGTCAAGGACGTTACTTGGTTTCGTTCCGTGCCTGCCGAAGGCAGCCTGCGCAAAGCATTCAACGTCTACAAAACTTTCAAGCCAGACAGACAAGCCAAAAAAAACCTGATCGCTGCCTATGTGATGCGGCTTTTCTACAAAAAGGTTTTCAGCGTAACTTTGGACAGGAAGGGAAATAAAGTCCTGCAAATAAATGATTATGTCGACTCGTCCGCTGGCTCAGATGCCGGTGAAGTGGTTTTCAGTTGCGACGAAAAAGACCTCAGGTGCGAAAAGTCTCTCTACGAGATACTGAAAGAGGCGGCAGGGGAGAACGGAATCATGGAGAAGAACGAGCTGAAACGCTGGAGCGCCCAAGAATCGAACAGCAAGCTGCTGGCGGATTGGGTGGACGATGCCGACGACAAGCTGAGCCTGTGGTCTCTGAAGGCAAAGGAAGTCAGGGAAGTGTTCGGACTTAAGAATTACCTCCAGGAGTTCACTCTGATCGACGAGAGGGGAGTGGCCGAAGTCCAGCTATGGAACAATTATCTCATCTTTGCCACTCTGTTCGGCATTGCCGACAGGGTCTACAAGGAAATCAAGCATATCTGCCCTGATTACGAGAAGTTGGCAGGGTTGTCCGTGGAAGGTGAGGACTTCGACCTTTCCGATGTCATATTCATGACGCATCTCTATTCCACGAATATGTACGAGTCCGCTTTCCTCAACTCAGTCGAATCCTCGTTATCCGACTCTAGCGACGGTTTCGGCGGAGGCGCGTCTTTTGGCGGTGGCGGCGGTTTCTCCGGCGGTGGCTTCGGCGGAGGTGGCAGATAAAGGTTCTAAAGGGCTCTATCCCTTGAGACCAGACAATTTCAGCGGAGGCGGCAGATAGGACACTTAAATATTGATAATTTAGAATATTCCATGAATATGAAAAAGTTTTTTTTAGCGTTGGCTCTATCATTATTGGCAGCTGCCTCTTCATTAGCTCAGGGGATTTATGGAAAAGATGTTTTCAAGGCCTCCAATGGCACAACCTTACCTTACCGCTTCCTCGCTCCGAAAGAAATGAAGCAAGGCAAGAAATATCCTTTGGTGCTGTTCCTGCATGGGGCGGGCGAAAGGGGCTCGGATAATGAAAAGCAGCTGACTCACGGCAGCCAGATGTTCCTGAACCCAGTGAACCGCGAAGAACATCCAGCTTTCGTGCTATTCCCGCAGTGCCCTGAAGACGGCTATTGGGCATATTCTAGCCGCCCCGACTTCGAACACGAAAACATGCCGGCTAACCCTTCTGAAACGCCCCTGATGAAGGCAGTCATGGAACTTGTGCTGAAATATATCAGCTCCGGACAAGTAGACGTTAAACGAATATACGTCATGGGGCTTTCGATGGGCGGAATGGCGACATACAACCTGATCGCCCGCTACCCTGATTTCTTCGCTGCAGCTATTCCTATCTGCGGCGCAATAAACGTTGATCGCTTCACCCATAAGCCATCTTTCAATATAAGAATCTATCACGGCGACGCCGATGCGACTGTGCCAGTGAATTGCTCCAGAAGCGCCTACCTCAAGCTAAAGAGTCTAGGCGCCAAGGTAGAGTATAAGGAATATATCGCCTGCGGCCACGGCTCCTGGACCCCCGCCTTCAACGAACCCGACTTCATGACCTGGTTATTCAAGCAGCACCGCTAGGCCAGCAAGATGGTTTGGCCTACGCAGGCCAATCTGAAGTAGATGAATTCCGGGACAAGCCCGGATGACGTGGGAGAAGCAAGCCTAGATTCCGGTCAAGCCCAGATGACGTAGGAAATAATGAACACGACTCCCTACACATCACCCTGCACGATTCACCACGTCATCCTGCATGACCCACCACGTCATCCTGAACTTGTTTCAGATCCTGAACGACCCACCTCGTCATCCTGAACTTGATTCAGGATCTGTTCTTCGTGTACCTAGATTCCGGATCGTGTCCGGAATGAACTATGGTTGTTCAAAATGAACAAGTTCGATGCTTACGCCGTGGCCATTCATTGTGGTGATTTCAAGCTGGGATACATTCCTCGCAGCGACAACCATGAAATCTCCTAGGGGTGAGCAAAACATCTTCGTAAATAATTGATTATCAACAGGGCGTTGCTCACCCATATTAAAAATCAGGCCGTGTGAGCAATTGATGCTAACGAATATATTGATTATCAAGCACATGAGAAACGCTTCTTGTCTACCCTATCGGTCAGGTACACCCCAACATAATCGCTTGCGCATCGCATTACCTCCAGGAAAATACAGGAGTCGCAGAATGACATTCTTTAACACAGGGTTTTGGACTTGAACCCAGCAATCTCTGGAGATGAAGTACTGAGAATCTGCGGCTGTGCTACTCGGAGATATAGTACAGCTAATGTACCTCAGAGTGAAATGAAGGCGTGATTGTCTGTACTACACATATAGGGCGAGCGCAATGAAATGGTTTTTCCGTGGGTTTATGTCAGCAGGATAGCGAGCGGGAGAGTAGGATGATAGGGGACAGCACGGAATGACTGTGAGAAAGCTAATGATAACAGAGTAAAACTCGGGATGCCAAGGGAGAGCTTTGAATGATAAGGTGAGTCGATCTATCGATTGATTAATCGTGCGTAATGGGTAAATAGATGAGTGACGATGCTGGACTCTGGGGTATCTTCTGGGAGGCCGTATGCAGCGAGGACGGCTGAGTCGTTGTCTTTATGGGCTTTGCGTAGTTCTGGAGGCATGGTAGTCTCGTCGTAGAGGTCGGCCAGTGAGCTGTCCGGGTAGAGAGCCCTAGCGTCAAGAACAGCCTGCGCAGCCTTCTCAATGCGGGATTTCTGCCCGTCTGCAAGTTCCAGCCAAGGGAAATTGTTGTAGACGATGTCTTTTGAATATCTGTAATCGCTTTTAGCCTGCCACCCGTGACCCTCATCCATGCCATGTGGACGGAAGATAGACATCGATAAAATTCGTGATTCCATTGACAACGACAGGTTTTTCAAATGTAATGAAATCGTGAGTGTCTTTGCTGGGCACATTGAAAACCCATTCCAGAAGTTCAATCCAGAACTTCTGGCAATCCTGGTTCTCGTTTCCCTTGCCTTTCCACTTCTTTACGAAATCCTTGGCATTTATTTTACTAATTCCGTGTGACATAGGCTAATATGTTTCAATATTCAGTATTTTGCCGGACAATTGATTGGTATTCCGCTAGAAAAGATACGTCTGTGAATCAGTCCCTCACCGGATGCTCGAAGTCGTCTTCCAGGCCTAGCTCAACTTTAGCCTCATCGGAAAGCATGCTCTTGTCCCACACCGGTTCGAAAGTGAGCTCAACTTCTACGCTTTTCACGCCAGGAACGTCTTCGACACCGGATTTCACCATGGCCAGCACATCGTCAGCCATCGGACAAGTCGGCGCTGTGAATGTCATTTTAATGAAGACATCGTGTTCCTTGTTGATATTCAGCTCATATATCAGCCCTAGGTCGTAAATATTCACTGGGATTTCCGGGTCATAAACCTGTTTCAAGGCCAGGATCACGTTGTCGTACAACGGAGCCAGCTCTTTCACGTCCTCCGCTGTAAGTACTTCTCTATTATTATTTTCTTCTGTCATATTTTTTTGATTTTTAGATCCTGAACGTCCCATCCCGTCATCCTAACTTGACTCAGACTCTATCTCTTATTTGCAATTCTCCAACGCCACCGCCTTAATAGTATCTATCATTGAAACGAGCCCATTGGCACGAGTAGGGGAGAGGTTTTCTTTCAGCCCAATCTCGTTTATGAAGCCGAAATCGTCATGCGTGATTTCTTGCGGAGTCCTGCCGGAATAGACGCTGATCAGCAACGAAATGATACCCTTCGTGATGATGGCATCGCTGTCAGCGGAGAAATATATTCTCCCATCTTTGACCTTGTAATCCAGCCAAACTCTTGATTGACAACCTTTTATAATATTATCCTCCGTTTTCGAAGCCTCGGGGAAAGGCCCCAGATTCTTCCCCAGCTCGATGAGATATTCATATTTATCCAGCCACTCATCGTACATCGAGAAATCATCGATTACAGCTTGCTTTGCCTCTTCAAGCGTTTTCATATTTCCTCCTTATGCTAACATCGAAATTGCCTTATCAAGCGATTTTATGAAATATTCTGCTTCTTCCATGGTGTTATACGGAGCGAGGGATATTCTCAGCATGCCAGTAACCCCGTACTTGTCCATTATCGGTTCCGCACACATCTGGCCAGATCTCGTAGCTATGCCCATTTTGTCAAGGATAAGTGCAAGATCCTCATGATGAGTGCCTTGCACTGCAAAAGAGAAGAGCGAGATTTTCTCGTTTGTTCCATGTGGAACGCCGAACAGCCTAATACGCCTATCAGCAGTCAGCTCATGAAGCAGATAATCCCGCACTGAATTTTGGTACGCTTGCACATCCTTATCCTTCATCATTCTAGCCATCTCAATGGCAGGTTTCAATGTTGGCGTGGCATTTATGTTTTGCGTGCCTGCCTCGAATTTTTCAGGCAGCGGAGCATATGTGGTGCCGGAAAATCTAACATGATCAATCATTTCGCCGCCACCCTGCCACGGAACCATTTCCTCCAGCCAACGCTTCTTGCCATAAAGCACCCCCGTGCCGCTAGCAGCATAAATCTTATGACCAGAGAACGCATAGAAATCGCAATCGATGTCCTGAACATCTATTCCTTCATGCACGATTCCTTGCGCGCCATCGACAAGAATTGGGCAATTATTTGAATGACAAATATTTGCAATCTCTTTAATTGGGTTGATGAGACCCAAAACGTTGGAAATCTGAGTTACGGCAACCAGCTTCGTACGAGCCGTAAACATATTCCTAAACTCATCCAATTTCAGGTTCCCGTCCTCATCGACAGGTATGGCTTTCAGCACGGCCTTTTTTCGCTGGCAAAGCATCTGCCAAGGCACTATGTTCGAGTGATGCTCCGACTCCGACACAATTATTTCATCTCCTTCATGAATATATGCCTCGCCGAAAGAGAAGGCTGCTAAATTGATGGAAGCAGTTGTGCCAGAAGTGAATATAACCTCTTCTCTACTGCCTGCATTGATGAATTTCTGCACCTCGTCGCGCGTGCTCTCATATTCTTCGGTAGCTTCAACCGCAAGATGATGGACTGCTCTATGAATATTCGCATTCGGCCCTTTTGCTAACCGTACCCAAGCATCTATCACGGATTGAGGCCTCTGAGCCGTGGCAGCATTGTCGAAATACACCAAAGGCTTGCCATAGACCTTCTGGCTCAATGCTGGGAACAGCGCTCTTATATCTTCAACATTCATCTTCAATAAAATTTCAAATTTCAAATTTAGCAAAGTTATTCCTGATTTCACTTAAATAGACTATTTTTGTATGGGCTAATATTTTATGAATATGATAGATTACGTCAAAGGCAAAATAGTTGAGCTCTCTCCGATGTCGGTTGTCATCGATAACAACGGCATCGGATACAGCATGCTGATTTCTCTCCAAACCTACCAGGCATTGGAAGGAAAAGCAGATGGCATCGCCTATATTCATCACCACATAAGACAGGACGATGAGGAATTTTACGGATTTGCCACAAAGGACGAACGAGAGTTATTCGAACTATTAATTGGAGTCTCAGGAGTCGGCGTTGGCTCTGCCAGGATGATGCTTTCTTCGCTTTCAGCTGAAGAAATTCGCCAGGCTATTCTTTCCAATGACGTAGCTAAAATCAAGAGCGTGAAGGGCATTGGCCTAAAGAGCGCTCAAAAGGTAATCATTGAACTCAAAGATAAAATCGTGAAAGGCGAGGGGGCTGATTCTACGGAAATATTTGCCGTCGGCCACAACGAAATAGTTGAAGAAGCTTGCCGCGCCCTCATCATGCTAGGTTTTTCTAAGCAGAACGTCAATAAAGCCGTTCAATCGATACTAAAAGCGGATCCGAAAGCTAAGGTGGAAGATGTGATCAAATCGGCTCTCAAGATGCTGTAAATCATTCAATGACGGTCAATCGTAAGCGCTAGATCAAGTTCAGGACGACGGGAGGCGTTCGTAGAGCCTGGGGTGTGTTCAGTGCGATGTGGCGTTGATAGTATTATCTGCCAAAATAGACTAGAAGAACAGAGATGTCGGCAGGGGAGACTCCGGAGATGCGGGAAGCTTGGGCGATGGTGTGTGGGCGGTATCGCTTGAATTTCTGTCTGCATTCAATGGTTAAGCCGGAAACCTTGTCGAAATCGAAATCTTCTGGAATTTTCAGATTCTCTAGGCGTGCAATCTTATCGGCAATTTCTTTCTCGCGGTCTATGTAGCCTTTGTATTTAATGCAAATTTCTGCTGATTCAACGATTTCCTTTGCTAGAGGCATCTCGCTAACACCTCCT
Source organism: Bacteroidales bacterium UBA1680 (assembly GCA_002320605.1). Taxonomy (GTDB): domain Bacteria; phylum Bacteroidota; class Bacteroidia; order Bacteroidales; family UBA932; genus Cryptobacteroides. The sequence goes on along the minus strand of DCKG01000036.1, from coordinate 61,564 downwards.
TTTGTTCCACGTGGAACAAAACCCATAAGTTCAGCAAGTGTTATTTCCGGACGAGAGGCCAGATCTGATATTTTCTTTGATTCAGAAATCGTCGTAGACCCACGAGAAATAAGATATTCATTGACAGAATCAGCCTTAAGATTGACGTCCTGGCAGAATTCCAGTAATTTGTCTCGCATCTCATACTTCCTCATGGCCATCTTGTAGCGCTCATCAGAAGCCAGCTCAATAGAATGAGAAAGAGCCGTCAGCCTCTCATCTGCATTATCCTGCCTTAAAAGAATTCTGAATTCAGCACGAGAAGTAAACATCCTATAAGGCTCATCAACGCCCTTTGTAATCAAGTCGTCAATGAGAACGCCGATGTAAGAAGAATCACGATGAAGAATGAACGGCTCCTTTTCTTGTACCTTCAAAGAAGCATTAATGCCAGCGATAAGACCCTGACCAGCCGCCTCTTCATAGCCAGTGGTGCCATTAATCTGCCCAGCAAAAAAGAGGTTTTCAATATCCTTAAGCTCGAGGTTAGGCTTTAATTGAGTTGGATCGAAATAGTCATATTCCACTGCGTATGCAGGCTTGAATATTTTAGCATTCTCCAAACCCCGAATCTGATGAAGAGCATCCAGCTGAACCTGAAGCGGTAGAGAGGAGGAGAAACCCTGAAGGTAATATTCAGTAGTGTCTGCTCCTTCTGGTTCAAGAAAAAGCTGATGAGCAGTTTTATCCGGAAATACTCTAAGTTTATCTTCAATGCTTGGACAATATCGAGGTCCCTTGCCAGTAATCATCCCTGTAAAGAGAGGTGATTCACTGAAGCCAGACCTGAGAATATCATGAACTTTCTCGTTAGTATGAAGAATGAAACAAGGCATCTGCTTGCCAGAAGCTTGAACGGCAGACGGAATGTTCATGAAAGAGAACCTCTCTGGATTTTCATCGCCGAGTTGTCGAGTAAGCTTCGACGTGTCAACAGAGGAAATATCGATTCTAGGAGGAGTACCCGTTTTCATTCTTCCAGCACTAAGTCCAAGCGAAACTAGTTGCTCGGTCAGGCCATGAGAAGAAAGCTCGCCGATTCTGCCTCCCTCGAAAGTTGTGCGGCCAATGAAGAGTCGGCCATTTAGGAAGGTTCCCGTGGTCAGTATAACCGCCTGAGATTTGAAAATTGCCCCAGTATTCGTACGAACTCCACAGATTTTTGAATTCTCGAAGAGGAAAGAAACCACAAAATCGGCGTAAATATCTAATTTACAAGTAGTTTCAAGGATTTTTCGCCAACGTAGAGAAAATGCTATTTTGTCGCATTGCGCACGTGGGCTCCACATGGCCGGCCCCTTCGAACGATTCAGCATTCGGAACTGAAGAGTGGTAGCATCGGTGACCAGTCCCATCTGTCCACCCAGCGCATCAATCTCACGGACTATCTGACCTTTGGCTATTCCGCCGACCGCAGGGTTACAAGACATTCGGGCAAAACTGAAAAGATCTGCGTTTATCAGAAGCACAGAAGAGCCCATGTTAGCGGCAGCCGACGCCGCCTCACAGCCAGCATGGCCTCCGCCCACGACTATTACATCATATTCATTTTGAATATTCATTTTGTTCCTCCGCAAGCATCTTTTCCCTCAATGCAAGATATTCATTTTCTTTTTCTCTCATCACCTTTTGTTCAGCATCAGTATGGTCATCGTATCCCATGAGATGAAGCACTCCATGCACCATCACCCTATCAAGCTCATTTTCGAAGGTAGCTCCAAAGCTAGCTGCATTATCCTTAACGCTGTCGATGCTAATGAATAAATCACCAGAAAGAACATTGCCCTTGGAATAGTCAAAAGTGATAATGTCAGTATAATAGTCGTGTCTGAGAAATTTTTCATTCATGTCAAGAATGTAACTATCTGAGCAATAGATAATTGATATATTGCCTAATGAGAAATTATCTGACTCTGCGACGGCCCTCAGCCACCTGTTGTTAAACCTCTTTCCGGATAGGCTAAATATCACATTTTCACTATAATACCTAATCATGCCAAAAGTTTTCACAAATCTACAACTAATAATTCAAAATATTTGAAATGAAAATTATTATTTCTAACTTTGAGTGCCTTGAAGGGGGCATTATAACCTTCGACAAAGATAGATATTTAATCTGACAGAATATGGAAGTCAAGAAAACACCAAAAGCAAATCTCGAAAACAGGAGAACGCTCTTCGGGGAAATTGGTCTCGTCGTAGCTCTGCTCATCGTATGGGGAGCCTTCTCGATGGGATCAAGCGAGAAGAAGACATCCATTCTTCAAGATGACACTCAGGTAGTGGAAGTTGAAGATATGGTTCCTATCACGCAAGAGACACCTCCACCACCTCCAGAAGCTCCTAAAATCCCTGTTCTCTCGGATCAGATTGACATTGTCAACGATGACATTAAAGTCGAAGACAACTTCGCCAGCCTCGAAGATAACGCTAATCTTGGTGTAGAGATCATGGATTATGTAGAGGAAGTTAAAGAGGAAGCTGTTGAAGAGGAAGCAATTCCATTCCAGTTGGTAGAGGAAAAACCTTCATTCCAGGGCGGTGACGCAAACACCTTCTCAAAATGGGTGCAGTCAAAGCTGGTTTATCCAGAAATCGCTAAGGAAAATGGAGTGCAAGGACGTGTTACTCTGCAATTTACCGTCGAAAAGGATGGATCAGTGACCAACGTGAAAGTTCTCCGTGGCGTTGATTCTTCTCTGGACAAAGAAGCAGTCAGAGTCGTTCAAAGCTCTCCTAAATGGAAGCCAGGAAAGCAGCGTGACCGTACAGTTAAGGTTACCTACACATTCCCGGTTATGTTCCAGCTGAGATAATCATTCAGAAAACTAGAAATTAAGGCTGTCCCCAACAGGATAGCCTTTTTTATTCAAATGAAAACTATATGACGGATCAGAGGACAGAGAAAGCAGTATTCGTTGGAATAATAAAGCAGAGCGATGACGAGTACAAGATAAACGAATATCTTGACGAGCTGGAGTTCCTTGCAAGGACCGCAGGAGCAATAGGAGACAAGAAATTCGTTCAAAAGGTGGACAAGCCAGATAATTCGACCTACCTAAGGCGAGGAAAACTAGATGAAATAGCTACATACTGCGAAGAAAATCAGATTAGCTACGTGATATTCGATGATGAGCTGAGCGGCACGCAGCAAAGGAATATCGAGAAAATCATTAAATGCAGCTCTGTCATTGACAGGACAAGCCTGATTCTGGAAATATTCGCTCAGAGGGCCAAGACATCTTACGCTAAAATGCAGGTTCAGCTGGCGAAGTACAATTACATGCTGCCAAGACTCACTGGCATGTGGACTCACCTTGAAAGGCAGAGAGGAGGTGTTGGTACAAGAGGCGGAATGGGTGAGACCCAGATAGAGGCCGATAGGCGAATCGTCAAGGAAAGAATCGCAAGGCTGAAAGAACAGCTGGCAAAAGTGGACAAGCAAATGGCCACGCAAAGGGGCAATAGAGGCTCTATGGTGAGACTTGCGCTGGTAGGATATACAAATGTTGGGAAGAGCACTATCATGAATATGCTGGCGAAATCTGACGTTTTTGCCGAAAACAAGCTATTTGCCACGCTCGACACAACGGTGAGAAAGGTCGTAATTGGCAATGTGCCGTTCCTTTTGAGCGACACCGTAGGATTTATCCGAAAACTGCCTACTCAGCTCATAGAGGCCTTTAAAAGCACGCTGGACGAGGTTCGTGAAGCCGACATTCTGCTGCATGTGGTGGACATCTCTCACCCTGGCTTTGAGGAACAGATGGAAGTAGTCGAAAGGACACTTCGCGAAATAAATGCGGCAAATAAGCCTGCCTATGTCATATTCAATAAAATAGACGCATATAAATATGATGAATATGACGAATTCTCCCTGATGCCTAAAGGCAAGGAGAACAGGACCCTGGAGGAATTGATGAACACATGGATAGCCAAGGAAAAGACTCCTTGCATATTCATTTCGGCGAAAAACAAGACCAACATAGAAAAACTCCGCAACGACATCTACAAGATGGTTGCGGAGTTGCATGCCGGACGTTATCCGTTCAATAATTTTCTTTGGTAACCTTAAGAAAAGCGGTCTGAAGGTCGCTTTTCTAATTAATTGAATATCTTCTATTCGGAGAATTTTGCCTTCAGGAACTCACGGTTGAGACGTGCGATATGCTCGACTGAGATGACTTTAGGGCATTCCAACTCGCAGGCACGAGTGTTCGTGCATCCGCCAAAGCCAAGCTCTTCCATCTTTGCAACCATATTCCTAGCCCTTCTGGCAGCCTCTGGACGACCCTGAGGAAGCAGAGCGAGTGAACTTACTCTTGCTGCCACGAACAGCATCGCAGAGCCATTCTTGCAGGTGGCAACGCAGGCACCACAACCTATGCAGGCGGCGGCATCCATGCTCTTCTCAGCCGTCTCGTGAGGAATAAGGATATTATTGGCATCCTGTGCAGATCCTGTACGCACTGAGATGAATCCGCCGGCCTGGAGAATCTTGTCGAAAGCGCTTCTGTCCACGACAAGATCTTTGATGATTGGGAACGCAGGACTCCTGAAAGGCTCCACGGTAATCGTAGCGCCATTCTTGAAATGACGCATGAAAAGCTGGCATGTGGTAACATGATCGTCTGGACCATGAGCCCTTCCATCAATGAAAAGTGAGCAAGCACCGCAGATACCCTCACGACAGTCATGGTCGAAAGACACAGGACCGCTGCTCTGACAGCCTCTTTCGATGGCTACTGGATCATTGCCCTCACGAATTAACTGCTCGTTTAGGATGTCAAGCATCTCGAGGAAAGAAGCATCCTCCTCTATTCCCGAGACATGATAGGTCTCAAAATGACCTTTTTCCTGTGCGTTCTTCTGACGCCATATCTTAAGATTGAAATCCATAGCCGATTAGTCTTTATAATTTCTGGTTGCTACCTTAATGAATTCGTATTTAAGAGGCTCTTTGTGAAGCTCTGGCTCCTGATTCTCGCCCTTATATTCCCAAGCAGCCACGTACATATAATTCTCATCATCTCTCTTGGCCTCTCCTTCAGGAGTCTGACTTTCAATGCGGAAATGACCGCCGCAGGACTCATTCCTGTTAAGAGCATCTCGAGCCATAAGTTCTCCAATTTCGAAGAAATCTTCAAGCCTTAAGGCTTTCTCCAGTTCCTGATTGAACTGCATCTGAGTGCCAGGAATGAGAACATTCTCGTAGAATTCGGCTTTCAGCTTCTCGATTTCCTCAATAGCCTTCTTCAAGCCTTCTTCATCACGTGCCATGCCGACATATTCCCACATGATGTTTCCAAGCCTCTTGTGTATGGAATCGACAGTTTCCTTTCCCTTGATTGAGAACAATTTGTCTATTCTAGCCTGAACCTTATTCTCTGCTTCCTCAAACTCAGGTGCATTAGTGTCTGTCTTTGGTTCAGCGAATTTATGAGAAAGATAGTCTGCAATGGTGATAGGCAGTATGAAATATCCATCTGCAAGACCCTGCATTAGCGCAGAAGCGCCAAGACGGTTTCCTCCGTGATCCGAGAAGTTAGCTTCACCAATCGCATAGAGTCCAGGAATAGTTGTCTGAAGATCGTAATCTACCCAGATGCCACCCATAGTGTAGTGGATTGCAGGGTAAATCATCATTGGCTCTTCCCAAGGACTTACGTCAGTAATTTTGAAATACATGTCGAACAGGTTCCCGTAACGCTCCTGAACCCTTTGATGACCAAGACGCTTGATTGCGTCGGAGAAATCGAGGAACACGGCAAGTCCTGTCTCGTTGACTCCGAAACCGGCATCGCACCTTTCCTTGGCAGCCCTAGATGCGACATCACGAGGGACCAAGTTACCGAATGCAGGGTAGCGACGCTCGAGGTAATAATCTCTGTCCTCTTCAGGAATCTGAGATGCTTTTATCTGATGCTTACGCAGTTTCTCCACATCCTCCATCTTCTTTGGAACCCAGATACGTCCATCATTACGCAGGGACTCTGACATAAGAGTCAGTTTGCACTGCTGAGTACCGTGAACTGGGATGCAAGTAGGATGAATCTGAGCGAAGCAAGGATTTGCGAAAAATGCTCCTTTCTTGTAGCACTGCCATGCGGCTGAGCCATTGCTGTTCATCGCATTGGTAGAAAGGTAATATGTTCTTCCATAACCGCCAGTGGCAATCACGACAGCGTGGGCGCCGAATCTTTCAAGCTTGCCTGTGACAAGGTTGCGGGCAATGATTCCCTTTGCCTGGCCGTTTATCACTACCAAGTCCAGCATCTCGTGACGAGGATAGCTCTTAACTGTTCCTGCTGCTATCTGACGGTTCAGCGCAGCGTAGGCTCCCAGCAAAAGCTGTTGTCCGGTTTGCCCGCGAGCATAGAACGTACGGCTAACCTGAACTCCTCCGAACGAGCGGTTGGCAAGATATCCGCCGTATTCGCGTGCGAAAGGAACGCCCTGGGCAACGCACTGGTCAATGATAGCTGTGCTCACCTCAGCAAGACGATACACATTTGCCTCACGGCTGCGATAATCTCCACCTTTGATCGTATCATAAAAAAGACGATAAATGGCATCGTTATCGTTCTGATAATTCTTAGCAGCATTAATACCACCCTGAGCAGCAATGGAATGCGCCCTGCGTGGTGAATCACTGATGCAGAAGACTTTCACATTGTAGCCCAGTTCACCGAGCGTGGCGGCAGCCGAGGCTCCTCCAAGTCCGGTTCCCACAACGATGATTTCCAGTTTCCTTCTGTTGTTAGGATTTACGAGACGAAGTTCCGATTTGCGTTTGGTCCATTTTTCAGCCAAAGGCCCGTCAGGAATCTTAGATATTAATTTATCGTCCATCTTTAAATGAATTTGATTGAATCAAGGATTAAATAGTTTGCAATATTAGTGATTTTAATCGGATATCACAATTTTATTTATGCATCTGAGTGATGCTGAAATTGTAAAAAACGCTTCCGGAAAGGATACCGGAAGCGCCCATTAATTAAATTAATAATGCTAAAAATTCATTATTTGTATCCGTCATTCTGAGACAAGTTCTGGTTAGTGTTGATAGCGTCTTGTGAGACAGGGAAGAGCCTACGATAGGCATCTGATGACCTGTCGCATCCTGAGGCCGACCACATGCCCTTCTCATAGCAGCCGAAACGGATGTCGTCTTGGCGAGACTTGAGCTCCCATGCGAACTCCAAACGACGCTCCAGCTGTATTTTATCCAGGTCCACGCTGTCATAATTGTGCGAAGAATTGCCGAATGCACGCTCCCTTATTGTGTTGACAAGCTTGGTTGCCGTCGCATTGTCTTGCCCCAGGCGTACCAGCGCCTCCGCCTTCATCAGAAGAACTTCAGCATAACGGAACATATGGAAGTCATTGCCCATGGCATCCACCAGATCGCTCTCGAATGGCCACTTGATGCACCTCGCTCCATCTTCCTGATTGACGGCTCCCCAAGGGGTTCCATCATATTCAGTGCCAGGTATCATGGTTACGTCAATCGTATGATTCAGATCCCTGCCGTGGTCAGTGATTATTTTTTCCCCGGTAGTCATGTCATACATCTGGCCGATCAGGAACGTGTCCTTGAAACGAACATCATTTTCCTGGTCAAAAAGCCTAACGTAATCCGGCTGGGTGCAGACTCCATTCCACGTGGAAGCGCTTATTCCTAGCGCATACTTGTCTTTATAGTGCAACGTGCGATTCATCAGCTGGCAACGGTTGTCCTTGTCCGTATCAGTCTTCGAGAACGGAATAGCGAATATGGCTTCGTTGGAATTCTCGTTGTTCGCCGAGAAATTGGTAGCGAAGTCCGGCTCTATCACATAACCCATATTCATAACCTTGTCACAGCACTCAATTACTTTCTGATAAGGGTTGTCGCACTTGAGGCTCAAAGCATCAGCATTCAGGTACAGCACTGCAAGAAGCGTATATCCTGCACCCTTGGTGAACCTACCATAACTGCCCTCTCTATCTGGAAGACTAGGAATTATCTCATTAATTTCTTTTATCAGCCAATCGAACACTTCCTGACGTGGACGGCGTGAAGGGAGGGTTTTATCCGAGTAATCGGTCACAAGAGGAACGTCTCCCCATTCATCCATCATCTTGTAAAGCCAGAAAGCACGTACTGCACGTATTTCTGCTGTCTTCTGGGTTTTGTCTGAATCTGAAAGTATGGAGGATTTTTCAACTACTGCCAAGTTGGCGTTGCACGTTCCTATGGCAGATGACGCATTGCTCCAAGCCCCCTTTACGCAAGAGGTCTGAGGCGTGTAGGTGTGCATGTAGATTTCGCGATACTGACCGCCGTCATACCAGTCTCCTCCCTTTCTAGTAGGCGTCACGGTGCAAGAACCAGCCATATCGTCCAAAGCCATGAAATTGCCACCGAAATAATTTTTCATTGTCTTGTAGGCAGTGCCCACCAAGGCATTGATTTCCGTCTCCGTGCTTCCGAAAGAATCGGCAGGAATCTTATCATAAACATCCTCGTCCAGATTCGTGCAGGCCGAAACGGCTAAGAAAATTGATGCACCAGCAATAACATAATTAAATATATTCTTTTTCATATTTTATTCCTCCTATATGATTAGAATGCCAGGTTAACGCCGAATGTGAATGAACGAGCCTTAGGCATGTAGTTACGTGGCTCGATTCCAGGGGACAATCCAGCATTGTTATCGCTAGGTTCTCCACGATTGATTTCGACCTCAGGGTCAAGTCCTGAATAGCCCGTTATCACGAACAGGTTCTGAACCGCTAGGTAGACGCGAGCTTTCTGAAGCCATTTAATCTTATCGGTATTGAAAGTGTAGCCTATTGAAGCATTATCAAGACGTGCAAATGAAGCATCCTCAAGATAGTAAGAGCAGACACGTGAGTTCTCTCTCAATTTCATGAGCGAAGAATTCTTCATTACGTTGCAACCTGCGATGTAAGTGTTGTTACCGTAAGCAGCCTTAGGGTTGTTCAGAACCTTGTTGCCTATGGTTCCGCGAATGAAGAAACTGGCATCCCAATTCTTCCAGTTGAACGTGTTGTTCCATCCGAAAGTAAGCTTTGGCTGGGCTGAACCGCAATATGTACGGTCGTCATCGGTGATTTGTCCATCTTTCTTGATGTCCTCTATGATGAATTTACCGTTCTCGTCGATGCCGTCGCACTTGAGCATGAAGAACTGGCCTACAGGATGGCCTACCTCAACTATATGAGAGGTTACTCCGGAAGCTCCACGAATCCAAGGATCGCCAACGTACACACGTTCAGTCTTATAGACATCGTTGGAAAGCTTTGTGATTTCATTCTTATTGTGGGAAAGATTGACGGATGTAGTCCAAGAGAATGCCTTGTTCCTGATTACGTCTACATTCAGCAATAACTCTATTCCTTTGTTTGTCATATCTCCCACATTGGCAGCAATCGTGCTGTATACGTAGGTAGGAGTAGGAACTGAATAGTTGTAAAGCATGTCAGAAGTCTTCTTGCTGTAGTACTCGATGGTACCGCCAATCCTATTGTTCCAGAATTGGAAATCAAGTCCTACGTTGAAAGTAGCAGTCTCTTCCCATTTAAGGTTAGGGTTTGCATTCTGAGAAATACGGAATGAAGTGGACTGAGCCCCATTGTTATAGTAGGTTCCATAAGGCTCATAAAGTTCGAGCGACTTATAAGGCTGAAGACCATCCTGGTTACCAATTATACCGTAACCAACACGAAGTTTCAAGTCGTTCACCCATTTCACGTTACTCATGAAAGGCTCCTGGGATATTCCCCATGCAGCTGACACTGAAGGGAACCAGCCCCATTTGTGATTCTTACCGAATTTTGAAGAACCGTCGCGACGAACCATAGCAGTAACCATGTATCTGTCACGGAAACTGTAATGACCCCTGGCATAGAAAGAAATAAGCTTGTAATTATTTCTGTCAGATGTCACATTACCGATTTTCAATGTATTACCTGCCTGTATGTTGTCGGCACCCATGGAAGTCACTGCGAAATTGGTGGCATAAGCATACTGGCTGCCGTAAGTATTGGACTCCCAGGAATATCCTGCCAATCCTTCTACTTTATGCTGGCCCTCGCTTCCAAAAGCATTATCGTAATTCAATGTTATTTCCATGAGGTCGCGATCCCACTTCATGTTCCTGCGGGTTGCAGCTCCGTTATTGTCCTGGCCTATTACGTTCCTTGGATCTTCCCAAGCGCGATAGTCGTTCATGAATCGGCTCTTATAAAGGCTAATTTTAGCATTCAGACCATCCATGATGTCGTACTGTATGTCTCCTTGACCGTAGAAGTAGGACATGCTGCTTTTCCTGTAGTTCTGGTCTTGATCCTGAACAGGGTTACCTTGATCGTAATTATGGTTCGCGCCAGTGAAATAAGAACCGTCCTCATTGTAGACAGGGTAAACCGGAAGCATGTTGTAGGCCAGGATGTAATCGGTTGCATTAGGCCTGCTGCTATCAGACAGGTTGCCAGATGCCGTCAGACCGAAACGAAGTCTATCCTCAAGAGCACGCTGTTGAACTTGGAAACGGAAGCTATGGCGTTTCATATAGTTGTCGCGAGCTATACCCTTTCTATCGAGATAAGTGTAGGAAGCACGATAATTGCTATGTCCTGTGCCACCTGAAAGAGAGATGGAATGGTTCTGAGAAACTCCTGTGCGAAGAATCTCGTCGAACCAGTCTGTATCAGCCGTATAGCTATCATATCCGCTGATATCGTTTCCAAGTTCCTTATTGGCAGCTCTCCATTCAGCAGCATTCATCAGGTCTGGCTTGTTGGCAACTTTGTCCATAGTAACGTAGCCATTATAAGAAACCTGAGTATTGGAACCGGAGCCTCTCTTTGTGGTTATGAGAATAACTCCGCCAGCGGCGCGTGATCCGTAAATGGCAGCAGAAGATGCATCCTTGAGGACGGAGATAGATGCTATGTCAGTAGGCGAGACAGTCGACATGTCCCCTCCAGGAACTCCGTCTATAACGATCATTGGGCCCTGATCATTCTGAAGCGTGGAAGTACCGCGAAGGCGAATCTGAGCCCCGCGCGTCACGTCACCAGAACCTGTCGTTATCTGAAGGCCTGCCACCTTGCCCTGAAGCAGGTCGGCAGCATCCCTCGTAACGCCTTTATTGAAATTTTCCTCGGAAACATTTGCTATGGAACCAGTGATCTCTCTACGAGTCTGAGTACCATAACCTACTGCCACAGCCTCTCCTAGATTGATAACGGACTGATTCATCGTCACGTTAATGCTAGTTCTTCCGTTAATCGTTTCGTCGATAGTATTGAAACCAACGAAAGTGAATTGAAGCACGCTATTCTTCATGTTGCTCACGGTTATCTCGTAGTTACCGTCAACATCAGTATAGGTACCATTAGTCGTACCCTTCTGAATTACGCTGGCTCCAGCAATAGGAATTCCTTCATCGTCAATTATTTTTCCTTTAACGATTCCTTGCTGCGCATAAGCGACAGAAGTACATAGCATCAGTGCAGCCAAAGCAAAAGCCTTGAAGCTACTAACTAAAGAAATTCTTTTTAGACTCATAAAACTATTAGTGTTATAAAACGTGATCGGTTTACAGATTACAAAAATAATATTTTTTATGAATCTATTGTTTATTTAGCAGGTATGTAATCAAACGTTTTAAAAGCTTTTCTTACGATTCTTTAATATTTTGAATTGCCGATAGAGGCTAACTATTTAAAAAAGCGTTCCGTTCTCTGCTTTGTTTGCTTCAAGCTCGTCGTCCAATCCTAGGTGATGATATGCAATCTCAGTGGCAATCCTGCCACGCTGTGTGCGCACGATGAATCCTTCCTTAATCAGGAAAGGCTCATACACCTCTTCGTAGGTGCCTTGATCCTCGCTTATGGCCGTAGCAATGGTATTGGCACCGACAGGACCCCCCTTGAATGTGGTTATGATTGTTCTTAATATCTTATTGTCAATAGAATCAAGACCTCTAGTGTCGATTTTTAATTTATTCAGAGCGTACTTGGATATATTAATATCTATCCTGCCATCTCCCATCACCTGAGCGAAATCACGAACACGCCTCAGAAGGGAATTAGCAATTCTTGGAGTGCCTCTGCTCCTAAGAGCTATCTCAGAAGCAGCGTCAGCATCTATTCCTATATTCAATATTCCAGCGCTACGATTCACTATTCTCACTAAATCTGAAGTATCATAATATTCAAGGGCGCATTTTATTCCGAATCTTTCTCGCAGAGGAGAGGTCAGCAGCCCGCTTCTGGTCGTCGCTCCCACAAGAGTGAAAGGATTGAGAGAAATCCTCACGGACCTTGCACCTGGCCCTTTATCTATCATAATATCTATCACATAATCTTCCATCGCGGAATATAGATACTCCTCGACTTCAGGAGAAAGCCTATGAATCTCATCAATAAATAGGACATCGCCTTTATCGAGCGAAGTGAGAAGTCCGGCAAGATCGCCTGGCTTATCCAGAACCGGTCCTGAGGTAATTTTCATGTTAACGCCCATTTCATTGGCTATGATGTGAGCGAGAGTAGTCTTTCCTAAGCCTGGAGGCCCGTGAAAAAGCACATGATCAAGCGCTTCTCCACGCATTTTAGCTGCCTTTATGTAAATATTCAGATTAGAGACTATTTCTTTCTGTCCCGTGAAATCATCTAGTTCTTGCGGGCGGATAATTCCGTCCAAATCTTTATCTTTGTCGACGTTTGTATTACGAGGATTGAATTCTTCCATTTGGTTCATTTAAGTAATTACAAATATAGATTTTTATTTATTAATGTTTGTTATTTAACAGATGTTGAAAAGTTGATAACTAAGTTATATACCTTTGTATCAAACTTTTATCAAGGCATTTTTCTGTTCATATCATGTGTGACAGGCTATTGAAAGATTGTTGAAAAATAATGCTGGAAATATATGAACTTTTTTACTGCCTAAATCCACAACGTTATGAACAGGTTATTAACCGAATTTGAGTGAAAATGTTGATATCTTCCAATTCTGCTGCAAAACTATCAGAAAAAATTAAAAATAACGGCACTGCCTTGTGCAAGGGGCTATTTCTTTCAGCGAGATGGTTCGTAGTTTCGCAGTCAGCTGCAGCTGGAACGAATGTAATAGTGCTCCCAGATAGAGAAAGCGCAGAATATTGCGCTTCTGACCTTTACGGTTTAATTGAAGGTGACATTGTTTTCTTCTTGCCAGATTCTGGAAAAGGAGTAGAGCGTAGCAATTATAAATCTTCCCTCAGCGTTCAGAGGACTTCAGCCGTAGGGAAACTCATCTCTAATAAAGAAAATAAAGAGAAGCTATTCGTAGTAACTTATCCTGAGGCTTTGGAAGAGAAGCTTCCTTCAGAAGCTAAGATGAGCGGAGCGCTAGTAAAAATAAAGAAAGGGGAGAGCATTTCTTTTGATGATATTAGGAATATATTGACGAGCGAGGGCTTCGAAAAAGCAGATTTTGTGTCGGCTCCAGGGCAGTATGCCATCAGAGGCTCGATAATCGATATATTCTCATATTCTTATAATGATCCTTTCAGGCTGTCTTTCTTTGGTGATGAGGTAGAGGATATTCATATATTCGACTGCAATACGCAGCTTTCTAAAGAGGAAAGAGAGGAAATGGATATTTTTCCTGATTTCGTTGCGAAGCCGGAAGAAAATGACGGAAAATTTCTGTCTGAAATATTCCCGAAAGATGCTTTGCTCTGGCTGGATTCTTCAGACATGTATCATGAAAGAGAATTTTTTAAGGAATTAAAGGGCTTCAATAAGGTTTTTCTAGATATCCCTCTCGCCGCTGATGCAGAAGCCATCAATTTCAATATTTCTCCCCAGCCGACGTTCAACAAGAATTTCGAGCTTCTTTCCGCTGATGTCACGCAGAAAATAGAGAGCGGTTATAAAGTATTTATTTACAGCGATAAGAATTCTCAGATAGAAAGGCTTAAATCTATATTCGCCCAGAATGGAGGTATAGTGCCTCAGTTTGTCTCTGGCAAGAATATACATTCTGGCTTCATAGATAATGACGACAAAATCTGCTGCTATTCAGATCATGAGATATTTGACAGATTTCACAGAGTGTCGCTGCGTCGTACGGTGGATAAGGCGGAACAGCTTACTATTAATGATTTAGCGGCCTTTAATATAGGCGATTATGTCGTTCACATAGATCACGGAGTGGGAATATTCGGCGGTCTGGTGAGAATGAAGGATGATAAGGGCAGAATGCACGAGGTCGTGAAGCTGATGTATAAGGATGGGGATGTCGTGTTCGTGTCAGTTCATTCTTTAAATAAGATTTCCAAGTTCCGCTCAAAAGATGGCGAGCCTCCTAAAATCAATAAGTTGGGTTCAAAGAGTTGGCAAGCGCTGAAGACTTCTGCTAAGTCCAAGATTAAGGATATCGCTAAAGATCTTATTCAGTTATACGCTAAAAGAAAGGCTTCCCTGGGATTTGCTTTTTCCCCAGATGGATACTTGCAGGAAGAACTGGAGTCTTCATTCATGTACGAGGACACACCTGATCAGGAAGCCGCTACGAAGGCGGTTAAAAGGGATATGGAAGACCCTAGCCCAATGGATAGGCTCATTTGCGGTGACGTAGGTTTCGGAAAAACAGAAATTGCGATAAGGGCGGCGTTCAAGGCAGTGACTGATGGCAAGCAAGTGGCTGTGCTAGTGCCGACTACCATCCTTGCGCTTCAGCACTATGCAACCTTTTCTGCGAGACTGAAGAATTTTGCTTGCAACATAGATTTCGTGAGCCGTCTGAGGACGGCGAAAGAAATAGGCGAGATAAAAGAAAAACTGAAGGACGGGAAGATAGATATCATTATAGGTACTCATAAGCTTCTAAGCAATCAGTTTGCATTCAAAGATTTAGGCTTATTGGTAATAGATGAGGAACAGAAATTCGGCGTTTCTGCCAAAGAGAAACTACGTCAGTTGAAGAACTCGGTTGACACACTCACCCTTACGGCGACGCCTATCCCTAGAACCCTACAATTCTCTTTGCTTGGTGCCAGAGACCTTTCAATAATAAATACCCCTCCGCCAAATAGGATTCCGACCCAGACAGAAATAATTCTTTTCGATGAAAAAGAAATAAAGAGCATCATTAATTATGAGCTGAACCGTGGAGGACAGGTATTCTTCCTTCACAATAAAATAGAGGAGTTGCCTGCCATATATGACATCCTGCATAGGCTGGTGCCTGACATGAGAATATGCGTGGCACATGGTCAAATGGAATCTAAAGAACTGGAAGATCGGATGTTAGGTTTTATTAAAGGAGATTATGACATGCTCCTCTGCACGACGATCATAGAGAACGGCTTGGATATTCCTAATGCCAACACTATAATAATTAATCAGGCTCAGAACATAGGTTTAAGTGATTTGCATCAGCTCCGGGGGCGAGTAGGCAGATCTAATATCAAAGCATTCTGCTATTTGATAGTTCCACCTCTGGTAACCATCACAGACGATGCTAGAAAGAGGCTGAAAGCAATAGAAGAGTTCTCAGATTTAGGCAGCGGTTTCAACATTGCGATGCAGGATTTGGATATAAGAGGCGCTGGAAACCTCTTAGGAGCAGAGCAGAGCGGCTTCATAACAAACATGGGTTATGAAACCTATCAGAAAATCATAGAAGAAGCAATGTCCGAGCTTGGAGTGGAGACTGGCATCGCTTCCGGAAGAGCAGAGGAATCCTATGTGGAAGACTGTACGATAGAGACAGACCAGCCTGCCATGATTCCAGATTCTTACATAGATGTAACTGCCGAAAAGATAAGAATATACCAGCAGCTGGATGCGCTTAGGAACGATAAGGATATAGACAGGATAAAGTTCCAGCTGAAAGACAGATTCGGAGAACTTCCTGAAGAGGTAGACAACCTGTTCGACGTGGTGAAAATCAGGAATCTTGGTGGGAAACTTGGTTTCGAGAAAATCATCATCAAGAATGGAATGATGATCATGTTCTTCATTTCAAATCAGATGTCGCCGTACTACAGGACAAAGACTTTCAGCAACATGCTACAGAGAATTAATGAGTATGCTGATTCTCTGAATCTTAAGCAGAGCGAAGGCAAGCTGAAAATCGTGACTAGAGGCATAGATTCTCTAGATAAGGCCTTGGTGACTTTGTCGAAATTGCAATAATTGCTAACTTTAAAAGTTTTGCGATTTTAAGAATATGCCTAATCTATTAATTGAAATAGGAAATACTGCTCTGAAAGCTGCCTGGGCAGACGGGATGACGCTTGGCAAGATGTTTCGGTACCAGGGAGAGAAGGTAATTGAATATATCGTTTCCCTGACGGAAAAAGAGAAGCCTGAGATTATGGTAATCGCTTCTGCTCTAGCTATTAAAGAAAGTGAAAAAGATATATTGAGAAGTTCCTGCGGAAATTTGATTTTACTCGATCCGCAAGCGGCAGACGACATATTCATGAAACATCGCATTCCTGAATATTTGTCTCCAGACAGGGCAGCTTCTGTCATTGCGGCAAGATATCTTTTTAAAGGGAAAGGCTGCCTAATATTTGACTTTGGAGCCACTCTCACAATAGATATGATAGAGCCAGAAGGGGAGTATTCAGGGGGTAATATTTCATTAGGCTTCCGTACTAGATTTCAGGCCTTGAAGAGATACTCAAGGAACCTCCCTCTTGCAGATCCTCCTGTAACGATAAGGCAGATAGGCGATTCCGTGGAAACTGCGATTCAATCAGGGGTTGTATCAGGCATAATGTTTGAACTAAGCGGCTACTTGTCGCTTTTCCCTGAAAAAATAGTTGTTTTCACTGGGGGTGACGCTAATTATTTTGCAAAAAGAATGAAAAACGCCATCTTTGTAGTCTGCAATTTAGTATTAATGGGGCTGGCGTTAATAGCGGATGAATATGTGCAAAACGCTTAAAATTATTTTGGCAGCCTTCGTGTCTGTCCTTCCTGTGCTTTCTGCTAAGGCGCAGGATAACGCTTATAACACCTTTTCCCCGTACTCAATGTTCGGAATAGGAGACATCTCTAAGCAAGGCACTGTGTACAACAGGTCTATGGGGGGAATAGGAATAGCCACTCGTGATGCGAGAGCCCTTAACATCATGAACCCTGCTGCGGTGACTAAGAGAGAAACGAAGGCGGTGATGATTGATTTCGGATTGTTCTCCGAGAACAAATACTATAAGCAGCATGGCATCAAGTCGTCGAACAACACGTTCAACATGTACGACGTCGTGATATCTTTTCCTGTTTATAAGTCATTTGCCATGTACGCTGGATTCACTCCTTTTAGCAATACAGGTTATGATATCACTTCGTATGATAGCGATCCGGCTATTATAGCTAGCACAGGGGGAACCACGTATCAGGCTATTGGTTCCGGTGGGCTGAACAATGCATTCATAGGTGGCGGCATCGACATATTCAAAGGATTTTCTGCCGGGGCGGAAATTGATTATATCTTCGGCAAGATTAACAAGGATAACTTGGTAGATGCTCAGAAGACAGATATCAGGGACGTTTACAGCGGTTACGAAATGAAGCTTCACACTTTCACTGGAAAGATCGGGGCTCAATATGAGATGTCGCTGAAGAATAGCATGACCGCCACTTTTGGAGCGACATACAGGTTAAAGACCAGGATGAGAGGCTCTGTAAATGATGTCAGGTATGCTTCAATAGGCTCTATCGTAGATACTCTCGCAAGCAAACAAAATCATCTTTCCAAAGACGACGGAGTAAAGCTAGCGGGGGAGATTGGCGTCGGGTTCTCTTTGAAGCGAGGTGACAAGTGGACGGCGGAAATCAATTACATCAGATCTGATTGGTCTAATTGCGGCATGAACGTGGATGGCTTCGCTAACGTAGGTGATGCGAAGTTTAGCGCTGCCGCTTCTCAGTCGATTCGCGCTGGGTTCTCTCTGGTACCGAACAGGAATGATATTCGTTACTATATGAAAAGGGTAACATATCGCGCAGGAACTTATTGGGATAGAGAGTATTACAAACTTGACGGCAACACGATTGATGCGTTTGGCCTGACATTTGGTGCGACATTTCCAGTGTTTAGATGGAGCAATGGATTATCGGTCGGGATGGACATAGGTCAAAGAGGATCCCTATCCGGTAATAAAGTTAGAGAAAGATATATTAACTTTACCGTCGGACTTAATATTTTCGACATTTGGTTCTTAAAACCACAGTATGAATAATTTTGTAAAATGATAACTATTGAAAGATAAACGGCCATGAAAAAGAAAATTGCATTAGTATTCATCACGCTCGTAACGAGCGTATTTGCGTTAGGTGTTTCTGCGCAGGGTAAGTATGGAGCAGATAGTGCTGAATGCATCAAGTATCTGTCTTATTACAGAGAATATTACAAACAGAAAAATTATAAGGATGCTTTGCCAAACTGGAGGCAGGCCTATAAGCTTTGCCCTCCTTCGTCAAGCCAGAATCTTCTGATTCACGGTAGCTCTCTTATGCAGAATGCAATAGCAGAAGAGAAAGATGCGACCGTAAGAGAGGCTATGATTGACACTCTTCTCATGCTTCAGGATCAGAGGGCTCAGTATTATCCTAAATATGCCGAGACTGCTATCAATAATAAGGGTCTTTATATTGCCAAATACATCAAAGATCCGCAGAAACTGTTCAGTGAATATAACAAAATCATTGAATTCAATGGCGAAAAAACAGTTCCTAATGTGCTTCTGCTTGACCTCCAGGCAGCTATCGATTTGTATAAAGACAAGAAGATAGAGCCGGATGTAGTGATTAGCACATATCAGAATTCTTTGGCTCTGCTGGAGAAGGCCGCTCCTGGAGAAGAGACAGAGAAAGCGAAATCTGACCTTCAGGGCCTGTTCGTTACAAGCCAGGTGGCGAGCTGCGACAATCTTATCGCGCTGTTCACTCCTCGTTTCGAGGCAAATCCTGATGATTTGCAGACAATAAAAACAGTAGTTTCCATGATGGCCTCTACCGAGGGCTGCCAGGACAACGATTTGTTCCTCAAAGCCGTGACAAAGCTTTATGAGAAAGAACCATCAGCCAATTCAGCATATTACCTTTACAGGCTTTATGCTTCTCATGACGATGTAGATAATGCCGTTAAATACATGGAGCAGGCTATCAATTCCACAGATCTTGAATCTAGCAAGAAAGGTGAATACTGCGTCGAGCTTGCTGCATTCGGCCTTAAGAACAAACGTAATGCTCTTGCTTTCGATTATGCGAAGAAGGCTTCTGAGCTGAATCCTAGCACTCAGGGCAAGGCATATTACTTGATTGGAACAATTTGGGGTTCTGTAACTTGCAGCGGTGATGATGTTGCTAAAAGGTCTAAATACTGGGTTGCTGTTGATTACCTGCAGAAAGCAAAGGCTGCAGACACTTCCCTCACAGAGGATTGCAACAAACTCATAGGCCAGTACAGCGTTTACTATCCAGAGAAAGCTGATGCATTCATGTACGACGTGATTGACGGTCAGAGCTATACAGTAAACTGCGGAGGCATGCACGCCACTACCACAGTCAGGACAAGGTAATATTCAGGCTTGAAAACAAGATTACATACTATTACGATGATGGCAGCTGCTTGTGCAGTTGCTTTCATCGTATTTTCATGTAAAGGAAAACTGTCTGAGGCAGAGAAGCTCAACTTAAAAGAAACCCCCGTCCAGACTGTCGACAGCATGTATCTCGTGCAGACAGATGATGGAGGCATCCAGATGAGGGTTAAGGCTGGCCTGATGGAACGGTACGATAACGACTCTGTCTCTTATGAGCTTTTCCCAAAGGGGCTTGAGGTCTTTGCCTATGCCGAGGATGGCGTTCTGGAAACATATCTTCAATCCGATAACGCTAAGCATTACGCTAAGAAGAGGACCAACGAAGAGAAGTGGTCTGCTTTCGGTCACGTTGTGGTGCAGAACATCATCAAGCAAGAAACCATGGAAACGGACACTCTGTACTGGGACAGGGGGGAAAAAGAAATATTCACTGACTGCTACGTGAGATTGTTTTCCAACGATGGTTTCATGCAGGGTTACGGCATGCGATCCGACGAGATGGCCAGAGATGTGGTGCTTTATAAGCCGTTCAATAGTTTTGCCGTCGTCGTGCAGGATACCACGAAGGTAATCATTGATTCTGTGAATTTCGTAGGGCCGTTACTAAAAAAATAATGGTTAATTAAATTAAAATCACTATCTTCGCACCTCATAATGTTTTGAATAAAAAATAAAATAGCATAACTCATGGCGATTCTTCAAAAAACTCGCGAAAAGGCCGGGCTTGCGGTGTCCATCATCATCGCTCTGGCGCTTTTGTCATTTATCATCGATCCTGGTACGCTGGAATCGGCATTCCAAGCAATGTCTAGCAGGAATGATGTTGGAAACATCAATGGAAAGGCTATTCCTTACACTGATTTCCAACAAGACGTAGAAAGATTCACGACGATTAACGAAATGGTCACTGGCCAGTCTGCCCAGACAGAACAGCAGCAACAGCAGATTCGTAACGCCGCTTGGCAGTCTCTCATTGACAAATACCTCTTCACGAAGAAGGCAAAGGCTGCTGGAATCAGAGTAGGCAATGAAGAAATGCAAGCCCTGCTCACTGGAGACATGGTTTCGCCTATCATCAGCAACAATCCTGCTTTCCAAGATGAGAATGGCAATTTCAGCAAAGATGCTGTGATGAATCTCATCAATGGCATCAGTCAGGACAATACTGGAAGGCTCAAAGAGTATTGGGACTATGTTCAGAACACTGTTTACACTCAGCAGTTCTATGCAAAATATGGCTCTCTTTTCACTAGCAGCAATTTCCAGAATCCTCTTATGCTAAAAAGGGCTATTGCAGAGAATAATAACACAACCAAGGTCGATTTCGTAATGGTTCCTATGTCTTTCCAGCAGGATTCCACCGTTGAAGTGAGCGATGCTGAGATAAAGAAATATTACGATGATCATAAGAAGATGTTCAAGCAGCAGGATTCCAGAGACATTGAATATGTCGTATACGAGGTTCAGCCTTCCGATGCAGACGTTGAGTCTACGAATAAGGCTGTGGCCGACGTGTATGAGGAGTTCAAGACAACTTCGAAAGAAGATATGAAGTCGTTCCTTGCTAAGAATTCAGAGCATGCGCTTTCTGATTATTGGTATAAATCTGGCGAGCTTACCACGATCAATAAGGACATCAACGATTTCGTATTCAGCGACCAGGAAGGTGCTTCACCTATAGTGAAGGCAGACAACGTATTCTACACGGCTAGGGTAATGGCTACAGAGCAGATTCCAGATTCTGCTTATGTGAAGCACATTCTTCTGCAGGGAAACGATGCCTCTAAGGCGGACAGCTTGCTGGCAGCGCTGAAGGGCGGAGAGAATTTCTCTAACCTTGCTTCACAATATTCTGCTGACACTAGAAGTGCAGAGGGCGGAGTTCAAGGCAACGTTGGCTGGCTGACTCAGAATATGATGATACCTGGTTTCGAGTCCGTGCTTACTGCAAAAACAGGCGAGCCTTTCATCCTGAAGACTCAGTATGGCACTCACATCGTTGAGGTAGAGAAAAAGACTGCTCCTATCGCTAAAAAGCAGGTTGCAATTCTTGAGAAGACGGCTGTTGCTAGCAGTGAGACTTTCAATCAATATTTCTCAAAGGCTAGCAAGTTCGCAGGCCTCGCTAAGGGCGGATATAAGAATTATAGGGCTGCGGTTGACACCCTAGGCGTATATTCACATCCTATGTCGAATGTGCTGGAGTCTACTTCTACGTACGGAACGATTTCCAATGCCAAGGAAGTAACCAGATGGGCATTTGATAACAAAGCAGGCAAGGTTTCAGACATCATTACCGTAGACAACAAGTATTTCTTCGTTGTCGCTGTCACAGGCGTGCACAAGGAAGGCATTGCAGATCTGAAAGAAGTTAGCAGCGCCATCCGTCAGCAACTCTATGCAGAGAAGGCTAGCGAGAAGGATGCTGAAAAAGTAGCGGGCAAAATTAAAGGCATTTCTGACCTGCAGACCATTGCGGACACGCTTCATGCTTCTTTAAGCACGGACGTAGATGTCAGGTTTGCTTCTATGGCTGGCCAAGGCCTTGATCCAAAATTCATCGGGGCAGCTTCAGTTGCACCAGAGGGAAAACTGTGCGGTCCTCTTGCCGGAACGATAGGGACTTATATTTACACTGTGAAGTCTCGCGATACGGGTTCGTTCTATACCGAGGAAGACGCTAAGAATAACTTGGCTCAGATGAATTCCTACGCATCTCAGATGATACTTCCTGTCATGATCAACGATGCTGACGTGAAAGATCACAGGGCAAAATTCTATTAATAGATATTTCGACTATGCGAATTAAGGCTGAGTCATTGACCCAGCCTTTTTATTTAGACGTTGAAAAGGAAGTGCATGATGTCGCCGTCTTGAACGACGTAATCTTTGCCTTCTGTAGCAAGCTTGCCGGCGGAGCGAACCGCTGCTTCGCTGCCATAATTCACGAAATCTTCATATTTAATGACCTCTGCGCGGATAAAGCCTTTCTCAAAATCAGTGTGTATCACCCCAGCGGCCTTAGGGGCTTTGTCGCCTTTATGAATAGTCCATGCGCGGCATTCATCAGCTCCTGCCGTGAAGAATGTTTGTAGCCCGAGTAAGTGGTAGGCAGATTTTATGAGCCTGGACACTCCGGATTCTTTCAAGCCGAGTTCATTCAGGAACATCTGCCTGTCCTCGTAGCTGTCCATCTCTGCAATTTCAGACTCAGTCTTGGCAGAGATGATCATGATTTCCGCATTCTCATCTTTTACGGCCTCTCTTACGGCATCAACGTAGTGATTACCATTCACGGCAGAAGAGTCGTCCACGTTGCAAACGTACATAACTGACTTGTTAGTGAGCAGAAATAGGTCGTGAGCCAATGGGACTTCTTCGTCGGTCAGTTCTACCGTCCTGCATGATTTTCCTTGTTCCAGGGCTGCTTTATAACGGAGCAACAGGTCCAGGAGTTTCTTGGCTTCTTTATCTCCGCCGGTAGTGGCCTGCTTCTGGGTCTTGGATATTCTCGACTCGATTGTTTCGAGGTCTTTTATCTGAAGTTCTGTATCTACTACTTCTTTGTCTCTTACAGGGTCTACGCTTCCGTCTACGTGAACGACGTTTCCGTCGTCGAAACACCGCAGGACGTGCAGTATGGCATCGGTCTCACGAATATTTGCCAGGAACTGATTGCCAAGCCCTTCTCCTTTGCTTGCGCCTTTCACTAGACCGGCGATGTCGACAATGTCAACAGTTGCTGGAATGACTCTCTGCGGCTTGCAGATGTCAGCTAGTTTCTCCAGTCTTTTATCAGGAACATTAGTTGAGCCAAGATTGGGTTCTATGGTGCAGAAAGGAAAATTGGCGCTCTGTGCCTTTCCTGAACTTATACAGTTGAATAATGTTGACTTACCCACGTTTGGAAGTCCTACAATGCCGCATTTTAATGACATCGCAAAAAATTTTTAGTCTTACAAAGAAATTTCTTTGCAAAGATAGTCAAGGTTTTTCTGTTTCTTGAAGAAATTTTCGTTTTTCATTGCCATATTGCAAAGGGATAGATCCTAAATCAAGTTCAGAATCTATATTAATGAACATGCAAAACAGAACATTCATAATTCTTCTTATTGCCTTTTTGCCGATGGCGGCGGAGGGGATGGAGAAGGATTCGCTGCTGGTGATGTTCTGGAACCTAGAGAATCTGTTCGATTCCAGGGTGGACAGCGCATCGGACGCAGAATTCTCGGTGGAGGGGAAGAGACATTGGTCGAGCGGTAAATTTCAGGCAAAGTGCAATGCCATTTCTAAGGCAATATTCTGGATCGCTGACGAGAAGGGCAGGATGCCTGATGTGATAGGGGTAGCCGAAGTGGAGAACAGATACGTGCTCTGGAGACTTGTGAATTCAACTTTGCTAAGAAAATATGAATATAAAATAGTCCATTTCGATTCGCCAGACCCAAGGGGCATAGACGTAGGGCTGCTGTATCTGCCGTCTAGGCTTGAACTGCTTCGCTCGATGCCTCTGCATGTTGGTGGCGAAGAGTTTAGGACAAGGGACATTCTTCAGGCGGAATTCGAGATATTCAAAGACACCATAGCCATATTAGTCAATCACCATCCGTCGAAGTATGGCGGGGCTGCATCCTCGCCAAGGAGGATTGCGGCAATGAGGGTGCTCGCTGAGGCGGCAGATTCATTGAAGGGGGAGGGGATAAAGAACATAATAGCGATGGGGGATTTCAATGACACTCCAGAAAATTCCGCTTTCAGGATGCTAGACGGTATATTAATTAACCTTGCCGTACCGCTGGCGGAGAAAGGTGAAGGAACGATTCGTTTCAATGGAAAATGGGACTTGATTGATATGTTCATGGTGTCTGAGAATTTTGGCGATGCCCAGATGGAAATATTGCATATTCCTTTTCTTTCGGCAAGGGATAACGCTCATTCAGGAGAAAAGCCGCTAAGGACTTTTTCGGGTCCAAGGTATCTTGGCGGAGTCAGTGACCATTGTCCGATAATATTGAATATTCATTTATCTCGTGATTGAAATTTGGAAAGGTATATTCATTATTATTTTATAAATTTGTCTAAAGCTTAATGTGAAATCCTTAAATCACATAATATGGAAATGAAAGATAAGATAAGAGAGAAATTCAAGACTCTTTATGGCACGGAGGGCGAGGTTTTCGCATCCGCAGGTCGCGTGAACCTCATTGGAGAGCACACGGACTATAATGGTGGCTATGTATTCCCTGGGGCAATCGACAAAGGGATAATGGCTGAAATTAAATTGAATGGAACTCAGAAAGTGAAAGCTTTCTCGTTAGACTATGATGAATATGTCGAATTCGGTCTGAATGAGGAAGATAAACCTCAGCAGCAATGGGCTCGCTACATATTTGGCGTCTGCAGAGAGACGATTAAACGTGGCGGGAAAGTTGAGGGCTTCAATACCGTTTTCGCAGGTGATGTTCCGCTCGGAGCTGGTCTTTCTTCTTCCGCAGCTCTTGAAAGCACGTTCGCATTTGCTATAAATGAGCTGAATGGCAATAAGATAGATAAATTCGAACTGGCTAAGATCGGTCAGTCCACTGAACATAATTACTGTGGAGTCAACTGCGGCATCATGGATCAATTCGCTTCCATTTTCGGACAAAAAGGCAAGCTGATTCTTTTGAATTGCAAAACGCTTGAACACAAGTACTATCCATTCGATCCGAAGGGATATAAGCTGGTGCTTATTGATTCTTGCGTGAAACATGAGCTGGCATCTTCGGCGTATAATAAGAGAAGGCAGTCTTGCGAGAATGCTGCGAAGGCGATCAAGGCTAACCATCCTGAAGTCGAGTACCTGAGTGATGCGAAGAGAGTATGGCTTGAAGAAGTGAGAGGTAAGATTTCTTCCGAGGATTTCTTGAGGGCTGAATATGTGATAGGGGAAGTTCAGAGGGTTCTGGATGTTTGCGATGCTCTTGAAAGAGGCAATTACGAAATCGTGGGCGAGATGATGTATCAGACGCATTTCGGGCTTAGCAAGCTGTATGAGGTCAGCTGTGAGGAACTTGATTTCTTGAACGATTTGGCTCGCAAATGTGGCGTGACTGGCTCAAGGGTAATGGGTGGAGGCTTCGGTGGCTGCACCATTAATCTGGTTAAGGAGGGGCTTTACGATGGCTTCCTTGAGGCTGTGAAGGAGCAGTTCCCTGCTAAGTTTGGGCACGAGCATAAAGTTTACGATGTAGTGATCAGCGATGGTGCCAGAAGAGTAGAATGATTAATAATACTTAATACGACAAAGGGTCGCACGGGATTGTTCCTCTGCGGCCCTTTTTTAGGGGGCTCTGCCCCCTGAGAACCCCCGCGGCTCCCGGCCTTGTGGTGTTCGCTTGGCT
>DCKG01000036.1:0-35438 GCA_002320605.1 Bacteroidales bacterium UBA1680 | reverse complement strand
ATACCCGGCCTCCGCCGGTCGCCCGATGGCGACAGGGGCTCAGGATTTATCTGAAGAATTTGTGTACCCAGCTGGGATCAATTTTAGCGAAGTCGGTGTCTGGTTTTATCTGAGGATTGCGGCGTATGATGGCAGCACAGTCCTCATAGACGTTGAAACCAACATTCAAAATATTCATTTTCCCGTCCTTAGGAAAACTGAAAATGATGTCATGATCAGCCCCCTCAATCTTGAAAAACTTCAACGAAGCACCGCTCAGATCGGCCTTTTCTTCATTATTCAGATTCAGCTTGCTCTCTACGCTCAAAGGATTCGGTGTGCCCTCGTCCTGAAGTTCATTTATTGTGACATATTTGCAAAGCTCAATCGTAAGATCGTCCAGACCGGAATCGAATATATTCACTTTCTCAATCAAGGAACCCACATCCTCAACCCTACGCAGCACATAGTCACTGAGAGCTTCCTGGCCAGTTAATTGAGCCTCTAAGGCCGCAATCTGGCTTTCCTGCAATAGACCTTCAGGCAAGCACCAAATCATGATTTTCGCATCAGGATCATGGTACAACGTCATATAATGCGCCAAGTTGGATGTGCCGCAATGAGGACACTCCCAGACGAACAGAGAGCCGTCTTTCACTTTTGACTTCAGTGCAGGTTTGTCACGGACATTGATTCTATCCCATATTTCTATATCATGCCTTCCTCCGCAACTGCGGCATGTGGCAGACACTTTTGCAGGCATATTCATAAAATTAATCATTTCTTGTCAATATATTTCCAGAGCCAGTACATCAGGGCGCCCCAGGCCAAAAACAGCGTCACGTAGACCCATAAGGGAAGTTTGGCTACGAAATGAGTCTTTTCGGTATATTCCTGAAATTCAGGTATGTCGGCGTAGTAGTAGGCCCCAGCACCAAAATCCAAGCCCTCCTGCAGCCCCAGTCCCTTCAGCATGATATAAAGTGCCGTGACGATGCTTACCACCCCGACGAAAATCGTCAGAATCTTACATGCCCTCCTGAAATTCATCGTACTTGCGTTCATTTTTTACGCTGGCTAGTCGAGGATAGGAACAGGGAAAACGACGCCGGAAAGCAGGAACCATACCGCGAACAAGGTCAGCCCGATGTTGAAAGTCTGGCCGATTATGTAAAGCCATAGAACTTTCCCTCCCTGCATCTGCTTAGCTATTTCCTTGAAATTGGTGTCCAGGCCTATGCTGGTGAATGCCAGCACGAAAGCCCAGTTCTTGTATTGGTCCAGCACCTTGTTGATGGAGTTCACGCTGTCTCCGCCGAAAATCGGCTGGATTAAGAAGGACGCTATCAGCGAGGCGGCGAAGAAACCGAGGATGAATTTAGGGAACCTGATCCAGATTTCTCCTGCGCCGACTTTCTGAACGCCTGAATTTTCAACTCTGGTGGCAAAGAATATTGCCACGAAAAAGGCGATGAAGCCTATAAGAATATTCTGAATCGACTTCACCAGAACTGCTGCCTGCTGTGCCTCAGGACCCAAGGCCGTACCCGCGACCACCACGGCTCCAGTTGAGTCGATGGTGCCTCCTATGAGGGAGCCACCCATGAGCTGATTCATTCCGGATGCCTTAATGATCATTGGTTCAAAGACCATCATTATGACAGTGAATATTATGGAGATCGAAACGGCGATTGAGAGGTCGTTTTTCTTTGCGTTGGAGGCAGCAGCGGTTGCAATCGCTGCAGAGGTGCCGCAGACGCTGGTCGCAGTCGAAAGAGTGATCACCAGTGGCTTGTTGTCGATTTTCAAGACCTTGGTTCCGAACCACCACATGAATATGATCACGATCGGGGTTACTATCCAGGCTATTCCAAGGCCGTAAAGCCCGAATTTGGCTATATTGGAGAACAAAACTGAGAAACCCATCACCACAAGACCTGTCTTTATGTAGAATTCCGTTTTGATGGCTGGCTTAAGCCAGTTCGGCACCCCGATCGTGTTGGAGATGAGAAGACCTATCAGCAGAGCCCAGAATGCCCATTCCAAGTAGCGGTTGAGGGTGAACTCGGCGCTGACTAGGCGGACGAAAAGAGCTATGCAGAATAGCCCTATGAATGCAGGAATATATTTTTTCAGGCTTTCGCCTTGCAGCTTTACGCCGATGGAGAATAATATTCCGAGCGTCAGGAAAGTCAGGATGAACTTCCGCCAGAACACCCAAGAGGCGAGTTGCATTCCCAGTGGGATGGCGCTGGTGGCTGCGGCCTCTCCGACCGACCATGTAGAGAATTTTACTGCTGAGAAATCGAATGCTTTTGTCAGGACTGCGATGCAGGCTATCACTATGACTATGAACCCGATCCAAATCGCTTGCCAGTCCTCTTTGCCCCAGAAATCAGGGGTCTTCTTCACTGTTTCCATCTAAATTTGAAAGATTTTAGTAAAACAACTTACTAACTGCAAATTTAGCAAAAGAATATTATCTGGCAATATTTTGTCGGTTTTGACTGATTGATGTTCCATTCGCAAAAGGGGTGACTAGGAAGGCCACCCCAAATATTCATTATATTATTGACTATCAATAGCCGCTGTTCTGCTTGAGGTTTGGATTCAGTGCCATGTCTGACACTGATATAGGATGGAAGTACATTCTGTCGTTCCACTGGATTTTGTCGACCATCATGTCAAATAGAAGGGTGTGTCCATCTTCGTCAACTGTCCAATGCGAGGTGTAGCCGCTGCCTTTATCAAGCTGGACGTATTGATAAACCACATGGCCTTCCGTCTCAGCAGGCTTCAGTGAAGGGTCTGTGTAGAAGAATACGTCAGGAGTGCCATCTTTGTCAAGGTCTATGTTCTGGTTGAATTCCTTGACGTATATGCCCTGCCATTTCATTCCAAGAAGATTACCTGTTGCCCAGCGCTGCAGATCGCTTAATTCGGAAGGAGCATTTTCCCATACAAGCTCGATAAGACGCTCTCGGCGAACTTCAAGTATAGTAGGATCTGTAACATTAGGGAAGAAGTTCGACTGGAGGTAGGTGTCTACCGTCGTAGGTTTGGCGTTGAGTCCGCCCGTAATGCCGCCGCGTGCGCGTAAAACGCCAATGGTTCTAGCCCAATCTTCGTCCGTAAGGGTTCCGAGTTCGGCCTTCGCCTCAGCGTAGTTAAGCAAAATCTCGGCATAACGCATCCAAATGTAGTTGTTCTCGTTCATGTACTTACCGTCCAGATCGGCATCATCCGTGCAGAATTTCTGTCCCATGTAACCCGTATACGTTACTTGCCAGTCAGGATAGGCTGGGCCGTTGGAGCGTACCGTGCCAGGTATGCGGATCGTCTGTCCGATACGGGTGTCACGACCATCGAACTCCTCAGAGAATTCCTGAGTCTTGTAAGCCGGATTGTCGGTGTAGCGAGAGCCGTCCAGATTGAGGTAAAGGTTCATGAACTGACGGATTGGAGAGAAAGTGTTTCCGAGGGTAGAGGCAGTGCAACGACGGTTTTCGCCGTTGACGAGACCTTCGGATGCGTCATAAACGGTGGCTAGCATGGTCTCAGTGGAAATAGGGGTCTGAGTGATGAAGAGTTCCCTGTAAGACTTGCTTGTTCCCTTTCCTGCGTAGATGGCATATTTCCCGCTATCCATGACTATTTTAGCTGCATCGGCTGCTCTCTGAAGCCACTTCTCTGAATCCGCTTCACCATGGTACTTGCGAAAAGTTCCCTCCCACAGGCAGAAACGAGATTGCTCGCCGGCCGCCACAAGGCTTGTCACCACAGAAGCGGTGGAGTTGTAAGACTCTGAAATGTTGTTGATGGCGAATAACAGGTCCTCGTAGATATGCTCTGAGATAACTTCGCGTGGATCCTGAGTCGCAGTGAGCAGCGCGTCATCTACGTCGAGAGCATGGTCAATCCAAGGGACATTATTGTAGGTGCGGATTTTGTCGAAATAGAATACGGCTCTCCAGAATCTTGCCAGTCCATTGTAGTTGTTCCGTACGGATTCGCTGACGTTATTGTTCGTATTGTTATCGAGGAAATAGTTTATGTTACGGAGGGTTCCCCAGCTCCAGGAGCTTTCCTGGCTTGGCGTGTAGCTGTCGGTATAGAATGTACGGACGCCCATGTAGGCTGTGACGGCAGAATTGCTGGTGTTTCCCCATGTGGTCATTCCGCTACCAAGCCCTGGCATTACATCGTAGAAGGAGTTCGTGTACATCTTGAGACCGTTCTCGCTTGCAAACAATGCTTTTTTGCCGATTTGAGCCTTCGGGTTTTCATTCATGTCGCAGGCAGTTAGAGCCAACAACATCGCAGAGGCTATACAGATATATTTTTTCATTGTATTCAAATGTTTAGAAAGTTATAGAAATACCGAATGTCATTGTCTTCAGGATAGGATAGCTGTAGGTAGAGCCACCATCGCTCATGATTGGGGAGGAGTAGAGACCGCTGCTTACGAGGGACTTGGTCTCGGTATCCTCGCCGTTTATGCTATTCACGTCGAATTGCTTGCTGTGCTTGTAGAGAGGCGACCAGCACCAGAGGTTTTCGCCCGAGAGATAGACTCTCGCTGCCTGCATGCGAAGTTTGCTTATGACAGACTTTGGAAGATTGTATCCTATTTGAATATTCTTCAGGCGGATGTATGCGACATTCTGCAGGTACTTCGTCTGCGCAAGGTGAAGGGTGCGGTTATACTGATGTGCGATGTATCCTCTGTACCTAGGCCAGTAAGCATTAGGATTGTCCTCGGTCCACCATTTGCCGACCATGTCGGAAGGAATGTTGGAATAAGGACGGCTATATTGACCCCAGAACATGGAGTTGTCACCGCCTGCCCACCAATCCTGCTTCCCTACGCCCTGGAAGAATGCGCTTACGAATATTCCATTCCAGTCTACGCTCAAATTGAAGCTGTAGGTGTAGCGAGGAAGGCGGTTTCCGATGACCTTGCGATCTCCGGAGTCGCCAACCTTGGAATTCCCCCAGTCTATCTTTCCATCGTCGTTGAGGTCCTTGAACTTTATGTCTCCTGGCTCCCACTTGTTTGCGTTGTTGTTCATGACCCAGCTCTGGTCTGGTCCGGCTATCTGATTGCCTTCGGAATCGAAGTCTGCGGCGGTAAAGTAGCCGTCATTTACGAATCCCCAGATCTCTCCGAGAGTCATTCCCTTATAATAGTTGACATTGGTAGCATAGTATGTATTTGAACCAATATTCATTTCTTCGTTAGGATAGCTGTCTATCTTCGACTTTGAGTCTGCCAGGGTACCCTTGATCTCGTAGTTCATTGGCTTGCTGCCAATGTTGATCTTGTCTTTCCAAGTGAGAGTGATTTCCCAGCCTTTAGTAGTCATATCTGCATAGTTGCCTTTTGGAGCGGAGGCCCCATAGACGGCTGGGAGCTGATTCCCTTCTACGTACATGTCAGTAGTTTTTCTGATGTAGTAGTCGGCATTGAGATAGAGTCTGTCTTTGAGGAAACCAGCATCCAATCCGAAGTTCGCAGTAGTCGATGTCTCCCATGTAAGTCCTTCAGGAATAGGAGACGGAGCACTTGTGTAGAGATTTTTCGAGCCATTAAGAAGCCTGTTCTGTTGAGCGATCGTGAATAGTTCTTGGAACTTGTACGCAGCTATGTTTCCATTTCCTAGTGACCCGTAGGAAACGCGAAACTTGAGGTTGGAGATGGAATTGTCGTCGAGATGCCACCAAGGTTCTTGGGAAATTCTCCATCCGATTGACGCTGATGGGAAGAACTTCCATTGTTGCGAGGTAGGGAACTTCGATGACCCATCGTAACGTCCGTTGACTTCAAGAAGATAACGGTTGTCATAGACATAGTTAGCTCGGAAGAACCCACCACCAATGCGCCACTTATAGTAGTCGCTGTTGATGCTGGTCGAACCGCTTGTGAGGCTTATGTTTTCGGCGCCTTCATAAATTTTGCTGTTCCTGTGCGCAAAGTTGTAGTCGTAGATTTCCTGCTCGTAGTTCATGCCGACCATGAGCTTGACTTCATTTTTCCCGAATGTCTGCGCATACTGGCTATAAAGGTTTGTCGCAAGGTAGTTTTTCGTGGACACTGAGTTGTAAATGCCATCAAAGGAACTTCCCATGTACTTTGTCTTTCCGTTTTGTTCCGTGGTGTAAGGGACCGGGGACTGGACGCCATTCATCCTGTCGTCCGTGTAGCGGAAGGTTACGTCGCCGTTGAGGGTGACGATGTCTTTATAGAGGTTGGCGGTGAAGCTCGTGGTGTTGCGGAGCACTCGCTCGTTCGTGTCCTGATAGTTGTTCTTGTAAATGAAAGAACCAAGGATGGTGGCTCCTGCCTGGGTGAGGGTTCCGTCAGGGTTGTATGGCACATTGACAGGCTGGCCTTCAGACTCTATTGCGTACCATACTGAACCTTCGCCAACATTCATCGGATTATGGTACGTCATGTTGCTGAACTCGAAGTTGTTAGTGACTTTGAGCCAGTTGGTTACCTTTATGCTGCCTTTTGCTCGGATGTTGAACATCTTATATTTGTCAGGGTCGTAATTGAATATTCCGTTCTGCGTGTAGAAACGACCGGATACCATAAAATTGGCCTTTTCCCCACCTCCCTGAATGTTGATGTTTTGTTCTTGGCCGAAAGAATGGTCCTTGTACAGAAGATCGAACCAATCCGTACTACCGTAATAAGAATACTTTCCGTTGCTTTCCGTGACGACACCGGTCGCTCCGTTGCGTAGGTTCTCAAGCCATGCGTCAGTGATCTTGAGCGAGGAGTGGAACTTGCTCGGAGCGGCATACTGCCATCCACGATAAGCTTGAAGGTAATATTCCGTAAACTCAAGTCCGTCGGTGACGACATTTGGTACTACCGTAGGAGCTTTCATAAGGAAGTTCGAGCTATATGTCACCGATGTCTTCTCCTTGTTAGGGTCTTTTGTCGTAATTAGAATCACCCCATAGGTTCCACGCGCACCATAGATGGCAGCCGATGAGGCATCCTTGAGAACGGAAACACTGGCGACGTCGCTAGGGTTCAGCATGGCTGGGTCGCCCTCTACGCCATCGATGAGTACAAGGGCCGAACCTCCTTGTCCAATCGATCCAGTACCTCGAACCTGATAGTCGGAACTACGATTCGGCTTGCCGTCAGCGAATGTTATCTGAAGGTTAGGAATGGCACCCTGCAGGCCTTGCGTGAGATTGGATACGGGACGATTGTCGAGGACTTCGCTTGTCACGATGTCTACTGCTCCGGTTAGGTTGACTTTTTTCTGCGTGCCATAACCGATGAACACAGCTTCATTTAGAAGCTGGGTATCGTCGGAAAGAACGACGTTTATTACGTTTTGATTGCCGATTGTGATTTCCTGTGTCGTGAAACCTATCATGGAAACACTGAGCGTGCCATTCGAAGGAACGCTCAAGGAATAATTCCCATCAATGTCGGTGAAAGTACCTGTCATCGTTCCCTTGACAATGACGTTTGCGCCGACAATGGCTTCTCCCTTGGAATCCCTGACAGTACCTGTTACGGTTTTTTTCTGCTGGGCCTGAGGTGCTTCGTCAGAGCCAGGAAGTTTAGATGCCGCATATGTCTCCGTGCACGGAATGATGGACAGCATCATTGCACTTAAGCATGCCTTGAACAGAGCTTTTTTCATTCTGGTCATAGTTTTACTTTATTAATTTGTGTTTGGTATATAGTCTAGCTATTAATAGCAAATCCTTGATAAAAAACCTTAGATTTGCGCAAGTGGTTTCTGAGCTAAATCTAGCCCTGCAAAAATAATATTTTTCGACAAAAAGTAAATACCTCGGCAGGAAAATCAAAAGTAGAATGTGAAAGTCAGTGAAATTGGTAAAAATGTCCTAAATTTATTGTCATTAGCATAACAGCTGCCTAGGCTGTGTGCCTTGGCAGCTGTCCTGCTAGGAGTTAACGTCAGTCTTATTTCTGGCAGTTAGCTTTCTCGAAAGCGATGAGCATCCAGGATGTCTTTTCCTGCTCTTTGAGCCAGTCGCTCATGATTGCGGCCGTAACCTCATCCCCAATCTCTGAAGCCTGCTTGAGAACTTCACGCTCTGAAGCTATCAGGGTTTTCAGAGCGCCGAGGACATATTCGATGCCCTCATGTCCGCATTCTACGACACCCAGCTCCTTGATTGAAGAGACTTTGAGATATTCGGAAAATCTGCTTTCAGGGGTGCCATCAAGCTGGAGGATGCGCTCAGCGATTTCATCGATCTTTGAGGCAGCGTCATCGTAGAACTCCTCGTATTTCTCGTGCAGAACGAAGAAACCGTGTCCTTTGACGTTCCAGTGAAGATTGCGAAGATTCGTGTAGTGAACCTGATAGTCTGCCAGGAGTTGAGAAAGAGCATTGACTAAGATGCTGGTGTTCTGGTTGCTAAGACCTGTGATTTCTGTTGTTTTCATAATGGTATAATTTTTAATTGTTAATATTCATCAAATCTTTATCACAGTGCAAATATATTAGAATAATTTTAAATAACCAAATTATTTTTAAAAATTCTAAATTAATTTGATTTTCCGGCCCAGGACGATAGTCAGAAATGACTTTTGGGTGAGTGTTGAGGCATGGAATAGTTAAAACACTATGAGATTTTTGTCTTAGCATTGAAACTGAGGGCAAATTTTAGTACCTTAGTTAGAAAATGATCACAGCAATGCACGCGAAACATCTCTTATTGGCATTTACGATAATAATCAGCAGCGTAATCGGACACGCCCAGGCTCTTGAGATGGGTTTCAAGAACCCTCCGGAGGCGGCCAGGCCACGTGTATGGTGGCACTGGATGAATGGTAACATCACAAAAGACGGGATCCGCAAGGACATACTATGGATGAACCGTTCAGGCATCGCAGGTTTCCAGCAGTTCGATGCATCATTCTCAAATTATGCCAGTGATGGTTTCGTGCCTCACAGGCTGAGCTACCTGAAAGACGATTGGAAAAATGCTATTCAATATGCGATAAGACTTGCCGATTCTCTGAATATGGAAGTTGCCGTGGCCAGTTCCCCTGGCTTCAGTTCCACTGGAGGCCCATGGGTAAGACCAGAAGATGCAATGAAGAAGCTTGTTTGGAGGACAATTACAGTGAATGGCGGCCAGAAGCTGCACACCGTGCTTCCACACCCATTCAAGACGATAGGAAAGTTTCAGAATGTGCCTGTTGGAGGATTCAGCCCGGACACATCCTACTACAGCGACATAGTGGTCGTGGCCATGCGCCTGCAAGACGAAGATAAATCCTTGAGGGAGCTGGGAGCGAAGGTAAGCTCCAGCGGAGGAAATTTCACGTTGGAACAGCTTACGAATGACGATCTAAACGATGGAATCTCCCCTTCTGCGGACGAGGATGATGAGTATGCATGGATTCAGTACGAGTTCGCAGATACGGTGACTTTCAAGGCAATGTCTCTGGCAGGTGGGGACATTCGCTCGCACTGGAGGCTTACCGATGCATCCTACAACAACAAGCTTCTCTGCAGCGACGACGGTGTGAATTTCAGAGAGGTCTGCAAAATTCCAAGCGGGAACGTCAGCCAGCAGACGATAGACATTGCTTCGACGACAGCAAGATATTTTCGCCTCATGCTGAAACGTCAGAAAAAAGGGGATTTCAACAAAATAGCAGGCTTTAATCTTTATGCAGTCAGCAAGATAAACCATGCGGAGGAAAAAGCAGGATTCGCGGCCCCTTACGATTTGCATGAATATGACACCCCTTCTTCTGCCGGTGCAAGCGATGTCGTAATTCTGAATATGTCTCCTGATGGAAAAGTGGACTGGGAAGTGCCTGGAGGGCGTTGGAAAATATTCAGGTTCGGCTGCTCGCTGACCGGAAAGAAGAATCACCCTGTCCCGAAAGATGCGGAAGGCTTGGAGGTAGATAAATACGACCCTGATGCATGGAGCCGCTATTTTCATGAGTATCTCGACCTCTACAAGGATGCGGCGAATGGTATGCTTGGCCAAAAGGGCATTCAATATATTCTGGTAGATAGTTACGAGGCAGAATTTTCCACTTGGACACCTGCTATGAGGGAAGAGTTCAAGTCCCGGATGGGCTATGATCTTGAGCGGTGGCTGCCAGTGCTCGCCGGGGAAATCATCGGCAGCGCTGAGGAGAGCGAAAAATTTCTATTCGACTGGCGTACGGTACTTGGGGATCTGTTCTCCGAGAATTATTGCAGGATAAATGAATATGTCAGCGAGTATGGTCTCAAGGGCTGTTATACGGAGTCTCACGAGAATGGTCGTGCGTTCGTTGGCGACGGAATGGATCCAAAGCGCACCGCGACAGTGCCAATGGCTGCGTTCTGGTTCCCACAATATGACCACGGGCCTACGAACAAAATGTCGGAGTCGGATTTGCGAGAGTCGGCATCAGTCGCACACATTTACGGCCAGAACATCGTAGCGGCTGAGTCTTTCACTACGGCCGGCACTCACGAGAAGGGTTACATCTATTGCCCAGACAACATGAAGCCGATGGCTGATTTCGCGCTATCATGCGGACTAAATCGCTTCATAATCCACGACTCGGCTCACCAGCCAGTTGACGATAAAGTTCCAGGACTTGGCCTAGGCATATATGGCCAGTGGTTCAATCGTCATGAGACATGGGCGGAATATGCGAATGTCTGGATGGACTATCTATCTAGGAGCTGCTATTTGCTTCAGCAGGGCCGTTACGTTGCCGACATTTTATGGTACTATGGCGAGGACAACAACATCTGCTCCGTCTATGGTGAAAACCATCCGCCTATTCCGGAAGGATATTCTTTCGACTACATCAATAAGCATGGCCTGCTGAACGACATTCGTGTGGATAATGGCAAACTGGCTAGCCCTTCAGGAATGCGTTACAGCGTGCTTTGCATCGGAGATGACACGAAATTCGTCTCTGACGCAGTCCTCAGGAGAATTCAGGCTCTGAAAGATTCCGGAGTCGTCGTCATTGGACCTAACCTCAAGGATTCAGACATCAGGAATGCTCTTGTTTCGGCAGGAGTCAGTGCAGATGTTTCGTTTGGCGGGACTGATTGCAGATTCGTTCACAGAAAGCTTGACGATGGGGAGATTTTCTGGATAAGCAATCCCTCTGACAGCGCCCTAATTGTGAAGGCCTCGCTGAGGGTTTCTGGCTTCAAGCCTCAGCTCTGGCATCCTGACACAGGTTTGATAGAGAATGCAGAATATTCATTTAAGCACGGTAGGACAGAAGTTTCAATCTCTATGATTCCGCACGATGCTGTTTTCGTAGTATTCACGAGAAAGTCCGAAAAACCTTCATGGGTAGCTCCTGAAAAGACTTCTGTCAAAGTTCTGAACATCACAGGGCCGTGGAAAGTGTCCTTTGAGACAAAGGCTCCTGATTGCACTCCGGCACCTATTGTCATGGACAAGCTGGCTTCTTTGACGGAGTCTTCCATTCCGGATGTGAAATACTTCTCAGGCATGGCGACATATTCAAATAATTTCAAACTTGACAGAAAGGACATTCGTGGCGGTTCCTTAGTGCTTGACCTTGGGGAAATGAAAAATCTCGCAGAAGTGATAATGAATGGCAGATCGATTGGCGTAGCATGGCGTCATCCATTTACAATCGACATTAGCAATGCCATCCACCCTGGAGACAACACCCTGGAAATCAAGGTGGTGAACCTCTGGCCGAACCGCATTATCGGAGATAAAGTCACTGGAAGAACCCATGCTCATACTCCAGCTAATTTTTACAACGCCAAATCCAGGCTGCTCCAGGCTGGACTTCTCGGCCCGGTTTGCATAAAGAAAACCATTTGCAAAAAGTAACAAATTATAAAAAAACAGTAGTTCTCTCCCCAAAGCCTTCTTTAGTGGGAAGTTCCCGTTAATTTCACGACCTCGTCGATGGTCAGGCCTGACCTTTGGGCAACCTCATCTATTGGCATCCCAGAGGTGATGAGTGATTTTAATATTTCGGTGCGGCCCTCCTTACGACCTTTCTGCATGCCTTCTCTCAGCCCTTTCTCGAGGCCTTCCTTAACGCCTTTTTCGACCTGTTCCGGAAGGAATAGTCCCACTTGTCGGACCCACGGCTCATCAGGTCTGGGAATCGCTCATCGCCGAAAAGTTTCTTGAATACGGTGTCGGTGATGATGTCGGCGTATTTTTGGAGGAGGACCATCTCATGGACCTGCCTCCTGCGGAGCGAGTCCGGATAGCTAAGCTTTGTCATAATTAAGTTTTTTCGGCAAGATAGGCCTGGGAAACGTAAAAATTCTATCTTGGGGCTCGCCAATGCATACTGTGGTCACTGGATTGATGCTGAGGAATTTGTTGCAGCCCCGTTTGCTGTGAGACACCGAGGGATTAATGTCTTTTCTACGCATTGTGTAAAAATATTTTTGTTAAATTTGGCATTGGAAATTGAATCGAGTAGAAGTAAAGCTTCTATTAAAAAGGAATGAAATGCCTTTGGGTTTCAGGATTGGAAAGAATCTCGATTGTTTTTGTTTCTCGGTGGTGCTTTCTGAAACTTCTTCATGAACAAAAGAGAAAATATAGATATTGTATCCCGCTTGAAGAAAGGGGACAACGACGCCTACAGAGAAATATACGAAAACCACTATACAGTCTTGTGCCATCTCGCCCGCAACTACCTGAAAGATGATTTTCTCGCTCGCGCGATTGCAGACGAGGTGATTTTCCATATCTGGGAGGTTCGAGAGAGTCTCGTAATCAATTCCTCTCTCAGGGGCTATCTAATGCGAGCAGTACGCAATCGTTGCCTAAACTATCTTAGGGATCATTCCAAGGAAACAGGTCTTGCGTGCGATCTGGATCCATGGACCGGGCCCACTTCGGAGATATCGGACAATCATCACCCGCTCGGAATCTTGCTTGAAAAGGAACTGGAGGTTAAGCTTATGGAAGAAATCGATAGCCTCCCCGAGCAAACCGGTCGTATTTTCAAGATGAGCCGTTTTGACGACAAACGCTACATGGAAATAGCCGAGGAAATGAATATCTCGGTCAACACTGTCAAATACCACATCAAAAAGGCCCTTTCGGCTCTGATAGAAAATATGAAAAAATATTTTTGATTCTGTTACCCGACAAAAGCATTTCCGTGTCTTTAAAACATGAAAGATATGGAAGACATTATTACCGATTGGCTCTCTGGCGAGTGTTCCGCAGATGAAAAGAATCGTCTAGATGCATGGATTAAGGAAAGTCCTGAGAATAAGGAACTCTTTATCCAAAGAAGAGAAGTATGGTTCTCTTCAATGATCCCCGAAGAAAAGGTGAGATTCGAGCCATTGAGGGCATTCTCAAAGTTCTTGATGAAAAAGAACGTCTTGCCTCGGAGACTGACTCGAAAGCATAGGTGGATGCGCATTGCTGCCGGATTTGTGGCGGTGGCTTTCATGACAGGCCTTTTGATATCTCCCATCTTATTCCGGCAGAAGTCCGTCATCCCTGATACATTGTCGTTTGTGACGCAACGTGGTTCCAGAACTTCGTTGAAACTCCCTGACGGAACTCAGGTATGGCTTAATTCTGAATCGGAACTTAGCTATTCGACCGAATATGGAAAAACAGAAAGGAGGGTGGAATTGAAAGGCGAGGCTTATTTCAATGTACGTCATGACGATGATGTACCTTTCTTTGTCAATTCCGGAGAAATTACGGTAACTGACCTCGGCACAATATTTACCGTAACCAATTACGATGATGAAGGAACTCTTTCAACCTCTCTCATAGAAGGCAGCATCGCTTTCCAAATCGAAGGGGATATCTCCAGCCAAGAATTGATGCCCGGCCACACTGTCACCTATGACAAGTCCAAAGGGACATCTAAAATCACCCAAAATACAACAGACGCTACGGGGAGTTGGATTAGAGGCGAATATGTCTTCGTTGATGAGCCGCTAGCATCAATAGCGCGCAAACTTGAGAGGGGGTTCAATGTCAACATTGACATTGAGGACGAAGACCTCTGCCAGCTTCGTTTCAATGGTCATTTCAGCGACAGCATCACAAATGCGGGAGACATACTAGAAACCCTCTCTGTAACAGGCCGTTTCCATATAGAAACCAAAGGTGAGGGCTATGCAATACGACGTTGAGGATTTGTCCTTTTCGTTATCATAACGCTAATCATTAATTATAACTCAAAACAAGTGAAAATGAACTGCTTGATAAAAACTTTGTTCATGCTTCCAATTGTGGCAATATGCTTTTCTGTGACAGCCAATGCCGAATCTTTCAAGATTAAGAAGATGCCTGTCGGCAAAGCCATGGCAGAAATCCAAAAACAGACGGGCTATTCCTTTGTTTTCGCATCTGAGGATTTAAATGTCGATAAAACAGTTTCTGTCGATGCCGAGGATTTGGACGATGCCATATCACAGGTTCTCTCTGGGCAAAGTGTCACATGGAACATTAAGGGAAAGAGCATCGTGGTGCAGAAGGTTTCAGAATCTGTACAAGAACCGATAAGTGATTCTCGGCTCGTAAGGGGAATAATCCTAGATGAGAATGGGTTTGGGGTGGCAGGCGCCTCCGTAATCATAAAGGGAGGGACCCGAGGTGTCATTGCCGATGAAAATGGACGTTTTGCGCTTGATGCAAGTCAAGGTGAGATATTCGTGGTAAGTTTCCTTGGCTATGAAGACAAGGAAATAGCCCCATCTTTTGATGGAGAAATGACGATAAAGCTCGTTCCTAAGGCAAATGCCCTTGACGAGGTTACGATTGTTGCCTACGGTACTCAGAGAAAGGCTAGCGTAATAGGCTCGATTTCAACGATTAAGACAGAACAACTTGCGTCGCCTGTAGGGCAGCTTTCAACAAGCCTTGCCGGCAAGCTTGCAGGGATAGTAGTAATGCAGAGGACAGGAGAGCCTGGAGCCGGAGCAGATTTCTGGATTCGTGGAGTTAACACTTTCGGAGCAAACAGTAGGCCGTTGGTTCTCGTGGACGGAATAGAGCGCGATATGGATCTGGTTGATGTCGATGACATCGAATCTTTTTCCATCCTCAAGGATGCCACAGCCACAGCGCTTTACGGAGTACGCGGGGCTAACGGCATCGTACTGATTACCACGAAACGAGGCTCCGAAACTTCACCAAAAGTGAGTTTCAAGGCGGAGTTCGGTGTGACTCAGCCAGTAAAGCTTCCTACTCTTGCCAACACTTCGCAGTGGATAGATTTCTTCAACCAACTCTATCTTGACGAGGGTTCGGCCGCACCTATATCTGTCGAAGACAAGAAGAAATATCTGTCCGGGGAAGATCCTGATCTCTATCCTTCTGTCGATTGGATCAGAACAATATATAAAGACATGGCTACCACGAATCGTGTCAATGTGAATGTGACGGGTGGTACCAGAAGCGTTCGCTATTACGTAGGCGGAGCTTATTATAGGGAGGGCGGAATATTCAATGTCGAGAACAAAGACAGATACGATGCTCAGATGAATTTCAATCGGTTCAGTTTCAGGTCGAACATCGACATCGATATCACTAAGACTACTACCCTCGGCCTATCGCTTTCCTCTCAGTACACATCGAAGAATACACCTTCAGGAAGCTTGTCGGATCTGTATGCCTATACTCTCTACCATACTCCGGTTGCAACCCCGACAATTTATTCCGACGGTACGCTGGCAAATCCAGAGAACGGACACAACCCCTACAACCTTCTCAACGAATATGGTTATGTGCGGTACAATAACATAGTGGCGCAGTCGTTGATGTCTCTTACCCAAGATCTTTCCCCGTACATTACTGAAGGTCTGAAAATCAATGCGAAGTTTTCTTGGGACGCTCAGAACGGCAATACTTTGAACAGAAGGAATTCTCCTTCTCTCTACTACGCTACTGGACGTGACGCTGACGGAAAACTCATATTCGTCCAGCAGACCATTGGAACCAACTACATGTCTCTCTCTAGGAGCAATGCAAGCTGGACTACAATAAACCTTGAGGCATCGGCAAACTACGAGATGACGTTCGCATCTTCGCACAGAGTTGGGGCGATGTTCCTCTACAGCATACGGAAATCCTCCAACAATGTACCTGCGAGCTATATCTATGCGTTCGCCTACAAGAATATGGGAATAGCTGGAAGGGCTACATACTCTTTCAAGGACAGGTATTTTGCAGAGGCTAACTTCGGCTATAACGGCAGCGAGAATTTTGCTCCGGGACACCGATTCGGGTTCTTCCCTTCCATCGCCGTAGGCTATATGATAAGCAACGAGCCTTTTTGGGATGTCGTTAAGGACTATGTCGATGAGTTGAAGATCAAGGCTTCCTATGGAAAGATAGGCAACGACCAGATTGGAGGAAACAGGCGTTTCGCCTACAACACCACCATGAACACCTCTGCGGCCGGTTTCACTTTCGGAATGAATGGAGGCAAGCATAACACTGGAATTACCACCGGTGACTATGGCAATCCTAACGTTGAATGGGAACAGGCGACAAAGGCAAACATCGGTTTGGAACTTTCTCTCTTCAATGAATTCAAGCTTCAGGCGGACTGGTTCTACGATAAAAGGACTGGAATTTTCATCATGAGAGAGTCTATGCCATCAGTTGTCGGAAACAATGTCGATCAATACGTGAACCTTGGACGGATGAGAAACAAAGGCATCGACTTGGGTATTCAGTATGAACATACCTTCCCCAATAAGCTTTATATCTCAGCGAGAGCCAACTATACATTCAACCGCAACAAAAAACTCTACGATGACAAACCGGATCAGATTTGGAAGTATCAAAACCTTGCAGGTTTTGCCTTCAACCAACAGTTTGGCCTCATTGCTGAAGGTCTTTTCGCCGACCAGGACGACATCGATCTTTGGCCTGTACAGGAATTCGGAAAGGTGCAGCCTGGGGACATCAAGTATAGGGACATCAACGGAGATGGTGTAGTGAACACCTACGATAAAGTTGCTATAGGCTACACAACAGTGCCAGAAATCAACTACGGTTTCGGTATCAGTGCTGGCTGGCATGGATTCGATGCTTCAGTATTCTTCACCGGAGTGTCCCATGTGACCCGAATCATAGGCGGACAGCTTCTCTTCGGAGCATCATACAATGTGATGAGGCTTGGCCAGGTCTATGAAGACGTGGCTCTTCATCACTGGACTAAAGCCAACTCTAATCCTGATGCCAAATATCCAAGAATCTCTCTCAGCAAAATAGATAATAATCAGCAGGCTTCTACCTACTGGCAACGCGATATGAGCTTTATTCGTCTGAAAAATGCTGAAATTGGATACACCATTCCACGTAAATTAACGCAAAAGATAGGCCTCTCTACGGTAAGAGCCTATGTTCAAGGGACGAACCTCCTTACTTTCAGTAAATTCAAGCTTTGGGATCCAGAGCTTGACGCTTCTTATGGTAACGTCTATCCAACGGTTCGCACCGTCAATTTTGGCCTCAATCTCAATTTCTAACACGCAAAACGATGAAAAAAATATACTTGCTTGCAACTTGCCTGACCATGGCGCTTTTGCTTTGTTCCTGCGACAGCTGGTTTGACGTCACGCTTGACGACCAGGCAAACATGAAAGAAATATTCAGTAAAAGGGCGACGACGCATAATTATCTCAGCCATATTTATTCCTATATTCCTCTGGAAGAGGAGGTAGTGGGAAGTGATGGCTGGGTGGTTGCTAGAAGCGATGAGGCGCTTTTCTCTTTCTATCAATGGGTAAACTACATCCCATATAGAACTGGCAATTATAGCAGTGCCACTCCGACGTCGGCTTTGTTCTTCAACTATTGGGAAAAATTCTACATTGCCATAAAGCAATGTACTATATTCATGGACAATGTTTCTCTTGACCTAGATGACAATGAGACAGTGCGGACCTACATGAAGGCAGAGGCAAGATTTCTGAGGGCGTACTATTATTTCTGTCTTTTCCGTCAATATGGTCCTGTCTTCATTTGGGGTGATCGAGACTCGGACGAAACCATTCTAGGAAGTTCAATCGATAGGAATACTGTTGAAGAAAATATCGAATTTATGGTTTCTGAATTGGACAAGGCGGCGGTAGACCTTCCTTTATATGTGTCTGATACCGGAGAAGGGGCTGACACTTGGCAGGGTAGGGTGACTAAGGGAGCGGCGCTTGCTCTAAAGGCTAGAATTCTTATGACGGCTGCATCTCCTCTTTACAACGGAGGAGGCGCACAGGGCAATGCTAACTACATCTACAAAGGAATGACTAACAAAGACGGGCATTACCTGTTTTCCCAGGTATATGATCCGGAAAAATGGAAAAGAGCGGCGGAAGCATGCGAAGAAGTACTTTCCTTGAATATTTATGCTCTCTGCACCAACTCCACTGAGACGAATCCTCTCCAAAGGGCAGCATCCGCTTATGAAAGCATATTCCAAGAGCCATGGAACAGTGAAACCATTTGGGGCTGGTGGTCAAGAACATCGTCTGCGTACACTTATTTGGGGGGCAGTGGAGCTGCTATAGGTGTCTCCATACCGCCACACATAATGCCTTATGCTGGGTTTGGAGGAATAGCCCCTTCGCTAAAACTCGTGGATTCCTATCCTATGGCAGAGTCCGG
This sequence comes from Bacteroidales bacterium UBA1680, assembly GCA_002320605.1. Taxonomy (GTDB): domain Bacteria; phylum Bacteroidota; class Bacteroidia; order Bacteroidales; family UBA932; genus Cryptobacteroides. The sequence goes on along the minus strand of DCKG01000036.1, from coordinate 16,823 downwards.
CCGCTATCCAGTTACTGGCTATGAAGGTTCTAATGACTACTCAAGACCTATAGTGGATGACAAGTCTGGATACAAAACCGATGGCTTTACTGAAGGGTACAAGCAACCTGTGGATGCATCATGGGCTCCAGCCATCAAGGCACACAATAGCACGATAGGCAGAGATGCCAGATATTATGCCTGCATTGTTCCGAATGGGTTCTATTGGCCTTGTCAGGCTCTTAACAAGAAGACGACATTGTACAATAATTCCGAATGCACGTCGCGGTGGTCTGCCGTAAATGACTGCCTTCGCGTAGGGTTTGCCTGGAGAAAATACTACAAGCCAAATACAATCTTTAACAATACTGGAGATTATCAGGCTGTAAAATACGTCTATCCTGCATTCAGGCTGGCAGAAATCTATCTCAGCCTTGCTGAAGCTTACAACGAAATGGAGCCGAGAAACGAGGCCAAGGCATTTGAAAACTTGAATAAAGTCAGGAACCGCGCGGGGCTCAACAACATTGAAGATGCCTATCCGGAAATTCATGGCAATCAGGATCTTCTTCGCTGGTGCATCCAGAAGGAAAGAATGGTCGAATTCGGAATGGAGGCGATGAGACACTACGATGCCACCAGATGGATGATAGCAAAGTCCGAATATCCTTCGGCAAACTGGACCCTAAATCTGAGCGCCTCGAATTATGAGGATTCTTATAAGAGGGTGAGCACCGATTTCGTTGGGGATCCTGCTACATTCTCTGATAGGGACTATCTCTTCCCGATAAGCTCCCAGCAGCTTGCCGAGATGACCAATATGACGCAAAACTATGGATTTTAAAGATGCTGTAAGATGAAACAATCAACACTAATCAATATCTTGACAGTCTGCCTATTGTTCATGACAGTTGCATGCGAGGACGACCGTAACAACTACATGGTGGATGACAGGGTCTCATACCTAAAAGGAGGCCTCGTCGATGTGTCTGTTCTTGACGAAAAATATGAACTCTGCATTATCAAGAGTGGCAAGGGGCTCGAGAGTGCAACAGTTTCTCTAGCCTTGTCTAACGAGAAACTAGCTGCCTTCAACGAGACTCAGTCTTCTGCATGGACTGCGCTAGGAGAGAACGATTGTTCTTTTTCTGCAAAGACGGCTGAATTTAACAAATCGGATGTCAGGAAAATAGTGAATGTCACTTGGGATGAGGAATCCTTGTCACCTTCACTACTAGGAGGGGATAAGGTGTTTCCGATTTCGCTATCTGGGACGGGTGCCGAGGTTAACCCCGACAGAAACTTCATTGCGTTGCGTCCAGTATTGACAACTGTATCGTTTGATCAGAAGATGGGCGGTATCTTGATGCCATCATTGGAGTTGGAACACCATGACACTGTCAACTCTTCTTTGTCTGTCAATATTCCAGTCCTCTCCAAGGACATCACCGTGAATCTTATGATTGACAATTCCCAGATTGATGCTTATAATGAAGAGAATGCTACGAATTACACAGCGGCGCCTGACGGTCTGGTATCTTTGATTACGCCTTCAGTTATAATTTCGTCTGGTAAGATTTCGGCAGTCTTCAGCTATGTCCTCGACTGTTCCAAGTTTTATGTAGATGGGACGTTAGCAGAATTTACCTCTTATCTTGTGCCAATAGTAATAGAAAGCACTTCTGATGCTGGACTTGTCATTGGGCAGAGCGTTATGTACGTGCCGATTGTTCCCCTAGAAGTAAGAACGCTCATGGGGCCTTGGACAGTCCTCGAAGGGCAATCCCAGTGTTACGGACTTGAAGAAGGTCGACCGAATTGGGCATCGGCCTACACTGTCGACCGAATGGTTGACGGCTCTCTTTCTACGGAATGGATTTCTATGTGGGAGCATGATAACACATTCCCAATGTCCTTTGTGTTCGACACAGGAGCACCTCATATATTTAATAATCTCAAGATAAAAGATCATGGTACATTCCAGGGTAACTATCGCGACTACGAATTTTATGTGGCAACGGAATACAATGGGGCTGAAACCGAATGGACATTGATAGCAAAAGGGATGCGAGGATACAGCTGGCTTTCCGGTGGCAATACATATGATTTCGAGGTGCAGTCCGAGAAGATAGGCCGTTATCTGAAGTTTGTCATCCTGAAGGCTCAGAACTCTTCGGGAGACTACATCCACGGACGAGGGAAACTTTGCGAGGTATTCGGAGAGGGACTTTAACGGATATTCAATGACGATGATTCATTTAAGACTTGTAGGCGTTTGCGCATCTGTGACTGCTTTCTTCATAGGTGCAGGCATTTGTTCGAATGTTTCAGCCTGTTCTGACCACGATACTGAAAGTTCAGCGTCTAATAGTCATGGCGATGGGTCAGAAACGAATACAGGAGAAGTTGATGAACACAAAGCTCCATGTTTTGCCGATATGGTACTCTGCTATGGTGGAAGCCATCATAGGAAACCGTTCCTATGGGAGACATCCCGTTTCGCTGACTATGTTTCAATAGACTATGGCGAAGGCGAGAAGTGGCTTTTCGACTCTTTCCTCTTCTTGGAATTCTGCAATGTATCACGCGGTGATGGAGTCCAATGGTCTTATATGACCGGCTACTCCCAGGGAAACAATCGCTCCGCTACGAAGGAATTGTGGACGGAGTTGCTGGATTATTGGTTCGAGAAAGGCAATGGCTTCGAAGCATTGGATCAAGCGGTTTCAGAGGCTGCGTCCAGGCTTGGGGAACCACCTTACAAGAGAAAGGTGATAGTCTCTGTCCCTGATCCGATTCTCCACAGCCAGTATGATGATGAATCGACTCGAACCGATTACTGGGGCGAGATTGACGGGAAGAGAATGGACTTCTCAAAACCCGCTGACCGCATTTCTGTCAGCAAGTGGTTCATCGATGAAGTCATCCGAAGATTCAAAGATGGCTGTTTCAAGCAAATTGAACTGGACGGCTTCTACTGGATTTCAGAGGAGATCCCGACACCTACGGAGGGATGGTGCTACGACCTAAAGAAATTCGATCTTTTCCTGCCTTCAGTTATTGCATACTCGCATTCCAAAGGCTACCACTACTACTGGATTCCTTATCGTATGGCGGCGGGCTATCGAGATCCTGCCGCCAAGTATGGTTTCGATTATGTCTGGATGCAGCCGAATTATTTCTGGCATGCCGACAAATACCCATTTTCCGAGACCATGCTGGCAATTCGGGATGCGGGCCTAGGCATGGAAATAGAGATGGATGCAGCCCTGCTTTCGAATAACGAAAACGGATTTTTATACAAGCAGCGGTTTCGTGACTATCTGGATAATGCCAAAAGATCCAGTCTCTATGGAAAGAGTCCATTTGCCTACTATATTGGCGGAGACGATTTTAGGTTGTTGAAACAATCAGCAGATGAGGAAGATCGAAAAATTTTCTGCGAATTTTGCGATTTCGTGGTGAATAATCCCTTCAAAAAGAAACTGCTTTGCAGACGAAATGGTGATTAATGCATCACGTGGCGGCCTTGGGGGCGGTCTACATGTCGATGGTGAATAGGAACTCGGTGCGGAAGTGTTCGAGGTGGAGCATACCTGAGACTATGCGGTGTGGGTCATCCCAAGTGTTGTAGCTGAGTCGTATTCCTACGGAGCTTTCGAATGGGAGCCAGATGAAGTTGGAGAGACGGAGGGTAAGATCTGCGCCGAATGAACAGAATTTCAGGTTGCGGATTCCGGTGGTCGTGAAAGCTGCGTCGGCTGGGGTGCCAGACGATGAACCTGAAGTGATGCCAGTGGAAGTGCCTGTGGCGCTGCTGGATGGGATGAGGGCAAACTCTGCAGGGAGGCTGGTGCGAAGGTTGACCAATGCCATGTCGGCGAATGGGACGAACTCGATGCGTTTGACGTAGAACAGCGGCGATAGCAGAGAACTCCTGAATGGGAATGCTATCGGCATGGCATAATTCACGGAAAACCGATACTGATTCTTGCCGTAGCTTTTCATGAAATTCTTAAGGCTGCCGATGTTATTGAATCCTCTTGGGTATATGTCTATGGCATTGTTGCCGAAGCACCATTCCTTGTCGGAGAACTGGTGCTGCCACGCTGCGGTCAGCCTCAATCCATGGGTGCTCAGAAAGCCGGGGATGTAGCCGTATGAATATAGATATCCTGTGTTCGTGAATGAGTTCTGGTGCTGCGGTAGGAATTTGTAGCCTGCCTCGATGCCGATGCCTAAGCGTGGATAGATGCAGGAAGGAGCCGTTGGCTGAAGGATATAGCCTCTCAGAGATGGGGTGAGGGTTTGGAGAATGCGGCTGTCACCGATGTCTAATGTATTTATTTTCTTGTATTTAGACTGCTGACTGGTTTGCTCTATGATTTGGAGCACATCCACGTCGTCGTCATATTCATTATTCTCAATGTCGTATTTTAGTTGAGGGATGATGCCTCTCGTCCAGCCGCCGGAAGAGAAGTTCAGTGGCAGGTAGGCCGTGAGTTTCGCTTTCCAGTATTTTTTATCGGTAAAATTTGCGAATGTCCTTAACGAAGTGCTGTTATCTTTATGGATGAGCCTCGCTCTTCTCATTTCCAGCTTATCGTGGTCGCCATAGTCTGCGCTTACTTCGATGACCGGAGGGAGGCCTTTGTAGACGTAGTTCAGGTGAAGTGAATGAACGGACTTGCTAAAATAAGGGTCTGAGTGATAGGAATATCCTAGCGAACCCCAGCCTGTGCCGAGGAGGTTCTGGAAAAGAACGGTTGCTCCGAGGGAGGCTGTCTCGTAATAGTCGTCGCCGCTTAGGTCGCTGGTGCTGTTATAGTTGAAATAAACAGGGGCCCAGGAATGAATGTGTGGGAGGCGGATTTTCGAGTATCGTTTAGGGGTGGAAAAGGAAGTGTTCTGACGGAGGATGGGCTTGACCTGGAATCTATGCTCACCAATGACGAGGGCTTGTTCCTGGGCTGAGAGCTTGTCGGCGACTTCCCAGGCATGAATGTCACTGAATGATGTGGTCTGGGGATGGAGGTCTGATATGGCTGTCGAATATATCATTGAGCCTTGCCTGTAGGTGCTTGGTTCATCGGATGAGGCGACTGAGTTGAAATAGAGCGAATCGCCCATCGCAGAAACATAATTGACTCCGTAGCGAGAAGAAGTCATTTGCGTAAGCACGCCGTCATCTGGATTCCAGACATAGAATTCCGAAACTCCGCTCCGGTCGCTTTCGAAAGAAATCTTTCCGTCATATTCGGAAATGGCGCACATTGAAACCGGCTGAGGGCCTAGACGGCAGGTGAATTCAGAAGCTGAGGATGCTTCGTAAATCCCAAACCCATTTTTCGAAAGGCCAAGAACGAATATTTTATTACCCAGGAACATAGCCTCCGTGACTTGCAGGCCGTCAGGAGCGTCATAATGATGCAGCAGAGTGCCGTCGGAAGCATTGAACACGCAGATTCTGCTAGAACAATCGTCGAGATATTCAGTTGAAAGGACCTTGCTGCCGTCGTCGGAGAATGCGCAATTGAAGAATCTGCTGCCTTTGACCAGCGTCTTGAACTGCCTGGGATTGGACACCTCGAAATACCGAATTCTAGAATCTGACTTTAGCGACCATCTGTGTGAATATATTGTCTCGGTCCAATAGACTCGTTTAAGCGCAGGGTCGTAGAAAAGGTTGCTCGTGTGACTGGCGAAAGGCCTGATGAACTTCCTGGTGCCGTCTGGCCGCACCAAGGTCAGGGTAGGAGTCCTGTCAAGCCCCTCTGCGATGCAAAATATTCCTAAACCATCGACAGCAGTGCCTTTTTCGTAGTCGGTGTGCAGACGTGGCTTCGGCGTTATCTGATGCATCGGGTCGAAAGGCCCTCGTGCAGCAGCCTCGGAAGACCACAAGGTGGCATATTCATTCTCTATATTCTTAAAAGCATCCTTGAAACGCATTCCGGAGCCAGAACGCACGGTCTTCTGCAGGCTGAAGAATTGAAGATGCGTAGCCCTGTCGAAATATTCCTTTGTGAAAGTCGCGTCACCGTAGAAGGCCCTCATGCCGGAAACCAGCATATATCCAGCCCTATAGTAGTCTGGGGCATATTCTCTTTGCCCTCCATACGTCCATTGCCAATAATCTCGCCAGTCCTCGCTGTCAAAGGCTGGCATCATGTAATTCATGAAAGCGGCCTGACGCCCCCTTCCTGAGTGGGTCAGGGCGGTTTCAGCCGTAACGGCATCCCCCTCCAGTAGCGTCTGGCCGGGGAATAACCCAGCCATGGCTCCTGCGAACATTTCTCCAGTCAGCCAGTGCCCGACTTTCAGGAAGCCCTGCTTTCCAAACTGCATCTGGGCTGCGTGGCGACCCTCGTGAATAGACAATATCTGTACGGAAGGCACTGCGACATGACCATAAGAATCTGGCACAGGGAAAAGCAGCAGTCGCTTCGGAGACCAGACGACGGCTCCATTATTGATGGTGGAAAAGCCGTGGAGCACCACAGGCATTTTCGAAGCGTAGTTCTCTCCTATCAGAAATCCGCTGGAAAGAGCGTTCCACGGCCTGTAAGCCTCCAATGCACGGCCATAAGAAAATGCTAGTGAATCCATGCCTGCAGGATAGATGATCTTGAAATTCTGCGTGCTGACCTGCCTCCATTTCACGGAGAAAGGATCGTTCCCGTAAGAAGTGAATTGGGCAGATGCATTCATGCAAAAGAGCACCGCCAGCAGCGATATTGTCAATTTTCTCATTCGGCGCTTTATAAACACCCCTAAGTTAAGGTATTTTTCGTAAATTTGCCTTCGATTTTGCTGATATATAGATGCAGACTCTAGTACTGATATTAACTCTGCTTGGCTCCGTGGCATTGTTCCTCTTTGGCCTGAACATGCTCAGCGGCGGCTTACAAAAAGTAGCGGGAGAGGGGATGAGGGCATTCATGTCCTCGATGACTTCCTCAAGGATTAAAGGCATTCTTACCGGAATAGGCGTAACGGCTCTCATACAGTCATCCACGGCTACGACGATCATGGTCGTGAGCTTCGTGAACGCAGGACTGCTAACGCTGGCACAGGCCATTGGCGTAATCATGGGGGCAAACATCGGCACCACGGTGACCTCGTGGATAATGGCCATCTTCGGATTCTCTTACGACATTTCCACTATCTCTCTACCACTCATAGCCTTCGGCTTCCTGCTAACCCAGATGAAAGACAGCAGGACTAGGGAGATAGGCCGGATAATAATAGGCTTTGCCCTTTTCTTCGTGGGTTTCGCGAAATTGCGTTCGACCGCTTCCGTGCTGCTGAATCCGGAATCGTTCACGTTCCTGCAGTCATGGACGAACATTCATCTTGGCAATTTCAACGTATCGGTTCTGATCTTCTTGTTAATTGGAACCTTGCTTACAATCTGCTTCCAGTCTTCTGCTGCGACGATGGCCATAATCATGTTGCTCATCACTCAGGGAATCATCCCGTTCAAGATGGCCGCGGCAATGATTCTGGGAGAAAATATCGGGACTACCATAGCGGCGAACGTGGCAGCTTCGATTGGAAACACGACCTCGAAACGGGCGGCCCTTGCTCACACGTTCTTCAATGTCTTCGGGGTGATCTGGGTGCTTTCGGTGTTCCCGTGGTTTCTGAACATGGTGGGCTCTATCGTATCTGCCTTCGGTTTTCCGAACCCGAACACGGTTGATTTCAACACTGGCGGCGAAGAGCTTGGCGAAAGCATGCGTTCTTCCCTTCTGTACAGCGTCACGACGATGCACACCATATTCAATGTTCTGAATACCTGCATATTGGTATGGTTCATACCACAGATAGAGAAAATCGTTTCTTGGATAATCCCTCAGAAGACCGAGGAGGAAGTCTACCGCCTGAAATATATTCAGGGAGGCCCTCTTTCAACCGCAGAGCTCTCAATCGACGAGGCTAGGCAAGAAATAATTCATTTCGGTGAAATCTGCTCCAGGGAAACTGGTTTCATCAGGGATGCGGTGAAGGCGAAAAACAACGACGAATTGCAGAAACCTAGGGAGAAGCTCGTTAAATATGAAGGAATTACCGATAAAATTGAATATGAGATAGCGACATACCTGAATGAGGTGACGAAAGGTGAGATTAGCGCCGAGGCGGCGACGAGGGTGAAGGTGATGTACAGAATCATTGGCGAGATGGAGAGCATCGGGGACTCTGGCGAGGCAATCGGCAGGATGATGAAACGCACCTTGGATCATGGGAAGCATTTCGACGACGAAATGCTGAAGAAGCTCGACAAGATGCTGGATCTGCTGGATGCGGCTTTCAAAGTGATGATCGACAACCTGAAGGTGGTGGGCTTGCTGAAAGACGAAAGCAATGCCGAGGATGCAGAAACGAATATAAATGAATATAGGAACTCTCTGCGAGAGGAGCATTTCACGAAGGTGGAACAGAAGGGCTACAACTACCAGACGGGGGTGTTCTTCATGGATATCGTCGCTGAGCTTGAGAAAATAGGTGATTTCATAGTGAATATCTCCCAGTGCCAGCTGCAAAGAGATTAAGCATGTTCAGGAATATAATATATTCATTATTGATATTCTGCATTTTGCTTTCTGGGTGCGGCGGGGGCATGAAGGCTCCAGGGACGGCACCTTTCGAGCCGCGGCAGTTCCCTATCGGGACGAGCGTTCCAGTCATGATTCAAGACCCTCAGGAGCAAACTGAATATGCCTTATTGCATTATTGGGATGCCTTCACCGACACTTCAAAGATTTATCCTTCGGACAGCACCATGATCAATGGCGTCCGCATCGACGAAGTGGGTGAAATGGTACGGCAATATATTGAATTGATTGAATCTCAGCTACCTCTGGATAAGGCAAAGGAATGTGTCGTGCATATTTTCAATAAGGCGGAGAATTTCCAGAAGAGGGACACTTCTTGCGGGATGCTTGAATATATTGCCGAACGCATCGAGAAGTGCCTCTACGACCCTAACTCGCCTTACCGCAACGAGGATCTGTTCCTTCCATTCGTGCAGAGTATGCTGTCCTCCGGCAGGCTGCCGGAGGAGATGAATGCATCGTATTCTTACATCGAACGGATGTGTTCCATGAATATGACAGGCACTCCGGCGGCAGAGTTTACTTTCACCGATTTGAATGGACGCAAGCACAGTCTTTACGGCATCAAGGCGGAGTACACCCTGCTGTTTTTCTCAAACCCTGGCTGCGAAGCTTGCGCGAATATCATCAGTGTCCTGAAGCAAGACGAGCTTATTTCCAGCCTCGTGGCTTCCGGGAAGCTGGCCGTCGTGAATATTTACATCGATTTGGAACTGGATAAATGGAGAGGGTACGCATCTTCCTACCCATCTTCGTGGCATAGCGGCTACGACCAGGATTACAAGATACGCACGGATGTCATCTATAATGTCAGGGCAATTCCGTCTCTGTACCTTCTGGACAAGGATAAAAAAGTTCTCTTGAAAGATGCTCCTGAAGACAGAGTTTTTAAGTATCTTAGGGCAATTAATTGACACTTATCATGACCATAGAGAAAGAACTTTGGGGCAAGAGCTCCTGTGGAAAAGAGATTTATCTTTACACCCTGCGCAACGACAGTGGTGCTTTCGTACGACTTTCCAGCGTGGGCGCTGGAATAGTTTCTATCTGCGTTCCAGACAAGGAAGGCAAGCTTGCCGATGTAGTGCTGGGCTACAAGAAGCCAGAGGACTATTTCGGGGACGGCCCATGCGCAGGAAAATGCCCGGGAAGATACGCCAACCGAATCGCCAAAGGACATTTCACTCTGGATGGCGTTGAATATGCATTGCCGATCAATAACGGGCCTAATCATCTGCATGGCGGTCCGGACGGCTTCCAGAATCAGGTCTGGGACAGCCGCATCGAGGGTGATGCAGTGGAGTTCATGTATTTCTCTGCTGACGGAGAGGCTGGCTATCCTGGCAATCTGGAGGTAGTGGCTCATTATGAATGGAGCGAGGAAAATGCCTTGAAGCTGTCTTTTACCGCCCAGACTGACAAGGCTACTGTTCTGAACATCACGAATCATGCTTACTTCAATCTGAACGGCGAAGGCAATGGGAATATTCTGGATCATGAGCTTCAGCTGAATGCTTCGGTCTATCTGCCGACGGATGAGTCGCTGATTCCTCTCGGGGAACCTGATCCTGTGGCTGGAACGCCTATGGACTTCTTGGAATTCAAGAAGATAGGGAAAGAAATGAAGGAAGATTTTCCTGCGCTCAAAATTGGCAAGGGTTACGATCACTGCTATCTTATAGATGGCTGGGAGCATGGCCAGCTGCAGACTGCCGCCGTGCTTCGTTCTTCGCTGAGCGGTCGTCAGGTCGAGGTCGTTACGACTCAGCCAGGCATTCAGATTTATGGTGGGAATTATCTTGCAGGGAGCCCGATGGGCAAGTGTGGTAGAAGTTACAGCGATTACGAAGGCGTGGCCATGGAGTGCCAGCACTGCCCGGATTCACCTAACGAACCTGAGTACCCTACGACCGTCCTTCGCCCGGGAGAAACCTTCCAGGAGGCAATCATCTGGCAGTTCGGAGTAATGAAATAATTGACCATGCAACAATATCTGGATTTATTGCGCCATATAATAGACGATGGTGTCGTGAAGCATGACCGCACCGGCGTAGGCACCAAAAGCATATTCGGTCATCAGATGAGATTCAACCTCAACGACGGCTTCCCGCTCCTGACAACCAAGAAAGTGTTCATCCGAGGCATAATACACGAACTCCTCTGGTTCATTGCCGGGGACACTAACATCAAGTACCTGCTGGACAACAACGTCCACATTTGGGACGAATGGGCTGATGAAAACGGCGACCTAGGGCCAGTCTACGGCCATCAGTGGCGGTCATGGCCTGCTCCCGACGGACGTAAGATCGACCAGCTGAAGAATGTCATAGAGACCATAAAGCATAATCCGGACTCTCGCAGAATGATCGTCACGGCATGGAACCCTGGAGAAGTGGACGAGATGGCACTTCCGCCATGCCACTGCCTGTTTCAGTTTTATGTCGCCGAAGGCCGTCTAAGCTGCCAGCTCTACCAGCGCAGTGCAGACACCTTCCTGGGAGTGCCATTCAATATAGCCTCTTATGCCCTGCTGACGATGATGATTGCTCAGGAATGCGGCCTGGGACTGGGCGATTTCATCCACACGACAGGCGACACTCACATATACCTAAATCATTTCGACCAGGTACGCGAGCAGCTCACCCGAACCCCTCGTCCGCTTCCACGAATGATCCTGAACCCGGAAGTGAAATCTGTCTTTGATTTCAAAATAGACGATTTCAAGCTGGAAGGTTATGACCCATGGCCTGCCATCAAAGCCCCAGTCGCCGTCTGACTTTTCCTTTAATTTCAATAGATTCATGAAATACGGGATTCGTCCAAAAGACACTAAAATAGCTTATGTGCATGCTCGAAGGCAAAATTAAGAATCGTTAAAGTTAATTCGTTTTGTAATTAATATTAATAATTAATTTTTTTAAAAAGTTTCTATTTTATTAACAAAAATATTTGAAGCTAAGAATAAAATACTTTAATTTGCAGGTAGTTTCCTAATTAATATGGAGATGTCCGTCGGCGAAAGCCGAAGAAAATTAAAATATTTTAACAATGTCAACTTGGCTTAAAACAGTCGTGGCAATGTCAGCGCTGATGTTTATGACAGGCGCGGCATTCCTTGCTGAAGCTTCAGAAGTTTCAGCTCAGGTGTCTCAATCAAAGAACACCGTAACGGGTACGATAGTCGATAATGCTGGTCCAGTTCCGGGGGCCAGCATTCTAGTAAAAGGCACTACTAACGGGACCGTTACTCGGGAAGATGGCACATTCTCTCTTTCTGGGGTTCCAGCAGGGGCAACCCTTCTTATATCCAATATAGGATATAAAGATGTTGAGGTAGTTTGGAACGGGGGTTCTGTAAACGTGACTTTGACCGAAGACAAAGAACTTTTGGATGAGGTCGTAGTTACTGCTCTTGGCATTTCTCGCGAGAAGAAATCTCTCGGTTATGCAGTTCAGGATGTAAAGGCAGACCAGATTGCTCGTTCTGGGACCGCTACCCTTACAGATGCCCTGCAGGGCAAGGTGGCTGGTCTTCAGATTAATAATTCTGGTACTGGAGCTGGCGGATCCACGAGAATTGTCCTTCGTGGCAATTCTTCGCTCTCAGACAACAACGAACCTATGTATGTGATAGATGGCGTTCCGTACGATACTGGCGGACACGACATCGATGGACAGGCTGGTCTTTGGGGTGGCGTCGATCGCGCTAGCGGTGCATTCGACATCAACCCGGAAGACGTTGAGTCCGTCTCTGTGCTGAAAGGCCCTACCGCCGCTGCACTTTACGGTTCTCGCGCAGGTAACGGCGTCATACTCATAACTACAAAAAAAGGTGGTCGCGCTGCTGGCAAGATTGGTGTGACATATTCTGGTAAGTTTACTTGGTCGCCAGTTTCATATTACCTCGATCTTCAAGATACATGGGGTCAGGGTGACAATGGCGAGGTTGGCACTACTTCAGAGAACTCTTGGGGTGCCAGGCTGAGTTCCGGCACCATGGTTCCTGCATGGTGGGATTCCTCCGTGCAGGTGCCTTACATGGGGACGAAGAACCCGTTCAAGGAGTATTACCGTACCGGCAACATGCAGTCTAATAACGTTACCATCCAGGGCGGAAATGAAGGCAATCCGTTCCGTCTCACGATTGGCCACGACGACACTCAGTCTATCATAAAGCCAACCAGGCTGGACAAGACGAGCATCGATTTCGTGAGCAGCAATAAGGTTACTGACTGGTTCGGCGTCGATGTCAAGGCTAACTACGTTAAGACGATCGGCAACAACCGTCAGACCCGCGGAGCCTATGGCGCTACATATTATATCAACAAGATTCCTCGTTCCATTACTATGGAATCGCTCAAGGCTAACGAATTTGACGCTTCCAGGCCTGGAGAATACATCGAGGACAACTATTACGGGCCAGATGCTGAACACCAGAACGTTTACTTCCTGCAGGACCAGTTCAATAACAAAGACGTGCAGAATAAGTTCTTCGGAATGGCGGCACTTAACTTCCAGTTCACGAAAGACCTTAATCTGAGGGTCAAGGAAGGATATGATTGGACTGGATTCTCCGTGAATTATAGCTGGCCATATCAGGATCCTGTTTTCACTGGACATTATCCTGGAGTTGAGGAAAGGAAATATACACGCATCGAAGAAAACACTGAGGCTCTTCTTTCGTGGAATCACAAATATGGCGATTTTGATCTGGGAGCTAGCGCAGGTGGAAACATCATGCGGTACCACTATGACGATTTATGGTCAGAAGGACGCTCAATTGCCCTTCAGGGCGCTCAGTTCATCGCCGCAGGCACGACGATTCATGCTAGCAACTATGTTTCGGAGAAGCAAGTGAACTCGGTCTATGGATTTGCCAACATTGGCTACAAAGACTGGCTCTATCTTGACTTGACTGCTCGTAACGACTGGTCTTCAACCCTCCCAAAAGACAATAGGTCATATTTCTATCCTTCCGTCAGCCTTTCAGCGTTGCTTACATCTGCTGCTGATGCCTACGGGATAAGTTACAATCACGATGTGATTGATTATGGCAAGGTTCGCTTCTCTTGGGCAAAGGTAGGTAAAGACACGGATCCTTATCAGTTGGAGAGCACCTACAGTACAACCACCGGTGCTAATGGATACATATACATCGAGCAGCCTACGACAATGGCTAATGCAAATCTGAAACCTGAAATGTCCGACTCTTACGAAATTGGCACAGAATGGCATTTCTTCAAGAACAGGTTAGGACTCGACCTTACGTACTATAATACTGTAACCAAGAACCAGATTATGTCTGTAGCCATGAATTATGCTTCTGGCGTGCAGAATAAGTGGATCAACGCTGGTAAGATTACCAATAGAGGTCTGGAACTTACATTCAACGCAGATTTTATCCGAAATAGGAATTGGACCGTCGGGACGACAGTTAACTTCTCTAAGAACTGGAACAAGGTCAACGAGCTTACCGAAGATTTGAAGATGTACGAGCTTGGCCACATGACCGGATATTCAGGAATATATGTTTACGCTATCGAAGGTGAGTCCCTTGGAAAGATTTACGGTTACAAGTATCGCCGCGATGGCAATGGCAACAAGATCATCGGTTCAGACGGTCTGCCTCTTCGCGACGCTAGCCAGGAGATTGGTGACATCAATCCTAATTTCACGGGCTCTTTCAGCCTGAACGCATCATACAAGAATCTTGGATTAAATGCTCTGTTCTCTTTCCAGAATGGTGGTGATCTGTATTCAGTGACTGAATATAGCGCAGCCATCCATGGTACGGCTAAACGCACGGAGAATCGTGATCAGATGGTGGTTGAAGGCGTCACTGAAAGCGGAACCGCTAATACTGTGGCTATCTCGGCTCAGAAATACTGGACGAATGCCGTTGATGAAGAGTTCATTTACAACGCCGGCTATCTGAAGCTTTCAGAGCTATCGCTGTCATATTCATTCAACCCTGACTTCGTGAATAGGATTACGAAGGGCGTAGTTGAAAATGCAAGATTTTCGGTGTTCGGGAGCAACCTGCTGTATCTTGTAAAGCATACGCCAGGCACTACTCCAGATGGATCGTTGACCGATACTTCCATTTATGCCACGGCATTTGACATGTGTCCTTATCCTGGATCACGTACATTTGGTTTCTCACTCACGCTTGGATTCTAAAACGATTGCAATATGAAAAAAATCATCATACCATTATTTTTGTCTCTGTTCGTTTTCGCTAGCTGCGGTGACGATTTCGATGAGATGAATAAGAGCAAGACCTCTATCACAGAGTCTTCGCTCCAGGCTGGTCCTCTGCTTGGAAGAGCAATGTATTATGGTTCTTCTGCTGACCACCAGCGTAATTTCAACCTCTTTGACGATATGTATGCCCACTATCTTTCCCCTATGGGACTGGGAGGCACCAACCAGTATGTCTACAATGCCGGATGGGGCGATATTTTCTGGAGAGATTTCTACACGGCGCGCCAGAGGGAATTCCTTGAGGTGAAGGCTCTGTGCGAAGGGAAAGATGACATGAAAGCTGTTTCAGCGATGAACGACATCTGGAATGTTATCATGTGGCTTCGCATCGTGGATCGCAACGGCGATGCCCCGTACAAAGATGCTGAAGGCAATTATGCTGGAATGGGCAATACGATTCCTTACAATTCGCAGGAAGAAATCTACGCTGATCTTCTCGCCAGGCTGAAGGCCGATTCCGATGCGCTTTCAAACACTGACGGGCAGATAGGAATAGACAATTACGACATGGTGTATTCAAATGATTTCGCCAAATGGCGCAAGCTGGCGAATACCCTCATCATGAGGCTGTCCATGCGAGTGTCCGGAACAAGTCTTGCAGAAACGGCAAAGACATATTATCAGGGAGCCAAGGATCTTGCGATGAGCAATGCGTCTGACTATGCAAGGATTTCCTGCGATTCTTCTGTGTGGGGTGACTACTATGACAGGACATACTACGATTGGGCCAATACCATTCCAGAGGATTGCTTCATGAGCGTGTTGAATGGCACGAATAAAGGCTATGCGACAGGCGTCGCAGACCCTCGCCGTGCTATTTGGTTCGAGGCCGGCGATCTTAAATCAACGACCGGAAATCAGTGGGATGGCTATCCTAATGGAACGATCGAGAATGGAACAGATGCCGCCGTCACTAAAGCTCATGGAGGCAATAACTCTGGAAACTCCAGCTCTTATGCTCGCTTGAACTGCAGCACGAAAGAAGGATTCTTTTTCTTCGACTTCCATAATTCAGCCAACCAGAACCTCTCTTGGTGCTATGCGACATATTCTGAAACCCTTTTCCTTAAGGCTGAGGCTATTCTTAGAGGGTGGGACGCTGGTGACGCAGAGTCTGTCTGGAAGCAAGGCATCAGGGCCTCTATGGATGAAATTGCATATTTCATCACCCGTTCTGGCGGAAGCACTACTATTTCAAGCAGCGCTTACAATGAATATGTCAACGCTCTTCCTGCATTTGGAAGCAGTAACGAGGAGAAGCTGCGCAGCATAGCCATTCAGAAGTGGATTGCCCTCTTCCCTAACTCTGTTGAGGCATGGGCCGAAATACGCCGTATCGGCTATCCTGGAGTATATGACGGAACTGTCGAGTTGCCTATGTACAATTCAGGAGCCCAGGTTGAGAAAGGTAATCTTATCCAGAGGATGCCTTATCCTGAAAACGAGCTTCAGACTAATGAGGCGAGAATGCCGGAGGACTTCAGGTCCAGCGGCAGTAAGTACAAGTATCGTACTCAATATGGTCTGTTCTGGTCTCAGGCGGCGCTTCATCACGGCGGCACGCTCAAAGCCACCGACGTTCCTCAGAACTTCTAACGTTCATTCGTATTCGCTTTGATGAAAAAGGGCTCGCTTTTCCGGCGGGTCCTTTTCTCTTTTCCGCTAGGCTGACCTTCACTATCTTTCTGTTGATGTCAGTATTTTAGCCCAATCGAACAATGTTCAGTTCATTGCTACAAGACCCTCACGCTTACCTGCCGAATGAATTAGTTAACAACCTCTATATTTTTTAGCATATAATCGAAATATGCAGGGTTAGGAAGCAAGAGCTATGCAATAGCAGAGGCAGAGATTAAAATGTAATATTATTAGCAGTGAAATAATTTTTGAATTTTTTGTAACAATAGTTCGTTAATTTTATAAAAGTTACGCCCCGGCGCGGACGCCGTAGAATAAAAGTTC
>DCKG01000012.1 GCA_002320605.1 Bacteroidales bacterium UBA1680 | reverse complement strand
CCAAGATCAACAGGGCCACCTGCGACTTCATCAAGTCGGGCATCCTGAACGGGAACGTCTCCATGGTGATCCTTGAGAATTCCATGATGCTGATGCTCTTCTTCAACCGGTATGTACAGGGCTACGATGACGTGCCCCTCGACAAGCTTAAGGAGTTCCTGCAGTACGGGGTCTCTGACATCGATGTCCTGATGGATTTGACCGAATGGATAAGGGAACACAACAGGAAGGCGGAAAACAAGGTGAGGTTCTACGGCAACGACTACTTTCTCAGTACGGGCATAAATGAGCTGTGGGCATATCTGCGCAGCTATCTCCTCACGGTCAGCGCCTCCTCGCGCCTCCCGGCGATTGATTCTATCATAGCACATCTTGCGAACCACGATTACAGCTATAAAGTAAAGACGGAAGCCGGCAAGATCCTTCCGATAATGGACAGGAACGAGACCGAACTCCGAGCAATCCTAGGTGACGATTTCCCCATCATTCGGTTCTACCTGGACAACCTCAGGAACGATGACGACCAGCCAGATGTGTACGACCTTCGCTACGATTTTCTCATTCGGGACAGGAAAATGTTCGAGTACTCATCTTTCCTAATCGACTCGTTCTGCCCCCATGACCAGAACGTGGTCGTCAGCTGCCACCTCGGCCATGCGCAATACCTCTCGTCCAACATCCCTTATCACAAGCCTTTCGGATGGTACATGAAGGAAAAGTACGGCGACGATTACGTCTGCCTGGCGCAGACAGTTCTCAAGGATGACGCCAAGACGGATGCGAATGGCACGGTCTCGCTCCATGCCCCATCCCCGAACAGCCTGGAGTACACTTTGTCTAAACAAGGGATGGACTATCTCTTCATAAGCTCGGAGCATCTAGGGCGCATCGTGAAGAAACGCAACAAGGGCTCCCAGAAGGGGCAGCAGGAGGACTACGCCTGTCCTCGCAGCCAGTTCGACGGCGTCTTGCACATCAACTGAAAAGAAATGAGAACTTCTGTAGCTATCTGCACTTATAATGGAGAAAAATACATCCTTGAGCAACTGGAATCGATAGTCAATCAAACTAGAGCGGTTGATGAAATCATTATTTGCGATGATTGCTCCATTGACAATTCTGTAAGAATAACGAGAGACTTTATTAGGCGACATCGAGAGATAACAATACAACTTTACATAAATAGCGAGAATCTTGGTTTTTTAAAGAATTTTGAACAAACATTGGCTAGGTGCTCAGGAGACATTATTTTTTTATCCGATCAAGATGATATTTGGATGCCAAACAAGGTCGAAAAAATCTATCAATATTTTAATGAACATCCCGATATTGACTTCGTTTTCTCAAACGCATTTTTGCTAAAGTCAAACGGAACGGCATGCTACAGTAAGACTCTTTTCGATGCCGTAGGTTTAGACGAAAAGAATAAGTCGCTTTTCAATCAAGGATATGTTTTGGAATTGCTTGCCACCTATGGACGAGTCACAGGCTGCACTTCCGCATTGAGAGCTTCCTTTCTTCCGTATTGTTTGCCATTTCCATCAATGCATATCAGACCAATCCATGATGAAATCATTGCAGTACGGGCAGCCTCCTCCGACAAAATAAACTATATTGATGATTGTTTAATAAAGTATCGCCAACATAGCAAACAAACCATTGGCATCAGTTTGATGCTTAAATTTCCTCCGAGACACTGGGGACAAGCTCCAGAAGTACGGACTTGGAATAAAGAGATGATAGACCCCATATTAACACATGTTTTATCGAAACAATGTTTTATCGAAGATCGTTTCTGGATGATGCGTAATCGGTTCGGAGCATTAAAATTGACATTTGCCTTTATTTCTGGGCAATATAACCGCTTCTATGGTCAGGCATTCAGAACTTTTATGATTGATTTAAAAGGCACTTTAATTCGTCCATTCAAAAAGAGAGAACATTATGAAGCCTATTGATTTATACGTATCCACTTTACACGCTAAATCTTATATCGAAAAAACTAAATCCTGTAACTATTACATTGAAATAAATCAGGATATGAGCCTGCCATTAAGACCCCGCAAATATAAAAAGATAGAAGAAGAGAATCTTATTCTTAGCTTTGACTATTCATGTTCGTCTATTCTGTGGCAGTTAATCGTAACTATTTCAAAAAAATACAACATTTTTTTCAGAAACGTTGTTGCGACGACTAAGTGGAGAACTATTTCAATAGATATATCCGCACATCTGGAAGCTTTAAGTGATTTCATATTCATTTCAGAGGATTCCTTAGTTCTGACCTTGATTCCGTACCCGACATCGACAACCGTAAAATTCAAGATTCGAAATATCCGGCTGCGTGCTTTCTCTCAAAAAGAAGGAAAAAGAAAATGCAAAAGAAAAGCCTATTCCATCCGCAAGGCATTGCCTCAAGTCAGTCTTCGAGACTATTTGTATGAGACAGAGTTCCCGTGTGAAATAAAGTCAGTCTCAGAGAATAATGACATAATTACAGTCCTTGGAAATGTTTGCCGAAACGGACGTGAATTTCATCTCTACGAAATCCCTGTCTTCGGCGAATTTTCCACATCTGATTTTAACGTAATCAAACTGATAGAACCCGAATCCGACGGCTCATTCATGGCATCATTTCCGAGAAAAGAGGTTTTCTCGGGGAAACAATACGATCGTATCTTCTCACGGTTCGCAATTGGTATAGAAACAACAAATGGATTAGCTCTGGCCTCGCACGCACGCTATGCCGATTGTGTATCTTCCATGTATTCGATTCCGAAGATAATCGCCAAAAATAAAAAAGGGCTGGGTGGATTCGTATTGAATGATTTCGAGTCCGACTTGGACGAACTTGGGATATCGCACGTCACAGTCAATATACGAATCAATGATTTTTTATCCTCTCGGGACAACAAGGATACTATCCCATTCTCTTACAACGGAACCACATATCACATTATAGACAAGGTCATAAAGGAATATGACAAGACTTTGCTAGCTGCGGCGAAAAGAGGGATAATCGTCTACGCCATAATTTTGGTCTATCCGGAAAACATGAGCAGCGATTCGGCGATTGGGCAAATGATTGAGCATCCCGAGTATGATACAGCCGGGGCATACACAATGCCCGATCTTACATCGTTGGAGTCGACAAACCTCTATGCTGCCGCACTGGATTTTCTGGCCTCAAGATATAGCAGGCCTGATTGTCTCTATGGGCATATCCATAAATGGATCGTACATAACGAGGTAGATTCTGCCTGGATTTGGTGCAACGCAGGGAAGAAGTCCGCATTGGAATTCGCAAGTCTTTATCTCAAATCAATACGAATGGTCTATTACTCCGCTTTAAAGTATAATGCAGAGGCTCAGGTTTACGTTCCCCTCACACATTATTGGAACAAGGCCTTTGACATTGCCACATCTTATCCTGGGCGGCAAGTCTTGAAAATATTGCAGGACATCTGCAAAGTGGAGGGTGACTTTCCATGGGGCATAGCATATCACGCCTATCCAGAAATCATCTGGGAACCGAAATCATGGCTTGACAAACATGCATCGATGAGTGAAGATACTGATATCATCAGCTTCAAGAACATTGAAGTACTTGACAGATGGGCAGGGAAACAAGGGAACAACTACAATAGGAAACCTCGATCCGTCATTCTTTCCGAGCAGAATCCAAATTCCATCGACTACTCCGAGAAATGCCTGGCAGAACAGGCCGCTAGCCTTGCCTATGTCTTAAGAAAAGTGAATCGCTGCAGGCACATTGAAGCCTACATCGCACACAGTTGGATTGACGACCCAGATGAAGGCGGACTCAAGACAGGGCTGAGGAAATATTTGAATTATCCAGGTGAGCCTGGCGGGGGAAAATTGTCTTGGCAGGTAATGAGAGATATTGGGACAGACCAAGAAAGTAAAGTGTACGATTCGATCGATAAAATCATTAATCAGACTACTGAGCATGACATCAGTTAATGACATCGCATTTTTTCTCTGCGAGAAGAACCTGAAAGGGCGAGAACGGAGCCTGATGTACGGAAACATGGGAATAGCCATTTTCCTGATGTGCCTGTGGAAACAGACAAAGAAAGACAAGTTCTACAGAAAAGCATCCGAACTCGTTGTTGATGCGTTCGATTTTCTTACCAGACAGATTCACGTACACCGTTTAGCCCCCAGGCAGGCAGATTTATCTTTCGATACTGGGATAGGTGGAATAGCATGGGGAATCAATTACCTCATACTCAACGAACTGATTGAATGCGATTTTGATGATACGATGTGTCTAATAGACGACTTCATCTTCCGCCAGATGATTGACTGTATCTATTCCAATAATGTCAATGACATCCGTTTGGCATTACAAATCGGTTTATATGCCATAGAGCGTTCTAGTCGTTTTTCACAAGAATACGTCAGGAGATTCGTGAAGGAATGGAGGAATCGCCTCATAAGCGAGGCCGACAAGAGTGCTTCAATATGGTTCATTGGGAATGAGATTGTACCACTATTCCTATTGAACAAAATCTCATTGAGACATCCTGATTTCGAGTACGTATTTGAAATTCAGCGTTTATATCGTCCTGGTACTGCATCTGGAACTCCAGAGGACATAGATATCTTTGTAAGGAACAGGTTGTTGTCACTGCTTGAATATTCCAATGAAAATGATGACTTTCGTAAATGGTTCACTCCCTCAAGAGGAATTTATGCTTTGCACTATGGCCTCAAAGACGGTCTGGCTGGCATAGCTTTGGCTCAGATGGAGCCAATTCCCGGGATTGTCCCGTGGTCGGAATGCTTATTTACCTGACTGGCATTCTCAGCATACTTAAAATAGAACATTAAACAAACACTATTAATTTAAAATATTCAAAATCATGAAGAAACTGAAACTAATGCGTAAAAGTATCGATGAACTGGCGATTTCCATGCCGGTCATCGGAGATCTGGAGCAGAAAGGTTTAATCGGTGGAGGCTCAGGATATAGTGGTTCTCAAAATGTTTACCAGATCAACATAAAATAGGAAGCCATGAAAGCTACACTTTTGACCTTTGCGATAGCATTACTTTTGTTTTCAATTTTTTCTTGCGGACAAGGACAGTTCTTTACATCGGTCAACCAAAAATCAGTTGAGTTGAACACCAGAGCGGCCGAACTGATGGCAGGAGGAGAGTACGGCGAAGCATTGCCTTTGCTTGACTCTGCTTTGGCCATATCGCCAAGCTATGAATGGGCACTGACGAATAAGGTTCTATCCCTGGAATATCTGGGACGAGCATCAGAGATTGAGCCAATCATCAAGACGGTCATCAGATACAATAAAGACAACGTCAATGCATGGACGAACCTAGGAATGTTTTATGATTATTTCGGAGACGAGAAAAAGGCCCATAAAACATACCGTCATGCAATTCATCTAATGTCTCACCAGCTGAGGAAAAATGAGGGAGCCATATCTTATTCGGACAGGTGGATACTGTACTATCTATATGGAAACCAGAGTGAATGCGACAAGATACTGGATTCGGTCAAGTCTGACAATCCGGAATATCCATTGATTCATCAGCTCCACGATGAAATGGCAAAGAAAGGAAAAACAGCCTTTCTCAACAGGCTGTTCTTCCCTAATTCATCAGAGAATCAAGCACTCTGACAGTAACGTATAGACGTTTGCCGCCCCTCCGAGAAATTACATTCTCTCCGGAAGTTCGATGCCTAAGATGCACATCGCATTGCGGAGAACTGAGGCTAGGGTGTCGATGAGGGCAAGCCTGGACATCAGGACATCCTGATCCGTCTCCTTCAAGATAGGCGTGTCGTGGTAATACTGGTTGAACTCCTTAGCCACATCGTAGGCATAGTTAGCTATGACTGCAGGCGAATAGGCAGCTGCCCCTTCGGCAACTTTCGAAGGAAATGTATTCAGAAGCTTCAGCAGCCTGATTTCCTTGGCACTAAGTTCAACAGTAGGAATGGAGCTTCTTGAATATGATATATTCCTTTCCTCTGCCTTTCTCAGGATGGATTTAATCCTGGCATGAGTATACTGAATGAATGGACCGGTGTTGCCGTTGAAATCGATGGATTCCTTCGGATTGAAGAGCATCGTCTTCTTCGGGTCGACCTTGATGATGAAATATTTCAGGGCACCCAAGCCAATCATCTTGTAAAGCATCTCCTTTTCCTCTTCAGGCGCTCCCTCCAGTTTACCAGACTCCTCGGAAGTAGCCTTGGCCTCCTCGTACATCTTCTGGATCAGGTCATCTGCATCCACTACCGTACCCTCTCGGGATTTCATCTTCCCCTCAGGCAGTTCTACCATGCCATAAGACAGGTGATAGATATTGTCCGCCCAAGCAAAACCCAGCTTCTTCAGGATGAGCTTCAGAACCTGGAAATGATAATTCTGCTCGTCTCCCACGACATAGATGTGAGAGTCGAGATTATATTCCTGGAAACGTTTCTCCGCAGTGCCCAAGTCCTGTGTAATGTAGACAGAAGTGCCATCGGAGCGGATGAGAAGTTTCCTGTCCAAGCCATCGGCAGTTAAGTCGCACCAAACAGAACCATCTGGATCCTTCACGAAGACACCCATATCCAAACCTTTCTGGACCAGTGACTTACCAAGAAGATAGGTTTGAGACTCGAAATATGTCCTGTCGAAAGATATCCCAAGCGCCTTGTAGGTTTCATCGAAGCCATCCAGCACCCACTTGTTCATCTTAGCCCAGAGGTCGCGCACTTCCTTGTCGCCAGCCTCCCACTTCTGCAGCATCTCGTGAGCCGCCCTTATGGAAGGAGCCTCCTTTTCAGCCTCTTCCTTCGACATGCCTTTCTCCATGAGAGCAGCGACCTCTTTTGTGAATATATCGTTGAAAGCCACGTACATATCCCCAACCAGGTGGTCTCCCTTCTTTCCTGTGGACTCAGGCGTTGCGCCACCACCGACCTTCAGCCAGGCGTACATGGACTTGCAGATGTGCACTCCCCTGTCATTTACGAGCGTAGCCTTGATGACATTGTTTCCGCTGGCCTTCAACAGCCTGGAAACAGAATCTCCAAGCAGGTTGTTCCTGATGTGCCCGAGATGCAGAGGCTTATTCGTATTCGGGGAAGAAAACTCGACCATGATGTTCCTGCCCGTGGAAGGCAGCTGGCCGAAATCCTCTTCGCCTGCGATTTCCGAGAACAGCTCGTTCCAGAATAGGTTCGAGAAGCATATATTCAGGAAACCCTTCACGCAGTTGAATGAACTTATTTCAGGCACATTCGTCTTCAACCAATCGCCTATGGCATTCCCAGTATCCTCTGGAGCGGCATGTGATAAACGAAGAAGGGGGAACACCACAAGAGTGTAGTCCCCTTCGAATTCTTTTCTTGTGACCGAGACCTGCAAATCCTTCGCGTCAAGCTCGGCATTATAAAGCGCTTTTATGGCTTCTGAAGCCTTTGAAGCAATGAATATTTCAGGAGTCATCAGCCGAGATAGGTTTTGAGCAATGAGCTTGCAGTTGGTTTCTTTAGTTTACGAATAGCTTTTTCCTTAATCTGGCGAACCCTTTCCCTCGTGAGATCGAGCCTTTCGCCAATTTCCTCAAGCGTCATCTCCTGGCAGCCTATTCCGAAGAAACTCTTGATGATTTCCCTCTCGCGAAGAGTAAGAATCTGCAGAGCCCTTTCAATCTCGGTGCTGAGAGACTCATTCTCAAGTCCTTTATCAGCACTAGGAGAATCATCGTTAGGGATGACGTCCAGCAGGCTGTTATCCTCGCCCTCAACGAAAGGAGCATCCACGGAAACATGCCTTCCGGACACTCTCAGCGTATCAGAAATCTTATCCTGAGGAATGTCGATCATCTCGGAAAGTTCCTCGTTGGAAGGAGCACGCTCATTCTTTTGCTCGAACTGAGACAGAGCCTTGTTGATTTTATTCAGGGAGCCGACCTGATTGAGCGGCAGCCTGACTATCCTGGATTGCTCTGCCAGAGCCTGCAGTATCGACTGACGAATCCACCACACGGCATAGGAAATGAATTTGAAGCCTCTGGTCTCGTCGAATTTCTCAGCCGCCTTAATTAGTCCCAGATTGCCCTCATTGATGAGGTCTGGAAGGCTGAGCCCTTGATTTTGATACTGCTTGGCGACAGAGACCACGAACCTCAGATTGGCCCGCGTAAGTTTTTCTAGTGCTTTCTGGTCACCTTTGCGAATTCTTTGCGAAAGCTCCACTTCCTCTTCCGGCGTCACCAGCTCTTCACGTCCTATTTCCTGTAAATACTTGTCCAATGACGCGCTTTCGCGGTTGGTGATTGATTTGGTAATCTTAAGTTGTCTCATATAGTTTAAAAATATTCCCCTGCGAAGCTGTTTTTACAGGCCTCGCAAGGGAAACACAGTCAAAAACAGTTCAGTTTATTCCTTGCCGAATCCGAAGTAAGTCTTCCTTCCATTTGCGGAAACACCTTCGATGTACACAGACCTGCTTGCAGATTTTGCGGCATTAACAACGTCCTGAGGCGTGCTCACGGCCTTGTCGTTCACGTAAGTGATCACTAAGCCTTCGGAAGCTCCAGCATCCAGCATCTTGCCCGTGCCAACGGAAACGACCTCAACCCCATTCTTCAATCCTAGCCTGCTGAGAGTTTCCTTTGACGCAGCCTTCAAAGTAGCGCCGTAGAATGCAATCTCGCCTTCGCCTACCTCTGCGCCATTCTCGTAAGTGCTGCCCTTGAACGTAACTTCAAGCTGCTTTTCTTTGCCCTCACGGATTACGGTAAGCTTAGCTTTATCACCTGGACGATAGGAATTAACTTTCTCCTGAACTGAAGAGCCACCATGGACTTTCTCTCCATCGATGGCAATCAGTATGTCACCCTCTTGCACTCCAGCCTTCTGTGCAGCACTACCTTTCACAACCTCACCAATATATACGCCGTTTAAATCAGAAAGTTTCAATTTTTCGGTCATTTCTTCGACTGAATTGTATTTCAGGCTCTTAGCGAGATTTTCGCTAAGATCGCTCATGGAGATGCCCAGGACTGCCCTCTTAACCGAGCCAAAATCGATGAGATCCTCGACAACTTTCTTAACTATATTCACAGGCACGGCAAATGAATATCCCGAATATGAGCCTGTCTGGGAAATTATGGCCGTATTGATTCCGACCAGCTCGCCCTTCTTATTCACGAGGGCACCGCCTGAGTTACCAGGGTTCACTGCCGCATCTGTCTGAATGAAAGACTCTATCTGAAGCTGACTCTGCTGAGTCCTAGGATCACGTCCCATCGAACGACCCTTTGCGCTGACGATGCCTGCTGTGATAGTTGACCTAAGCTCGTACCCCAGAGGGCTCCCTATGGCAAGAACCCACTCGCCAAGGCGAAGCTTGTCAGAGTCTCCAAAAGGAATCGTTGGCAGGCCGGTCGCATCAATCTTAATCAGAGCCACATCGGTAGCAGGATCTGTTCCTATCACTTTTGCGGCGTATTTCTTATTATTATTCAAGGTAACCTCAATCTTCGTTGCATTTGCGACAACGTGGTTGTTAGTCACTATGTAGCCATCCGGACGGATGATCACGCCTGAGCCGCTACCCTTCTGATCCTGCTGTACCGAGTCTTCGCCAAAGAAGAAGCGCCAGAAAGGATCAATCTGATATTGCTGGGTTATAGTGACTTCGACATAGACCACCGCCTCGACGGCGGACTCTGCCGCATAAGTAAAATCAGGATAATCAGACTGTGCCAAATTGACAGTCTTAGTGACATTTTCCACTGTTCCGGCACTGTCGCCATTGCTGGTATTCGCAGCTTTGACTACGCCATAAGCAGCAAGCACGCTTAAGACCACGGACAACAGAATCGTAATAACACTTTTTTTCATCGTTGACATATTTTATTTAATTAAAATTATTTCATGGTTTCAAAATAAATCCTGAATCAAGTTCAGCATGACGGCAGGTGTTAGGTCCTGAATCAAGTTCAGGACAAAATGACTCTCGAAAAGCATGTTTAAAGCATTTCAAGAGCCAATAATAAAATCTCAAATTATGTGCCATCTGTTTTCTCAAATATATTCTTATATTTGTAATTGCTGAAGCCGCTTCGGCGAGGCGAAAAAGGGAACTAAATAATCAAAAGAATATGAAATTCAACGTATCAAGCACAGAACTCCTCAAAGGATTGATGGATATATCCAAGGCTATTCCTGCAAAGTCGGCTCTGCCTATCCTCGAAAATTTTCTTTTCGTATTGGAAGGCAACCTTCTGGAAGTCACTGCCTCGGATTCAGAGCTTACATTGAGGACTGGCATCGAAGTAGACAAGACAGAGGAAGAAGGGAAAATCGCTGTCCCGGCAAGGCATATCATCGATCTGCTAAAGGAGCTTCCGGACCAGCCGCTTACGATTAAGACAGCCTCCGACAGCGCCATCGAATGCGATTGGGCTACCGGCAACTCTATTCTCCCATTCTTCCCAGCCGAGGATTACCCTGAGATAAAGGGAGCCGGGGACGATGCCGAGAAAATAACATTTCCCGCGCAGAGCCTTGCAGACGGAATCAGCGGAACCATATATGCTACCGCAGATGATGAAATCCGCCCTGCGATGAACGGAATATTCTTCGATTTCGATGTACAATCCACTACGCTGGTGGCATCTGACTCCCATAAGCTGATATGCTACACGACGAATGACGTGAAGGCGGAGGAAAAATGCTCGTTCATTCTTCACAAGAAGCCAGCGGCAGTGCTGAGGTCGATACTTGACAAAGACGAGGAGGACGTCAATATAACATTCGATTCCAGCACCGTTGTCTTCGCTTTCGGTAAGACTACGATGATTTGCAGGCTGATAGTCGGGAAATATCCTAAATACCGCGACGTCATTCCTCAGAACAATTCCAGCATACTGAAAATCGACAGGCAACTGCTCCTTAACACCGTCAAGCGCGTGGCCGTCTGCGCAAACAAGGCTTCGAATCATATTAAACTGGATCTGAAGCCTGGCCAGCTGGAGATATCCGCCCAAGACCTCGGATTCGCCATCGCCGCATACGAGAAGATAAATTGCGACTATTCCGGAGACGAGCTTTCAATCGGATTCAAGTCCACGTTCCTGATCGAGATTCTGTCCAACATGACTTGCGAGACATTGGTAATGAAGTTCGCGGACGCTCGCAGGGCCGCATTGATAGTTCCTTCAGAGGAAGAAGCTGACACAGAGAAAGTTTGCGGCATCCTGATGCCAATCATGGTTTCTTAAAAGTCAAGACGGCATATTCATAAACATTCTCATAAGAAATATTAGCCATGGAACTTGAACTACAGAGGCCTTTGCTCTTTTTCGACATAGAGAGCACGGGACTTAATCTAGTGAATGACTCTATCGTTGAACTTAGTTTCGTGAAGGTTTTCCCCGATCACAGCACGAAGGTGAAAACATGGCGCGTGTGCCCTTGGGACTACGTGGCTGGCAAGCAAAGGGGAATCGACCCTCAGGCGTCAGAAGTGAACGGAATCAAAGACGAGGATGTCGCTCACGAGCCGAAATTCATAGAAATAGTTACTGAAGTCATAGATTGGCTGAGGGATAGCGACCTTGCCGGATTCAATTCGACCAAATTCGATCTGCCGATGCTTTCGGAGGAGATCGAGAGGGCAAGAGCCTACTGCCTGAAAAGGCTCGGCAATACAAAGCTTTCTCCAGATGCCAGGCAGAGGGCACAAGCAACTCTGGACAGCCTGAATATTGATTTGCACGAGAAGCGCATGATCGATGTGCAGACAATTTATCATTATATGGAGCCAAGAAACCTTCGCGCAGCCTACAGATTCTATTGTGGTGGAGAGGATTTCGAAAATGCCCACACTGCCCAGGCTGACACGATTGCTACATATGAGGTGCTGAAAGGCCAGCTGGAGATGTATCAGAAGCCTGACAAATACCATGAGGTTGCTCTCAAGAACGATGTAGAATTCCTTTCTGGCGTTGCAGGGAGGCCTCGCACGATCGATTATGCAGGCAGGCTGATTCACGGCAAAGACAATGAGGCTGTGATTAATTTCGGAAAGCATAAGGGCAAAACAGCCAGGGAAATCTACGAAAAAGAGCCGACTTACTACGACTGGATCGAGAACGGCGAGTTCACGATGGACACGAAACGTCAATTCCAACGCCTGAAGGAGCAGTTCGAGAAAGAGAAGAAGGAGGCTATGACCAAACCACTGGGAGCGGAGGAGTTTTCGGACGCAGTGGCCAAGATGAAATCAAAATTCGAAGGTGGCAAGCTATTCTAAATGAATATCCTGCCAAGCAGCGATGAACATTCTGACTAGGACATACGCAGGACGCATAGTCTGCCGCCCGGACACGACGAGGGAGAAGGATAATGAAGATTTCTATCCTCCGCAGTTTGTCGAGGCCCTCGGCTACGCTCCTGTGTTTTTCGCTCACATCCTGAAGCCGGGGCGAAGCGTACAAAAGAAATTCGCATGTAGATATTTCGACGGGATAGGATTCGGCATCTTGTTATACCCCCAGAACATCATGGATGGCAGTCCTGAAGGCTTTGCCGAGGCGCTGTGCCTTGACAAGACTTCTTACCTCCCTACCCCATGCATCGCGCCAAGCGAATATTCATCACTCCCCTCAGAGACAGGATTCATATTAAAGAAGAACGGGCGAGAGCTGTTCCGGTGCGCTCTCCCTCCGCTCAGCATGGCGGAAGATGCTATTGTCCAGGCATCCCGTCTTGCCTACATCCGAACGGGCGATATAATCGCAATTGAATTAGCCGCAAGATCCCCTTTAACGCAAAAGCCCGAAGGTCGCATCGTGATTGCTTCTGAGCGGATAGGCTCTGCCGGAAAATTGGATTTCTCAATAATTTTCTAGGTCAGTACGCGAAATTCCCAAGGCCTATTCCTTGCCGGAACACTCAAGGCACATTCCTTTTATGACATAGCTTGAGCCTGTGGCTTCATAGCCATTTGGCAGAGTCACTTTCGGGATAGGTATATCTTTAAGACAGAATGTCTTATGGCACTTTTCGCAGTAGAAGTGCACATGGGCGTCATCGTCATTCTCGTCATCCTCGCTCAGGCACAGCTCGTACCTCGTGCCTTCGCTGCCTCCATCAATCGCATGCACCAGATGATGCTCCTTGAATATTTCCAAAGTCCTGAATATGCCAGATTTATCCACTGTCTCAATCCTGTCCTCCAGCTCAGTCATGCTGAGCGGTCGTTTCCCTTCGGCAAGAGCCATCGCCACCAAAACCCTGTTCGGCGTAACCCTGACCCCATGCCTGCCTAGAAGCGACAATATTTCCGAATATTCCATATTCATAGATTTCTTATCATGTCTGCACCAGCACCACTACCTCGGCACAACACCATCCTACCATTGTGCAATCAGCCTTCAGCCGCTCCACCTCCTTGCATCCAATGTGCTTCATCACAAATATATGAATATTCCAAAGAATTCCGCCTCATAATAATTTTGGTATGCCAGCCTCCATCTGACGCACTGCATCAAGTCAGAACGAAAAAACTAAACCCACGGCTTATTACATATATTTGCGTTCTAACCATGGCGAAACCATCATGGTGTTAATACGGTTAGTTTACTTATACGCCATGAAACTGCCATATGCGTTCTAGCCAGATGTATCGTAAGAGACATGACAATCTAAGCCAGGAGACAATGTTTCTTAGACCACGAGACGTTGGCAAATGCGGGCAAAGCAATAAGAGAGATTTGGAGGGAAAGCTTGATGCAGAATGCACAAGGAATGTCGGCATCAAGTTCTACGAGACCGAACTCAGGAGAGAGGCAAAAGATCTGTGCAGGAAGGTTTACGGACGCCCCAGCATCGCCAGTGCCAGCGCAGAGGAAAGAATTGCGATTGCCAGATGCCTATGGCAGAACAGGAGGACATATTCAGTTTCAAGCCTAAGCCGGGTGATGTTAGTTTCCAAGAACATTCTTCAAGCCATGCTTCTCATAGAAAAGTGATGAATCTGGTAGAACGGCTAGAACGGTTTGTGGCGACATATTGCAGTGTTTCTACATTTTGCGTTCTAACGTTACCATAATCAAGAGGGGGCTAGAACGCCATTCAGCTGCAGAGTGGTTAAATTGGCCTCTGACGTTCTAACTACTTGAAAAGAGGAAGTGGTAGGTGGATGTTACCGGAGGGTGCGGAGGGAATTTAGGACGGCGAGGACAGTGACGCCGACATCGGCGAAGACGCTCATCCACATGGTGGCAAGGCCGAAAGTGGCGAGACATAAAACCAGAAGCTTTATGCCGATGGCAAACCAGGTGTTTTCGTTGGCGATGCGAAGGGTCCGTCGGGCGATGCGGATTCCCGTGGCGATTTTGGATGGCTTGTCGTCCATTAGGACAACGTCAGCAGCCTCGATTGCGGCATCGGAGCCGAGTCCGCCCATGGCAATGCCCACATCTGCACGTGCCAGCACAGGAGCATCGTTTATTCCGTCGCCGACGAATGCCAAGGTTTTCCCGGCAGGCTTATCCTTAAGCAGACTCTCAACGCACGAGACCTTATCTGCAGGCAGCAGATCGGCTCGATATTCATCAACACCGACCTGCGAGGCGACATATTCCCCGACCTCTTTCTTGTCGCCAGTCAGCATCACCGTCCTCCGCACTCCCAACGTCTTAAGTTCAGCGATAGCAGCCTTGGCATCGTCCTTTATGACATCTGAAACTATGATGTGACCGAGATATTCTCCATCGGAGCATATATGAATGATCGTTCCAACCTTCTCGCAAGGCTTCCAAGCGGCACCGGCCTCTTCCATCATCTTGGAATTGCCCACGCAAACCAGATGGCCGTTAACCTTGGCTCGCACTCCCCTTCCGGCAATTTCCTCAACGTTTTCCACGGAACAGCCATCATCGATGTGCGGATAGGCATTCCTCAGAGAAATTGCGATAGGATGGGTAGAGAAGCTCTCGACATGAGCAGCTAGATGCAGCAGCTTCTTCTCCTTCTCCTCGGTGCTTTCCAATGGGGAGCCCAGAGGATGCACGGCATTGACCTCGAAGACGCCCTTGGTAAGTGTGCCGGTCTTATCAAAAACGACAGTATCAAGCTTTGAGAGTGCCTCCAGATAATTAGAGCCCTTGACCAGAATACCCTTCCTGGATGCCCCTCCTATGCCGCCGAAAAAAGACAACGGCACCGAAATCACGAGGGCGCATGGACAAGAGACTATTAGGAATATGAGTGCGCGGTAAAGCCACGTTGGGAACGCTGCCATGAAGCTGCCAGAAAGCAGAGGCGGTAGCAAAGCAAGCAGCACTGCAGCGGCGACAACCGAAGGCGTGTAGACCCGGGCGAACCGGGTTATGAAATTCTCGCTCCTGGACTTGTTAGATGAGGCATTTTCGACCAAATCGATGATTTTTGAAGCCGTAGACTCGCCGAAAGATTTAGTGACGCGGACACGCAGGAGCCCGCCCTGATTCACGCAGCCTGAAACGATGGAATCGCCAACAGAAATGTCTCTCGGAATGCTCTCACCGGTCAACGCAACAGTATTCAGAGAAGAAGAGCCCTCCACGACGACACCGTCCAGAGGTACCTTCCCGCCAGGTTTTATCACGATCATTTCCCCGACGGCCACTTCCGATGGATTGATGCTCAGCAATTTGCCATCACGCTCCACGAAAGCAGCATCTGGCCTTATATTCATCAAAGAAGAAATGGACTTGCGGCTTTTTCCCTCTGCGATACTCTCGAAAAGCTCTCCAATCTGAAAGAACAGCATGACTACGACTGCTTCTGGGAACTGATTCTCGGTATTTGGCAAGAAACCAATCGCCAAAGCCCCTATCGTCGCCACGCTCATCAAGAAATCCTCATCCAATAGCTCTCCCTTGAATATTTTCTCACCAGCCTCGCGCAGCGTGTCCCAGCCCACCATGAAATATGGGACCATATAAATGAGGAGCAGCTGCCAAGTGCTGAGATCGGAATATTTCTCGACGGCCACGGCAGCTGCCAGAAGCAGGCCTGAGACTATGATTTTCCAAAGCGCAATTTTATTTTCTTTTTCCATATTCATTAAATATTTCGTACCTACGAATATGGCGATGAATTCTCGCAACCTAGTTGCAAAGAGTCTCTAACGGAGCACGCGATAATATGTCTCGTTTCCCCCGCCGTCACCGAATATCCCTACGAGGTCTCGCAGCATGAGGTCTGGACGCACGACTCCCGATTCCCAGAAATCATTGCCTCCGCTAGGATTCAGCCGCAGATTGTCATTCCAGACCACAGAATTCCGGTCATGCCCTCTGGCAGCAGCATTATTCTGGATGTTCGTCAGCATATTCCCAAACAAAGGATTAATTCCCAAGAGTTGTTCCAATGACTGGCACCAGCCCACATTCAGCCATAGGTCTGCCTCCTTTGACAATGAATATGCCGTCTCTATGAATATGCTCGAAGACGTTTCTTGCCCAGGCTTGCCGCCCAGCACCTCCCCTCCGGCATCTCGGACTAGGCAAGACAGGTAATTATTCTCTCCCGGAATGAACCATGCGTCATCGTACGGGATGTTCATCAGCACCTTCCGGCGCTCCCCCATGTTCTTGCTCACGGAATCTGCCAGGGCCACATAATCAGACGAGACCGCCTCCAGCACCGAGTCAGCCTCGTGCATCCTTCCGGTCAGCGCTCCGAAGAACCTTATGTAGGAAGCCCTCGCAAGAGGATTGCTTTCCAAGTGCTCGTGAAGAATGAAGACCGGGATGCCTAAGGCCTTCAGCTTCGAGAGGAATTGGGATTTTGCCCCGCTGACCTGGTAAGTGAGAAGGACATCGGGATGCAGAGCCATGATTTTCTCGTAATCTGGATTTGCCTCATACCCCACGTCTGCGACACTGCGAGAACGCAGTTCCGGGGAAGAGACGTAATTCACTCCTGACACTCCGCAAATCACGGAATCGCAACCCAAGGCATCTAGAAAGCCCACGTAGGAAGTAGACATCGCTATTATCCTGCTGACGGGGTGGCGTATGTCAAGGGTGTCCTTGCTTCCATCAAACGGAGAGATTGACACTGCAATCCAGCCCTGCCTCTGCTCCGAGATATTCAAGAAAGACGCTTCAGGGCCATGAAACTGGTGCTCCGTCCTGCTGCAGGAATGACCTGCGATGAGAACGAGGAAAAGTGGAAATACTGTCAGCAAACTGTGATTCATTAGGCAAAATTAATATATTTTGTTATTTTAGCGCACGTACAATGCACTTTAAACCAAATATCCTATATTCATTAAGAAATGATGAGCAAATATAATTTCGATGAGATGACAGTCAGGCGCGGCACCAGCTGCGTCAAATGGGATGCGCCAAGCCCGGCAGGCCCCATTTCCGAAAATGTAATCCCTATGTGGGTGGCAGACATGGACTTCAAGGCCGCACCGGCGATTCAGGAGGCGGTGAGGAAGAGAGCTGAGCAGGGAATATTCGGATACACCCATGTCCCAGACTCATATTTCGAGTCATCAATCAATTGGTGGCAAAGGAGACGTGGTTGGCATACCCAGAAGGACTGGTACATTCCGATTGACGGCATCGTGCCAGGAATGTCGATAGTCATCGAGGCCGTAACTCATTACGAGGTCGCAGGCGAGAAGGTGGTCAGGAAACCGAATGATGGGAAGGGGCCGAACGGAGAGCTTCCGAAGGTGATAATACAGACGCCTGCATATAACTGTTTCTTCTCCGCTGTCCGGAATCAAGGTTGCGAGCTGGTAGAGAACCCGTTGATTTACGACACCGAGGGAGACGTCCCAACATGGTACCTGGATTTCGAGGATTTGGAAAAGAAGTGCGCTGATCCTATGGTGAAGGCTCTGCTGTTCTGCAATCCTCACAACCCTTGCGGCAGGGTGTGGCCGAAAGAGGATCTGCTTAGGGTTGCGGAAATATGCCGTCGGAATAATGTCGTCGTAATCAGCGACGAAATTCACTGTGAGCTGGAGATGCCTGGGTACCACTTCACTCCTATGGCTTCGCTATCGCCTGAGATTCAAGACAATACAATACAAATGGGGTCGCCTAGCAAATCTTTCAACATCGCCGGCCTAGAGATCTCCAACATAATAACCAGCCGCAAGGACTGGAAGATGATGATTGACAAGGTCATTAACATTTACGAGCATTGCGACCTGAATCCTTTCGGCATAGTGGCCCTGCAGGCTGCCTACGATGAGGGAGAAAACTGGCTCAAGGAACTCAACCAGTATCTCTGGGATAATTATCTGGAACTGGTCAATTTGTTCGAGGATGAAATTCCTGACGTGCTCGTGAGCAAGCTGGAAGGCACCTACCTAGCATGGATTGACGTACGCTCAGTGGGCGTGCCGACGCAGGAGATTGAAAACAGCCTTATCGAGCATGAGCATGTGTGGATAAATTCTGGCGTGATGTACGGAAAAGAGGGCTTCATGAGAATAAATATTGCCTGCCCTCGCACTAGGCTGCTGGCAGGCATCGAAAGAATAGCCCAAGGGCTTAAGAGGCTTTCCAGGAAATAGGATTTTTTCAATTCCTGGCTTTCCCTTTAGTAGAGCTTGGAGCTTACTACGTTCTGGACGAAGTTCATGCTGGCGGTCGGCTCGAAACGAGCAACTACGTTGCCCTCTTTGTCCACCAGGAACTTAGTGAAGTTCCACTTGATGTCACTTTTAGAAGCATAATCTGGATCTTGCTTCTTCAGCATCGCATCCATTTTCTGCGCCATGTCTCCTGAGCCGAATCCCCTGAATGTCTGCTTAGACTTCAGGAACGTGTAAAGAGGACTTTCATTCTCGCCATTGACGTCAATTTTGCCGAACTGCGGGAATGTGGTCTTGTATTTCAGCGTGCAGAACTGATGAATATCTTCGATGCTCCCCGGAGCCTGGCCTCCGAACTGGTTGCAAGGAAAATCCAGAATCTCCAGCCCCTTGTCCTTGAATTTGTCGTACATAGCCTGCAATGCCTCATATTGAGGAGTAAAACCGCACTCTGTGGCAGTATTTACTATCAGCAGGACTTTACCTTTGTATTGCGACAATGAAACATCATTGCCCTTCATGTCCTTTACAGTAAAATCATAGACGCTTTGCGCGCTCAGCGCAGAAGCCATGCCTGTTCCTACCATGATTGAAAATAAAATTTTAATAAGTGTTTTCATATTCGCTAATATAGGAATTAAAAATTCAAAATGAATATATCATATTTCGTAGAACGGAGACACCCTGCCCCTAGGGAGAACTCGCAGTAAGGTTTCGTCTTTAGCTGTTGATCCATCTTCCAAGATGATTCCTTGAAGAGCATCGGCAGCCGACTCATAGGCTTTCAACGGGTCATTATTGTTTTCGCTCAGATGGCAGAGGAAAATGTTCTTAAGCCCCTTGTGCCATACCCTTCCAATCGTGTCAGCACACTCGTCGTTGCTCAGATGCCCGTTTCCACCGCGGATCCTGCGCTTTAGTTCCTCCGTATATCGGCCTTTCAATAGCATTGGCAAATCATAATTGGATTCGATTACCAGCGTATCCGCCACTTGGGCATATTCGATAGCTTCTTCCGTCATTGCCCCTACGTCGGTCATAAGAACGAAGTGCTTCCCGCCCCATTCTATGCTGTAGCCGACGGTCTGGGAGGCATCGTGCGGCACTATGAAATATCTCGCCAGCACTCCCGGGAGCACTTCTGTGGGGCCGTCGTCTGAAAGATTCCTGCGGCAGGCCCCGACCCAGCCTTCAGTATATTCATTATTGCAAATCGCCTCGTGCAGCACTGAAGTGGCAAAAACTGGCAGCGAGAGCTTCTTACAGAACGTTCCGAGGTGGCGGATATGATCCATGTGGTCGTGCGTTAAAAGCACGCAGCGGACGGCATCGAAACCAAGACCATTTTCCAGCAGAGCCTTTCTCACCCTCCGCAGGCTCACTCCTGCATCTATCAGAAGCCCTTTTTCCCCATCAAATAAAAAATAGCAGTTCCCGGAGCTGCCGCTCGAGAAACTAATGAATTTCAACATTACTTATTTTCCTCCCCGCAATACTTGGAGATGACTGCATAGGCATCTTCAACCCCTAATTCGCCGGCCCTGGACAGGTCTATGCAGCCTTTCTCTTTATCCTTAATGTAAATCAGCACGAGCCCCCTGTTGAAGTAGGCGTCCCCCATATAAGGATAATATTGAATGGCTTTCGAGTAATTTTCCACAGACTCCACGAACTTCGAAGACAGGCAGTAAAGGTTACCTAAGTCGAAGTAGATGTAAGGCACTCCAGGCAGCAGCTTAGCTGCCTCGGTAAGATCCTCTATGGCATCGGAATAGTCGTAAGACCTGCTCACCTGGTCCCTCACCCTAGCCCTCGTCGTTCCTTGGTCATCCATAGTGAGCGTTTGGACATTGCTCTCGATAGAAGATATGAAATCGATCATTTCACCCCTCAGCACTCCTCGGTTAATCCTATAGAATGCCTTGTAATAGTCTGAATATCCTCCCGACGTAGAAGCCTCGACAGCGGAATTATATTCATCCAGAGCTTTTGAATACTGCTTGGACTGAACGTAATATATTCCTTTGATGAAAGCCCTGTCGGCAGCTGTCAGATTGCCATAGTCCCCTGCAGAGAGATTCGTGTCGCCATATATCTCATTGTCAATGTTATTGTCATTGTATCTTGGATGGTGCAACGTGTCGGAATTCGAAATGACCAGAGGCACCTTTGAGTCAGCGATAAACTTGTTAATGAGAGCGTTATCGTACCTGTGGCTAAGGGCATATCTCTGATTGTCAGCATCCGTAGAAATTTCGAACTTGTACAGAGGCCGCAGACGGATGTTGATATCCCTGTTCTGCAGTAGTTCGTTCTCGAAATCTTTCTTCACAAAATCAGCGTCGAGCTCCAGCAGGCTGCTGTATTTCTTGGTAGTGTCCGCAAAGGAAGTGGAATCTTTCGACTGCGCAGTCCTATATTCCTGAACCTTCTTTTGGGCAGTGTCATAGTCTTGCTTTGATGAATTATGCCTGCCCAGCATATTCTTGACGTAAGACCTGTTGAGGTAGGCCTTCGCAAAGTCTGGATAGAGCTCTATTGCCTTGTCGTAGTCATCCAGGGCATCGATCCAACGGCCCATCTGAACGAAATAGGATGCCCGGTTGTAGTAAGCAAGCACGTTTTCCGGATTGATATTAATAACCCTATCCATGTCGGCCAAAGCTCTATCGAAATCTCCGACCTGCGCATAGATGAGGCTTCGGTTGTACAAGGTGAGGGCATTTCCAGGCTCGTCTTTCAGGACTCGGTTGAAATCGGCAACGGCGGAGTTGAAATCCTGCTTGTCATAATAGAGTATGGCCCTGTTAAAATAAGCGAATGTGTTAGCAGTGTCTAGGGAAATGGCCTTATTCAAATCCGTTATGGCTTCGTCGTATTTATCTTGCAAGGCATAGACGCGAGCCCTGCGGATATAGCCTTCCGGGTCGAATCTGTCCAGCTTAATAGCTTTGTTGTAGTCTTCGAGAGCCTTCGTAGTATCTTTCAAGAATAGGTATGAAGCGCCGCGATTCAAAAAAGCGGATGGGTCCTTTGGCTCTTTCTTGATGTACCTGTCGAAGTCTTTCACGGCATTATCGAATTGCTGGGCAAGGAAATATGTCACGCCCCTGCTGAAATACAGGCCCGTCATCCCAGGCCTTAGCTCTATGGCATGCTGCAAATCTGCAAGGGCATCGTCGTATTTGCCCATGCGGCTCTGCGTGATTGCTCTGAAATGATAGCCGTTAGTAAAGACAGGATTCAGCCGCACTGAGTTGTTGAAGTCGGCGTAGGCACCTCTGATGTCACCCAGATTGTACTTTGCTATGCCTCTGTAGAAGAATGTCCAGCAATCCGTGGAATCCAGACGAGCCAAGACGTTGAAGTTCGATATGGCATCGGAATACCTGCCCTCAGACAAGGCCGAACGTCCTCTGAAAGAGAAAACGTCCTTGTCGTACTGAGCCAAAGCAGAGAATGCGGACAATATGATGAACAGTGCAGCAGAGGCAAACCTTTTCATATATATTTTTTGTGATAATTTTAATTTTCCTACCTTTGTCAAGTTTCGTGCTAAAATGCAAAATTATACTTTGAAAACGAATTTACCTAAAATTTTCTTAATGCTGATTCTAGCTGCCTGGCCTTATTTTTCAGAGGCACAGCAAAAAAGGAAGATGGTAGCGTCAGGAGTCAATGCTGAGAAAATAATAACAGAAGACAGGTTGCAAAGAAATATAGAGTTTCTCACTGATCCTCAATATAATGGCAGGCGCACAGGGACGCTGGGCGCCACAGAAGCGGCTTTCTGGATTGCCAGAAAATTTCAGAAAGATTCCTTGCTGCCTATAAATGGGCTATGGAGCCAGTCTTTCAAAGCAGGAGAAGCCGTAGGGCACAACATAATCGGGTTCATGCCAGGCAGGAGCGACAGAGACTTCCAGCTGTACACGATAATCGCTGCGCACTACGACAGTTATGGAATGATGAACGGCACCCTGTACCCTGGAGCAGACAGCAACGCCTCTGGGGTGGTGGCCATGACAAGCCTCGCGGACATGTTCACGAGAATGAAACAGTTGAACAGGACTTACGGAGACAATCTGATTTTCGTAGCCCTGGACGCAAGGGAGGTCAACTCCGCTGGTGCCGAGGCCTTATGGAAGGCCCTGTCCACTGGAGAGTTGAAAAATCCCTTGACTGGGGAGGCCATACTGCCCGACAAGATTCATGCTTTCGTATCGCTTGACATTCTAGGAAGCACGCTCTCTCCTCTCAAGAAGGGGCGAAAGGATTATCTGATCATGCTCAGCAATGGACGTTTCGCGGCGGACCTCAGAGAAGCCAATGCGAAAGACGGGCTTGGGCTGGACATCGCCCTGAACTACTATGGGAGCGAAAGCTTCACCAGGATGTTTCACGACAAGGTCGGGGATCAAAGGATTTTCGTTGAGAACGGGGTTCCTTGCGCAGTGTTCACATCTGGCATAACGATGAACACGAACAAACCTTCGGATACGGCAAAAACCCTGAATTACAACATATTCAAAAAAAGAATATTCTTAATATTCCATTGGCTAACAAAAATGATGTAAGGCTATGAGAGAATTCTGGAAAATGGTAAAGCGATATATTTCGCCTTACAGGGCATATTTGGGATGGTCGGTGGTGCTGAATATTTTCTCGGCGCTGTTCAACATATTCTCTTTCGCCCTCATAGTCCCTATGCTGCGAATCCTTTTCGGCATCTCAGGGAAAGTGTATTCATTCATTCCTTGGGAACAGGTGTGGTCCAGGCCTATCTTCCAGATGGGAGACGCATTCATGAATAACGTCTATTTTTATCTAGAAAAAGCAATAGGAGATTACGGCCCCATAATGGTCCTGGTGTACCTCAGCTTGTTCCTGATGATCATGACTGCCTTGAAGACCGCTTGCTATTTCGGATCTGCGGCCATAATGGTGCCAATCAGGACAGGCGTCGTCAGGGACATAAGGCTGGATATTTACAGGAAGATATTGTCTCTCCCTCTGGGATTCTTCTCCGAGGAGAGAAAGGGGGACATCATCGCTAGAATCAGCGGTGACGTGATGGAGGTCGAGAACTCGATCACTGGCTCGCTGGAAATGCTCATCAAGAATCCTATCCTTATAATATTCTATTTTCTGGCCCTTCTTGTGATAAGCTGGCAGATGACTCTGTTCACCATCGTATTCGCCCCACTGTTCATCTGGGTGATGGGCATCGTGGGCAGGAATCTGAAAAAGAAATCGCTGGATGTCCAGAGGCTCTGGAGCGACACTATGTCGCAGGTAGAGGAGACCCTCGGAGGGCTCAGAATCGTAAAGGCCTTCGTTGCGGAGAAGAAGATGGGGAAGCGTTTTGATGATGTTACCGACAGGATGAGGAAGAAGAATGCGAAGGTCATGGTGCGCCAGTCCCTTGCACATCCTGTGAGCGAATTCATGGGCACAGTAATGATTCTGATAGTGCTTTGCGTGGGTGGTGCGCTGATTCTGAGCGGCAAATCCAACATCGACGCTCCTATATTCCTGTATTTCATGGTCATACTCTACAGCATCATCAATCCTATCAAGGAATTCGCC
The DNA here is from genome assembly GCA_002320605.1 of Bacteroidales bacterium UBA1680. Classification (GTDB taxonomy): domain Bacteria; phylum Bacteroidota; class Bacteroidia; order Bacteroidales; family UBA932; genus Cryptobacteroides. The sequence goes on along the minus strand of DCKG01000012.1, from coordinate 13,348 downwards.
AAGGCAAGCTATTCGATTCCTAAGGGGATGGCATCCATTGAGAGAATCAACAAGATACTTGATGCCAAGAACGACATCGTGGAGCCAGCTGACGCCAGGCCTTGCAAAGGATTCAATGACAGCATAAGCATCGAGCACGTTTCCTTCAAATATCCAGAAGGCTCGAAGATCATCCTCAACGACATAAATCTCAAGATAGAGAAAGGCAAGAATATAGCCATCGTAGGTGAATCTGGTGCTGGAAAATCAACCCTCGTGGACCTCATTCCTAGATTCTATGACCCACAAGAAGGCTCGATCAAAGTCGATGGCGTTGACATAACGGATTTGAAGATTGCAGGCCTCAGAGGATTGATTGGGAACGTGAATCAGGAGCCTATCCTGTTCAACGACACCATATTCAACAACATAGCCTTCGGCGTCGAGAATGCGTCCATGGAAGAGGTCATAGAGGCAGCTAAGATTGCGAATGCGCATGACTTCATAATGGAAAAGGATGAAGGTTATGATTTTGTGATCGGAGACCGCGGCGTCAGGCTTTCCGGAGGCCAGAGGCAGAGAATAAGCATCGCGAGGGCAATCCTCAAGAATCCTCCTATCCTGATTCTGGACGAGGCCACTGCGTCACTGGACACTGAGTCGGAGAAGATAGTTCAGGAGGCCTTGGAGAGGCTGATGTCCAACAGGACGACCATCGCCATTGCTCACAGACTCTCCACCATCAAGAATTCAGACGAGATAATAGTGATGCACGAGGGGAGAATCGTGGAGAGAGGCAAGCACGATGAACTGCTGGCCATGAACGGGTTCTACAGGAAACTTAATGACATGCAAGCGCTTTAGGAATATGAAAACCACAAAAAGGATAAAGGTGCCTTTCATTGAAGGGCTGGAACCCCGTCGTTTCGTCAAAACCGGATTTTCACAGACCCGAATGCTTTGGAGAGCTGATGCTTCATTAATATGCTAAAACTCAGAACAATGCTTTTTGTTGCCGCAGCCACGGCAACCACTTTCTCCTTGGAAGCTCAGACGACCAGAGAGTTGAAGCCTGCCTGCGATTCCTTACAGGTGTTAATGCAGGAAAGGACGGGAGTCAAGAACGAACTGGCGCTGAAACGCGTCACGAGAAGAAATTCGTTCCTGGATCTTAGATTCAGTTCCAGCGCTGGAAACTATCCATGGAGAGCGGACGACGTGGAGTGGTTCAAGGAGAAATTCATCGAGCTGGCTCCAGAAAATTGCAGGGATTATTCCGTAGGCAATATATTCGTAGAGACGAACCCTCTCTCAGATTACGTCATGCCTCTCTCTGGCAATGATGGCAGGCCAGTCTCTTCCCTCTTTAGGACTGAGAAGGATCCGCGTCCGCAGCATTCATTCATCGAACAGAAGGATGGGATGCATTTTAGTAGAGGCCTTAGTGGCAGGAACATTGCTATTTGGCAAAGCCATGGACGTTATTATGAGGAAAAGACAGATCGCTGGGAATGGCAGAGGGCTCCGGTTTTCCAGACCGTCGAGGACATGTACACTCAGAGCTACGTGCTGCCCTTCCTGATTCCAATGCTGGAGAATGCCGGTGCATACGTCATGACGCCTCGCGAAAGGGACATTCAGCGTCACGAGATAATCATGGATAACGACCGCTCTTTCGGATCCGAAAGAGCCGAGGGCATGCGTATCGAGGGCGGCTACGAAGAAAAGGGCGATTGGGATGATTGCGGCGTTGGATTCGCAGATGCGCAGGCCGTGTACACAGGAGTCGAAAACCCTTTCAGGATGGGCACTGCAAGAGGGGTTTCATGCAAGAAAGACGCGAAAGCCATCTGGACTCCAGACATACCGGAAACTGGCGAATACGCCGTTTACATTTCTTATAAATCATTGCCTAACAGCACCCCTTGCGCTCATTACACGGTGAATCACGCTGGTGGCTCCACCGAATTCTACGTGAATCAGAAGATCGGTGGCGGCACTTGGATCTACATTGGGACATTCCCTTTCAAGAAAGGAAAAGATGCTTCCGTGACGCTGGATGCCGAAGTTCCAGAAGACCGAGAAATACCTCGTAACGCTGCATTAACGGCAGATGCGGTGAGGATTGGCGGAGGGATGGGGAAAATTGCCAGAGGGCCGAAGGATGTGCTGGCTCCTGAATATGTCACATCGGGCATGCCGTCTTATGCCGAGGGTGCGTTTTACTGGATGCAGTGGGCTGGGGCCGACTCTACCCTGCTGCAGCTGCACGAAGACGATTATACTTCTGATTATGCCGACAGAGGTGCCTGGGTAGCATGGATGAGCGGAGGTTCGCGAACGAACCCTAAAGGAGAAGGGTTAGGAATACCCATCGATTTATCTTTCGCATTTCACTCCGATGCCGGAACTTACCCGAACGACTCAATCGTCGGGACTCTCGCTATTTACACATTGAAGGCAGATGGAAGCGACAAGCTGCCTAACGGAGAAAGACGCTTGCAAGCCAGGATGCTCTGCGATTTCGCCCAGACGCAGATAGTAAATGACATCAGAGCCAAATACGATACTGCCTGGACAAGAAGAGGACTCTGGGACCGTTCTTACAGCGAGTCCCGCACTACGACTGTGCCAGCCATGCTTCTGGAAATGCTCTCGCACCAGAATTTCGCAGACATGAAATACGGACTGGATCCTTCATTCCGCTTCACGGTGAGCCGAGCGATATACAAAGGAATGTTGAAATACCTCAGCAACCGCTATGGCTGCAATTATGCGGTTCAGCCGCTGCCAGTAAACTCCCTAGCGACATCTTTCAAGAATATGTCGGGGGCGGGCAAGGCTCACGTTGAAATAAGCTGGAAGCCTACGACAGACTCACTTGAAGCCACTGCGGATCCAGCAGGATATATTCTTTACACTAGGATAGACGATGGCGCATTCGATGCTGGCACTGTCGTTGAGGCCTCCGGCAGCAAGATTTCAGTCATTAAAGACATCGAGCCTGGGCATATCTATAGTTACAAGGTCGAGGCTTTCAACGATGGCGGAAAGAGTTTCCCATCCGAAGTGTTAAGCATAGGCGTGCCGAAATATGCAAAAGGCAAGACAGTGATGGTGGTGAACAATTTCACTAGAGTCGCTGCTCCCGCATGGTTCGATTTTCCTGAATATGCTGGATTCCGTAACGACATAGATGCGGGGGTTCCATATATCAAAGAAATAAATTTCATTGGCGAGCAGTTCGAATATAGGCGCTCTCTGCCGTGGCTGGACGATGATAATCCCGGGTTCGGTGCATCATTCACCGACAAGGCCGGCTCGGTGGTGCCTGGCAACACGTTCGACTTCGCTTACATTCACGGCAAAGCTATCATGGCAGCAGGCTATCCTTTCCACAGCGTCTCTACTGCAGCATTCCAGAGCGATAATGCCCTTGCCGATGATGATTTCGCGATTGACTTGCTTTGCGGAAAACAGATCACGACTATGGTAGGAAACGGCCACGTGCCGAATAAATATCAGGTGTTCCCTACCGGACTACAGAGCGCATTGAAGAATTGCTCTGAGGCTGGAAAGAACATTCTCGTGACTGGTTCCAGGATTGGGACTGATGTCTGGGATCGAATATATCCTCTGCAGATAGACAGCGCTTATTCTGCCGACACTCGCTCGTTCGTCGAGACGGTGCTCGGTTACAGGCAGATTTCCGACCATGCGACGAGGAGCGCATCTCTTATGGCTCAGCGAAATTCTTCCTTGAGGCTGAATAAGATTTGCGGCGACCTGAATTATTACAATTCCATGAATCAGGAAATCTATTGCGCGGAGCAATCGGACGGCATCGTGCCTGCGTCAAAAGATGCCAGCAGCATATTAAAATATTCAGATTCAGAAATTTCTGCCGCCATTTGCTTCAATGGGAAGGGCTATAAGACCGTTTGTGTCGGCTTCCCGTTAGAGACTATCAAAAAAGAAGAAGGACGCATGTCGCTAATGTCAGCAGTGCTGTCCTTCTTCGAGAAGTAAATATATTCCTATAACTATTTTTGCAGCACTGCCATTATTCTCTTGCAGACATCGGTGTTCTCCATTACGCCGCTGAACTTGTACGCAGAGGCACCGAAGGCATAGAGAGGCACTAATGAGGCTGTATGACTGCCTGTGGCGAATCCAACAGTGACTCCACTCTCGCCTTTCGTGAAATCTTTGTCATTCGAAAGAACATAGACTGCCCCCGTCTCATGGTCAGCCGTCACGATTACCAGCGTCCCATCATGCGTCTGGGCATAATCGAATGCTGAATTAACCGCCTTATCGAATTCTTCCATCTCGAACATCAGCTGCTCAGCGTTTCCGGCATGCGCTGCATGATCTATGTGAGAACCTTCAACCATCAGGAAAAAGCCGTTTTTGTCATCGTCCAAGAGATCGATTGAATGAGAGGTGACATCCGAGAGATAATCAGTGCCGTGGTCAATGGCCATCGAATATGAGCCGTCTGCAAACAATGCAAGCACTGGTGTCTTAGAGGTCGCAACAAAATCCTCAGGGGTCTCCACATAGGCGTAACCCGCATCCTTCATTTCTTCCAATAGAGATCTGCCATTCTTGCTTTTGTTCCTTTCAAAATATTTCCTCCCCCCGCCTGCTAATACATCGGGCTTAAATTCAACCAGCTCCTCTGTTATTTCGTCTCTGTCGTCCCTTGACTTTTGATGTGCTATGAATCCAGCCGGCGTGGCATCAACTACGTGAGACGTAACGACGATTCCCGTGGACTTCCCCATTGCTTTGGCATATTCAGTTAGGTTCTGAACCTTTGTCTCATCGGGGAGCATCCCTATCATTCCATTGTTCGTCTTGTTTCCTGTAGCAAGAGCCGTGGCTGAAGCAGCGGAGTCGGTGACCCTATTGTTCTTGGAATATGTCTTGCACAATCCAACGAATTGAGCCCTGTCGAAGCATGTCATTGCGTAATTCTGGTCAACCATCCATGCAGAAACCGCCCCGAGGCCCATTCCGTCACCGATGAACACGATCACATTCTTAACCTTATCCTCCTTTGGAGCCTTATCTTTCGAATACGCCTGGCTGACAAGCAATAACGCCGCAGACAGAACCAGAATCAATTTTTTCATTAAATGCTATTTTTCTACAAATTTAACGAAAAAACCCTTTCTGGCCATTTTATGATGCAAAAGAGACCTTAATATAGATGTTTCCCAATTCGTGGATACGGTCAAGTATCAGTTTTTCTCTCTCTTTTGAAGGCTTCTTAAAACCATTGATGTAATTTCTCATTAGAGACGGATTTAAGCCGATTCCCTTTGAGAACTCTGCAATATTGATTTCAGGGTGCTCAAGGAAAAACCTTTGAAATGCGGAAGGCTCAGCTTCTTCATAAGTAAAACTTTCAAAACTGACATCCTCATTAAGTTTGTGCCAATGTATGCCTATCGTGCTGATTTCGTATTCCTGCCTCTGTTCTTCTGTGGCATGCAAAAGATTCTTATACCAAAGAAGGGACTGACGATAGGTCTTACCATCATCTCCAAGGCCGTACAGCCATTCGCCGTCAAACCATATTTTTACAATCTTATTCATTGTCGTCTTCGTTATCTGTATCGCCAAAAATTTCGTACCATCTGTTAAGGATTATATCTGAATTCTCGTGGATTGTTCTTTCAATACGTTTCAGATCATTAGCCTTGATCCCATGTGAGATCTCAAGTGAAAAGCCATCACCGTCCCAGACATATTTTGCATCTCCATTATGACCTCTGACATGGACATGGATAGGTTTGTGTTCATGAGAGAAAAACAAAAATACAAATCCGTATTGTCTGAATAATTCTGGCATAGTCAATCAATCTTACGTCGTTGAGACAAATGTAGGTACTATTTTCGATACCTCCAAAAAAATAAATTAATCTCAAAGATAAAGACTTACCATTCCTGTTCTGTTTCCTCTCTGATACAAAAAAGCACGTCAGTTGGAGCTGAAGAGCTAAACTAATGTACTCACTGATAAAACAAGACTTCTTAGTGCACTGAATTCTCCGGCTTGCAGGACAGTTCACGCCTATCAGAAAAAGGCTATCCAGATTGCGCAGAGAACCATTAGCACAGCCATTACAATGCTGGTCTGCCTCCGGTAATCCTTGAAGAACCTGCTCAGAAAACCACCTGCCAGCAGCCAGGCTAAATTAGCTCCAGGGCCGGCGATCTCAAGGAAAAGAACCAGCACCAGAAGGTCAGAGAATCTGTTGCTGTATGGCAGCACGAACATATTGAATGACATCAAGCCGAACACGATCATCTTGACATTCGTCAGCTGAACTATCATCCCGGAGACGAAAGTGCATGCCTGGTCTTCTTCATCCCGGATTCCGGTGCTTCGGAGCGTCATGTAAGCAAGATACAGGATGTAGGCAGCCCCGAGATATTTAATGTAAGCGACATAACTGCCCAGCATGGATCCCAGGACGTGCGCCATGGCCACCGCTATGACTGCCGCAATGGTGAAGCCCGTCAGCATGCCATACCATACCCTCATAGCAGCCTTCCGTCCGTAGCGGATGGAGACAGACAATGCAAAGATATTCGCGGGTCCAGGCGTGAATCCGACAAGCAGGACCTGCGTGAGAAGCGCAGGCAGTAGTGGCAGGAGATAGCCCATGGGCAATTCGCATTTTTGTTTCTGATTTCAAATTTAATAATTCACATGCAATTCCCAGCCCAGCCTCGACTGGCAGCGTAAAGTCAGACTAACCTCAACGCACGCCATTCAGAGACACTTCGACTCCATCGCCGAGGACCTTCGTGGGACGGTACAGCACCGATGAACGAAACCAAGAACTGCCAGGCCATGAAACCCGATATCGAGATAGCCGAGAAGACAAAGACTGATGCAATGAAGTTCTCCAAAACTGAGCCAGAGAAGGAGTAAAATATCTCTATTTTTAGATTTCCTCTCGGATTTTATCGTTGTTATAAAGTAAATTCCGGATGCACATATAGGAAGACTAGCAGGGAGGGACTATTTGTCCTGTTTTCAGCAATGGGATATCCATTTGAGCAGTTTGCTGAGATGATATTGAGGGATTCGGTTACTTCTGGCTCCTCTTTCGCATGAAGGATAGCCGATTGGGTCTTTTTGTCGTAGGGGTTCACGTAATAGATTCGGTATATCTTCTCCGCAATGAAGTGTGTCTTCTCCAGCGTGCTGTGGGGCTGGCCGTTGCTGAGGCTTGTGCGCTTATAGCGATAGAGATTCTGTAGAAGATAATCTTTCCCCACCTTGTCCCCTTGCAACTCACTCGGGAGTGGATATGGCGTGCATGGCGATGTAGTGGTGGATGACCGACTTTAGCCAGCCTCAATTGCCAGCCAAAAGTCAGTGCAACTCCAATCCAGATGCCCCAGGGGCATTTATCCTCCCGAGTGATTTGCATGGAGGCTTTGCGACAGGGAAAACGCAAGGGTGAGACTATTGGACGTAAACCTAAAATGGGCTGTGCCATTTGCGATGGCGCAGCCCACTAACATTATGCGTATGCTTTATTGCTCATCTGGACCTTGGTCCGGACCATTCTGAGGACCCTGAGGACCTGCCTGAGGACCTTGTGGACCTTGCGGCCCCTGCTGGGCGCTCTGTCCGGCCTGGTACATCTTCTCGAAGGCCTTGCTAAGGTCAGCGGAGTACTTGTCGATGTCTGATAGGTTCTGATTCTTGATGGCTTCCTTCAAAGAAGTGATGTCAGACTCAACCTCGGACTTGACATCAGCTGGAACCTTGTCCCCGTTCTCTTTCAGGAATTTCTCGGCCTGGAAGCAGAGAGAATCAGCGTTGTTGATCTTGTCGGCCTTCTCCTTAGCCTCCTTATCGGCAGCCTCGTTAGCCTTAGCCTCGTCACGCATCTTCTGTATTTCTTGCTCGGACAATCCCGAAGAAGCCTCGATCCTGATGTTCTGCTCCTTGCCAGTAGCCTTATCCTTTGCGGATACGTTCAGGATTCCGTTGGCATCGATGTCGAAGGTAACCTCGATTTGAGGCACTCCCCTAGGTGCAGGAGCGATTCCATCGAGATGGAATATTCCCAATTCCTTATTATCCTTTGCCATAGGACGCTCGCCCTGAAGCACGTGGATTTCAACAGAAGGCTGATTATCAGCCGCAGTGGAGAACACCTGAGACTTCCTGGTAGGAATCGTGGTATTGGACTCGATGAGCTTAGTCATCACGCCTCCCAAAGTCTCAATTCCAAGAGACAGGGGAGTAACATCCAGCAGAAGCACGTCCTTCACGTCGCCTGCCAGCACGCCACCCTGGATTGATGCGCCGATGGCAACGACCTCGTCCGGGTTAACGCTCCTATTTGGCTCTTTGCCGAAAAAGCTCTTCACGATTTCCTGAATCTTAGGGATACGCGTAGAGCCACCTACGAGCAGGACTTCATCGATGTCGGAAGGCTGCATGCCTGCATCTTTGAGAGCCTGACGGCAAGGTTCAACCGTCTTCTGGAACAGGTTATCGCAAAGTTCCTCGAATTTGGCCCTGGTAAGAGTCTTCACAAGGTGCTTCGGAACTCCGTCAACCGGCATGATGTAAGGCAGGTTGATCTCCGAAGATGTCTGGTTGGAAAGCTCAATCTTTGCTTTCTCGGCAGCTTCCTTAAGCCTCTGCAATGCCATTGGATCCTTCTTAAGATCCACTCCGCCATTGTCCTTTGCGAACTCGCCGGCAAGCCAGTCGATGATCACCTGATCGAAATCATCACCTCCCAGGTGAGTATCGCCGTTGGTGGATTTAACTTCGAACACGCCACCACCTAGTTCAAGTATGGAAATATCGAAGGTACCACCGCCGAGGTCGTACACAGCGACTTTCATATCCTTGTTCTTTTTGTCAAGACCATAAGCCAATGCTGCGGCAGTAGGCTCGTTGATGATTCTCTTGACATCCAAGCCCGCGATCTTGCCGGCCTCCTTGGTAGCCTGACGCTGTGAGTCAGAGAAGTACGCAGGAACCGTGATGACGGCCTCCGTAACCGGCTGGCGCAGATAATCCTCGGCGGTCTTCTTCATTTTCTGAAGAATCATTGCCGAAATCTCCTGCGGAGAATAGAGCTTGTCGTTTATCTTTACGCGAGGGGTATTGTTGTCGCCTCTCACTACCTCGTAAGGCACCCTGGAGATTTCCTTCTGAACCTGGTCGTAAGTCTCGCCCATGAATCTTTTGATCGAGAATACGGTGTTCTTAGGATTGGTGATTGCCTGACGTTTTGCAGGATTGCCAATCTTTCTCTCTCCCCCATCTGTGAATGCAACGACTGACGGAGTAGTTCTCTCGCCTTCGTTGTTAATTATGACGGTTGGCTGATTGCCTTCCATGACCGCAACGCACGAATTTGTGGTTCCAAGGTCAATTCCAATGATTTTCCCCATATTAATTTATCTCCTATTATTTGCTTTTGAATATTTTGCCGTGCCTGATTTTCAGACGCAACGCTGGAGATAATAACGAATGTTGTGCCATTTATACGAACATGCCAAAATGGCATGACATGAATATGCGATGTCCGGATGACCTATTCATGCGACTCGAAGCGCTTATGGGCAAGCGCCTCATACTTAGTGCCTGGGCGTCCGTAATTGGCATAAGGGTATATGGATATGCCACCGCGAGGGGTGAAGAAGCCTGTCACTTCAATATATTTAGGATCCATCAGCTTGACGAGATCCTTCATGATAGTGTTGACGCAGTCCTCATGGAAATCGCCGTGATTGCGGAAACTGAACAGATAAAGTTTCAAGCTCTTGCTTTCCACCATTCTGACATCAGGAATATAACTGATTCGTATTTCGGCGAAATCCGGCTGCCCGGTAATCGGGCAGAGAGACGTGAACTCTGGGCAGTTGAACCTAACCCAATAGTCATTTCCTTTGTGCCTGTTCTCGAAAGTCTCGAGAACCTCGGGAGCATAATCCATTTTATATTCAGTCTTGTGACCCAGCTCCTTCAAGCCTTCATTAGTCCTATCCATAATAATATATTATATGTCTTTAATGTTAAAAGGATTATAAGAGATGTTCTCATCGAATGCATCCTCGCCCTCGACTGCCTTGAGTTTCTTAACCACGATATTAGTGATCGGCAATATGACAATTTCATAAAGGACCTTGAAGGAAACTTGGCAGAGCATCATGACTGCCAGTTGACGTACCCCTGTACCCCAAAAGGCTATGGGCATGAACACCAGCGAATCCAGGCACTCCCCGGCAATAGATGAAACGATTGCCCTCCACGAGAAACCGCGGCCCTTCTGAGCCACCTTCATCTTGCTGAGGACAAAGGCATTAAGGGTAGAGCCCGCAAGAAATGCAAGTAGTGAGGCAAACGTCACTCTAGGAGCCATATTGAACATATAGTCGAAATGAGCCCCTCCGTCCCAGAATGGAGCCGAAGGCAGCCAGACAACGATCTGCCCCACGACCACCACGAAAAAGTTCATTGCGAAGGCGGTCCATATGACAAGACGAGCCTTGCGATATCCCCAAACCTCTGCGAAGCAATCATTCAATATGTAAGACACTGGGAATATGATGACTGCACCTGGCAGCGAGATGTTCCCGATCGCGAACACTTTTGTCGCGAATAGGTTTGATGCTATGAGGCAGACCGTAAAAAGGACTGCCATCAATAAAAATAAAGTAGAAAATTTTTGTTTCATATCCAGTTTTATCAGTGGTTTTCTGGTACACTTGTGAGGGGGCGCTGCCCCCTACGATCCCCCGCGGCTCCCGGCCTTCGGGTATTCGCTTGGCTTTTCGCCTCGCGAATACCCGGCCTCCGCCGGTCGCATGACTGCGACTGCTGACGAGGCGCTGCCCCCCATGAACTTTATTCTCCTGCGGCCTTGAGACGCTCGGCGTTCTCTGCGATAGTGAGCTGATCGATGCACTCCTGAATGTCACCATCCATGAAAGCCGGAAGGTTGTACATGGACCAGTTAATGCGGTGATCTGTAACACGCCCCTGCGGATAATTGTAAGTGCGAATCTTAGCCGAACGGTCGCCAGTAGAGACCATGGTTTTACGCTTAGCCCCTATTTCGTCAAGATATTTCTGATGCTCAAGATTATACAAACGAGACCTCAGCTCCTCGAAAGCCCTCTCCTTATTCTTGATTTGCGATCGCTCCTCCTGGCACTGCACCACCAAGCCAGTAGGAACATGCGTCAGACGAACAGCCGAATACGTAGTATTCACCCCCTGCCCTCCAGGACCCGAAGAGCAGAACAAATCCAGACGAATATCATCCCACTTCAGATCCACATCAAACTCACCTGCTTCAGGGAAAACAGCCACCGAAGCAGCAGAAGTCTGAATTCGGCCCTGAGTCTCAGTCTGCGGCACCCTCTGAACGCGGTGCACCCCAGATTCATATTTCATGATGCCATAGACCCCATCAGTCGAAGAAGATAGCTTGAAGACGAGGCTCTTGAATCCACCTGCAGTACCAGGATTCTCGTCATTCACTTCCAGCTTCCAACCACGGCTCTCAGCAAACTTGGAATACATACGGAACAAATCGCCAGCAAAAATAGCAGCCTCATCACCCCCAGTGCCTCCACGAATCTCGACGATGGCATTCTTGCTGTCGTCAGGGTCGGCAGGAAGCAGCAGTATCTTTATCTGCTCCTCCATCTCAGGAAGCTTTGGCTCGATCTCTGCGATCTCTTCTTTCGCCATATTCCTTAAATCCTCATCCTTCTCGTTCGCTAATATATTCTTTGCCTCACTAAGCTCATCCACTTGTTTCTTATAATCTAAGCCTGCCTGCACGATAGGCTCCAGCTCCTTATAATCCTTGTTGAGCTGGACGAATTTCTTAATATCCGACGTAACGGATGGGTCGGACAGCTGATTCTGAAGTGAAAGATATTTATCCCGTAAACCCAGGATTTTTTCTATTAATGTATTTTCTGCCATAGATATGGTAGCTCCTTTTATTTATTTAATATTCTTTACATAGCAGCGGCGCCGCATGTAAATTTCGTTGCTATACTCGTGCCACACATTCACGGCACTGTTCGTCTCAATCTGGGGATTAGTGATCGACCACTTGGCCCCCACACGTAAATATTTTTGAGCCATGGAACAATGGTATATAGAAGATATCCCTTTGTTCTGCCAGCCAGGGACAGCCCCATTGAGCATTAAGTCCAGTGTCTCGTAATCGTGCATCGCCCGAAGAAGATGGAACCACCCAAATGGAAAAAGTCGCCCTTTGCTCTTCTGCAAAGCCTTTGACATAGATGGGAAAGCGATTCCGAAAGCCGCAAGGTTATTGTTCTCATCCAGCACGATAGAACTTATCTTGTCAGAGACGAACTTCATCACTGAATTCTTCTCCTCTTCTATCTCCTCGTCAGTAAACGGTATGAAGTTGTACACTGCCGCAGCGAAACTTTCGTTGTAAACTTTGAAGAAATGATCCACCAGCTTCTTGTCTCTATTCAGCTTAGAGAGCTTACCCTCATGCAAGTTGTAGCGCTGCTTCAACAGCCCCGCTATCCTCTTCATCTTGTCCTGAACCCCCTGATCCGCAGGCAGCTTGTACTGAAGCCAATCACATTCTTTGACGAAGCCAAGCTTAGTCACCAAGTCATTGTAATAAGGATAGTTGTAAAGGCAATTGAATGGTGGGATGTTCTCGAAACCTTCCACAAGCATTCCCTGCTTGCCAAGGGTATTGTAATATAGAGGACCATGAATCTCGGTCATCCCGTTTTCTTTCGCCCAAGCCTCAGCAGTGCCAATCAGCAACTTAGCCACATCCAAGTCATCGATGAGGTCGAACCAGCCAAATCTTGCCCTCTTCTTATCGTACAGCTCGTTGTAGCGAGGATTGATCATTCCGCAGATTCGTCCCACGACATTCTTTCCATCCTTTACCAGCCACATCTTTCTCTTGCAATAAGACAGGGTGGATGTCTTGGTGAGCGAGAAAACCTGATCCGAGTGAAGAGCAGGGACATACTGCGGACAGCCCTTATACAGCCTGTCTGGGAATTTAATGAACTCCATCAATTCCTTTTTTGTTTGCACTTCGACTACCTTGTATTCCGACATCAGTTTCGCTGAAAAATATTCCTTAATTACAATCGAACTGCAAATTTAATCATTTGTTGAATTTTGACAAAGTGTTTCTGGTGCTTAGGCAGCATAATGCAAGGCATTCATAAATTTTATTAAATTGTTATTGTTTTATATTAATTAGTCAATCCTTAACAACTGCCTATTGCGCAGTTTGTAATTTATATTGAGGATCTCCGAAGAGGATTTGCAACAAGACAAATA
>DCKG01000019.1 GCA_002320605.1 Bacteroidales bacterium UBA1680 | reverse complement strand
TGAATCTTTGCCAAAGTCAAGAGAGAATTTCAAGAACATACATATTCCATGAGGGATCAATTAAGCCCTATTCTGTACTGTGACTATAATTTAAGGAATGAAAGTGTTTTTTCTCCTTATTTCGGCATAGGGTTAGGTGAGGGAAATTTTGAGGTAGAATATCCATACTATCCATCTGTAACCGCTGAAACCCCAGATGAGGAAAGCCTTAAGGCTCACAAATTCATTCTTTCGCCAAGGATCGGAATCGAAGTGTTCAACCATTTAAGACTTACTCTGGAATACAGATTAGCTTTTGACAAAAATTATAATTTCGGAGCATTGAAGTTAGGTTATGCCTTCGGAGGCGGCAAAAAGAACTAAATTGAGTTGTTCAATAATGATTGTGCTGACAGTATTAAATACTTGTCAGCACTTTTTGAAATTTGGGTGCTTTGGGATTAGCACATCCACTCAACGATAACCACAAGCCTACATATCTGAATTGCTATTATTCTAGAAGCCAGTCAAATTTATTGCGTGGGTGTTTGGAATTCGCTAAATTTGTTTCTCACAGAAAAATGACCTGTGATGTAATTAATAACTAATTGAGTGGGAATATGAAGAAATCGATGACTATGTTTGCTGTCCTGCTGGCTTTGGTTGGATGTAAATCGACTGGGAAAAAGGCTACGGAGACAGTTCAGCCACGCAAGAGCGTGATCGTGTACTATTCACAGACCGGAGGGACTGAGAAAGCAGCGAAAGAATTCGCAAAACAACTTGGCCTGGACACGTTGATAAAGATCGAGGTCGAGAACCCTTACGATGGCACATACGACGAGACCATCGAGCGATGCATGAAAGAAATGGAGACTGGCGAGATTCCAGCTCTTAAGTCTCCGGGAGTGGACGTTGCCGCCTACGACACTGTCTATTTAGGCTATCCGATCTGGTTCGGCACCTGTGCCCCTCCGGTAAAGGTTTTCGTGAAAGAGGTCAATCTTGATGGCAAAGTCATCGTGCCGTTCTGCACATTCGGCAGTGGCGGACGCTTTAGCGCAGAAGCTGACCTGAAGGCCGCTCTTCCTAATTCGACTATTCTCCCTAGCTATGGTGTTCGCGCAAAGAGAATCGACAAGGCCCCTGCGGAAATCACCAGATTCCTGATCCTCAGCGGAATCTTGAAAGGCGAGGCTGAACAGCTCCCGGAATATTCTCAACAGCAGAAAGTTACGCCAGAGGACGTGGCCGTCTTCAATGCTGCATGCGGAGACTATCCAATGCCTCTTGGCACGCCAGTGACTGTGGGGAAGCGTGAGACATCCAACGGAACAGACCACCAGTTCGTTGCAAAGTCCAAGGATCGCGAAGGCAAGGACATGACAGCAACGATTTATGTCACGGTTGGAAAAGAAGAAGGCTCACAGCCTGAATTTACTGAAGTAGTAAGATAGCGTTATGTGGTCATTCATTTCAAGCCTGCTAGCCCTATTGGCAGGCTACTTCATTTACGGCAAGATAATCGAAAAAGTTTTCGGGCCGGATCCGAAAAGACTCACTCCGGCAAAGTCTCATCCCGACGGCGTGGACTATGTGTCCATGCCGGCGTGGAAAGTTTATATGATCCAGTTCCTGAACATTGCCGGCACGGGTCCGATTTTCGGAGCCATAATGGGTGCGAAATTCGGGCCTTCCGCATATCTCTGGATAGTCTTCGGCTGCATATTCGCCGGAGCCGTGCATGACTACATGATAGGTATGCTGTCGGTGCGCAACAATGGGGCCGGCCTACCAGAGCTGGTCGGCCTGTATCTGGGAAAGACAGCCAAGATATTCATGCTTGTCTTCGCACTGGTGCTTCTGCTGTTGGTCGGCACCGTGTTCGTATATAGCCCGGCCCTGGTCCTTGGCGACATAGCTGGCGATGGGAGCTCCAAGGTCATTCTTATTTGGGCAGCTGTCATATTCATTTATTATATTTTCGCGACCATGCTGCCGATTGACAAGATTATCGGCAAGATATATCCCGTGTTCGCTTTCGCCCTGTTGTTCATGGCAGTGGCTCTGATGATAGGGCTGTTCGTGAAATGGCCTTCAATTCCTGAGATTTGGGATGGCCTTGGGAATATGGGACCTTCGGTCGGAGTGAAGGACCAGCCCGTGTTCCCTTGCTTGTTCATAACGATTGCCTGCGGAGCGCTGAGCGGCTTTCACGCCACACAGAGTCCTTTGATGGCACGCTGCATCGAGAGTGAGAAGCAAGGCCGTTCTATTTTCTACGGTGCCATGATTACGGAAGGAGTGGTTGCCCTTATCTGGGCGGCGGTATCTTCCTACTTCTTTTTCGATGGCGGAGCCGCGGAATGTGGTTCCGACCTTACCGCAGCAGCTCCTACCGTGGTAACCAGGGTGTCGGAATCTTGGCTCGGAATCGTCGGGGGAATACTCGCTGTGCTGGGCGTCGTGGCAGCTCCGATCACGAGCGGAGACACTGCGTTCAGGAGCGCCCGGCTGATAGTCGCGGACTCGGTCAAGCTCCCACAGAAGAATATTCCTCAAAGACTCATGATAAGCATTCCGCTTTTCGCCGTAGCTGCACTTTTGCTATGGTACAATGTGGCAGACGCGGACGGCTTCAACAAGGTTTGGCGTTATTTCGGCTGGTCGAACCAGACCTTGGCCGTATTCGCCCTCTGGACTGCGACGGTCTACCTGCACAATAGCAAGAAGGGTGCATATTACTTGTTCACCATGCTCCCAGCCTGCTTCATGACTGGCGTGACGCTTAGCTTCATCTGTATCGACAAGATTGGCTTCAGGCTCCCGATAGAATGGAATTGGAGCATCGGTCTCATAGGCATGCTCGGCTCCCTGTTCATTTTCTACATCTGGAAATATGACCACGACCGAAAGTGTGCAATTCAAAATAAATGAATATGTTGAAACGCATTGAGGTAGTGGCTGCCCTGATTCGCGATGGCGACAAAATCTTTGTGACACAGAGAGGGTATGGTGAGTATAAGGACTTTTGGGAATTCCCGGGAGGTAAAATCGAGCCTGGGGAGACTCCCGAGGCAGCCCTGAGGCGGGAGATAAAGGAAGAACTTGCAACCGAGATAGACGTAAACGAATATGTCGGGACTGTCGATTATGACTATCCCGACTTTCACATAACCCTTCTTCTCTATCTATGTAGCATGGTTTCTGGCAGTCTGGAGCTCTTAGAGCATGAATCTGCCAAGTGGCTCCTCGCTTCAGAACTGGACACTGTCAGTTGGCTGCCAGCCGATCTGGAAATCATTCCAAAACTCAAATCTCTGCTTGCCCTGAACTAGTTCTCATAGCAGTCCTCGCATCCGGTCTTCGTGGGCAGACAGTGCAGCCTTGGCGCCTTCGCCCATGGATATGATGATCTGCTTGAAAGGCACGCTGGAAACATCGCCGGCCGCATAAATTCCCTTTACGGAAGTCCTGCAGTGGTCATCTATGATTATTTCCCGGCGAGCGCTGAGAGGCAGCAAATCGCGGACGAAATCACTGTTCGGTGAAAGTCCTATCTGCACGAAGATTCCATCTACCTCCAAGTCGGAGAGTTCCTCTGTCTTGCGGTCTTTCAAGGTGATTGCCGTCAGCTTCTCTCCATTCCCTTTCACTTCCATGGTCTGTCTGGAGACGAGGATATCGACATTGCCGAGCGAGCGGACTTTGTCAAGCAGCACGTCATCGGCTCTCAGCACGTCGGCGAATTCCACTACCGTGACATGCGATGCCAGCGCAGCTAGGTCTATCGCCGCTTCTATGCCGGAGTTGCCGCCTCCTATCACCGCTACTCGTTTACCCTTGTAGAATGGCCCGTCGCAATGTGGGCAGAAATGGACTCCGTGTCCCAGATAAGTATTCTCGCCTTCCACGCCAAGCCGTCTCCAGCTTGCTCCTGTGGCTATTATGACTGCTGGAGCCACGAAGGTCTCTCCTCCCTTGACATTCACGTGCTTCAGCCTCTCATCGGCATGGTCGATTCCTTCCACTTTCCGATTGTCGAAAATATCAATGTCGTATTTTTCCAGGTGGGAGCGCAGGTTCGCTGCCAGCTCACTTCCAGAGGTATGAGGCACGGAAATCAAATTCTCTATGCCGGTGGTGTCGTTGACCTGACCTCCGATCCTTCCTGCAACGAGTGCCATGCGCAAAGCTTTTCTGGCACAATATATTGCCGCAGAAACCCCTGCCGGGCCTCCGCCTATGACAACCACATCGTAAGGCAGCTCCACATGCGCTGTGCCGGCAGACTCTTCGCTTCCTAGCTTATCCTCCATCTCTTGCAACAAATCGCCTAGATTGCCACGACCCACATGGATAAGCTCTCCATTGGCATAAACTGCTGGCACAGCCTGGATGCCGCGATTCTCCACCTCTTGCTGGAAGAGGGCCCCGTCTATGATTTCATGTGAGAAGTCAGGACGCAGCAGAGTAATAGCGTTGAGTGCCTGAACAACATCCGGACAGTTGGTGCATGTGAGCGACACATAGGTTTGCAGACGGACCGGCCCTTTGATGCGGCTTATTCTTTCTTTCAGCCTTTCGTCAGGAAGGTTTTTCCCCTTTCCGTCGGCATTCAGCACGCTGAGCAAGAGGGAAGAGAACTCATGTCCGTTCGGAATGCCCCTGAATATTATCCCAGTCGCTTCCGTCCCTTTGAGCAGCTCGAAAGAGAGCTCTCCGTTTTCATCATCAGTTTTGTGCAGTCGAGGCGATGCTGAAACCACATCGTTTACGAATTCATGCATTTGCGCCCCTTTTTCGTCACCTTTGCCGGCATGCACCAGGAATGTGAAATCTTGCGAGAGGTCGGTGAACACTTGCCGTACCTGAGTTAGAATATCTTGACTAATCATATATCATCTTAAGATTAAAAAAGGCTTCAATCATTTGTCTTGATTGAAGCCTGCCTTAGTGTCGTAATTAAATCTTTCCTACGAGGTCTATGCTAGGTTTCAAGGTTTCGGATCCCTCTTCCCATTTAGCAGGGCAGACCTCGCCAGGGTGAGATGCCACGAATTGGGCGGCCTTAACCTTGCGCAGCAGCTCGTCTGCATTGCGCCCGATGCTGTTGTCCTGGATTTCAGCCAGCTTTATCTGACCCTCCGGATTCACGAGGAAGGTGCCGCGATAAGCTGTTCCGTCCTCATCGTTGTACACTCCGAATCCTTTTGCAAGGACTCCTAGCGGATCTGCCAGCATCGTGTAGTTGATTTTCTTTATGCTGTCCGATGCATCTGCCCAGGCCTTGTGCACGAAGTGGGTGTCGCAGCTGACGGAGAACACCTCCACGCCCATTTTCTTGAGCTCTTCGTATTTGCCGGCCAGATCTACCAGCTCGGTAGGGCAGACGAAAGTGAAATCTGCCGGATAGAAGAAGAACAAGGCCCATTTGCCGGCGATGTCTTCGTTGGATACTGACTTGAATGCTCCGTTTTGGTAAGCGTTAACCTTAAATTCAGGAACTTGCGAATTGATGATTGTTTGCATTGCTTTAAATTTTTATGGCTACGTGGAGTTAGCATTTCACCGGGTTTGACATTATTTTTAATCCACCTGTGGAGCGGCGTTGCATTCAGCGCAGAGCCTGTTCCTTGGTGTTTTCGAATGCAAATATAATCACAAATTTTATTTTTACAAATTATAAATTAAAAAAATAAAATTATTATCGCTAGCTAAGATTTAAGGCAGCGTCATCGTCAGATTCCTGCTCCGCAGTTGAAAAGCGGCTCCACGATAGCCTGCGACTGAAGTATGCGAGAGTGAGGAGGAACATCGTGGGTAAGCCAGACGTTTCCACCTATTATGGTATCGTGTCCTATCCGGACTCGCCCAAGTATTGATGTGTTGGAATATACCGTGACATTGTCTTCCAGGATAGGGTGACGAGGCTCGTTTATCGGGTTTCCTTTCTCATCGTGGCGAAAATTCTTAGCACCTAGCGTAACTCCTTGATATAGCATTACATGACTTCCAATGATGCTTGTTGCGCCAACGACGATTCCCGTGCCATGGTCGATGCCGAAATATTCCCCGATCTCAGCGGCGGGATGAATGTCTATCCCTGTTGCTGAATGAGCCATTTCCGTGAGCATTCTGGGCACGGTATGGATGCCGAACGCAAGCAGCTCATGGGCAGTCCTATAGTGCACCATCTCCTTGATTGCAGGATAGCAGACAATGACTTCCTCCCTGCTGGTTACGGCTGGGTCATTGTGCATCACTGCATCTACATCCGTATTCAGAAGCCTGCAGATTTCAGGAATCCTCGACATGAAGATGTCCGTTCTGCCCCTGTCTGACAAACCTATGATTATGGATTCTACGCACAGCATGTCAGATTCAGGATTGCTTTCCCCGAATATGCCGGGGAATGCTATCCTATTCATGAATTTTATGAGCCGCCTTAGAGTATCTTCCATGACATTATTGGAACAATGTGGTGGACAAGTATCTTTCGCCAGTGTCCGGAAGCAGGGCCACGATGGTTTTGCCATAATTCTCAGGCTTTTTCGCAATCGATGAAGCAAGCCAGAATGCTGCTCCTGAAGAGATTCCGACAAGGAGTCCAAGCCTGTGCGCTAGAGTTCTTGCCCCATCGAAGGCATCCTCGTCCTTAACCGTCATCACCTTATCGACATATTCAGACATGAATGTCTTTGGTACGAAGCCGGCTCCTATCCCTTGAATTTTATGCGGTCCTGCTACCCCTGTCGTGATCACCGCTGACGACGCTGGCTCAAGTCCGATTATTTCAACCTTGGGGTTATGTGCTTTCAATGCTTTGCCAGTGCCGCTTACTGTGCCGCCAGTGCCAATTCCCGCTATGAATATGTCGACTTTACCGTTGGTATCTCTCCAGATTTCTTCTCCTGTCGTTTTCTCATGGGCGGCCGGGTTGGCCATATTCGTGAATTGCCCGAGGATGATGGCTCCATGGGTCTCGCTGCAGATTTTGTTTGCCTCTGCCATAGCCCCTTTCATGCCCAGCGAGCCTGGAGTCAGTACTATTTCCGCGCCGAATGCTTTCAGCAGGTTCCTCCTCTCGATACTCATGGTATCTGGCATAGTCAGAATGGTCTTATATCCTTTGGCCTTCCCAACCCAGGCAAGTCCGATTCCTGTATTCCCGCTTGTCGGTTCGACAATGGTTGAGCCAGGCTTCAGCACGCCACGTTTTTCAGCATCCTCAATCATTGCCAGCGCAATCCTGTCCTTTGCGCTGCCGCCCGGGTTAAACAGTTCAAGTTTAAGCAGCAGTCTTGACTTGCTTCCGTCAAGAAGTTCGGAAACATCCAGCAGGGGAGTATTCCCGATTAATTCTGTCAAGTTCGTAAATATTCTCATTTCTATCTACATAATTAAATTCTGTGCTAAGATACGTAAAAATTGAATCAAAGTCGCAGCGCACAGGAATGTGTCAGTTAATATCTTTCACCTCCCAGCGGCCGGTACGTGAGGGACCGACGCGTCTGATGCTGCCGTCTCGCCGCAATGAGGCGATGATTCGCTCGCAGTTCCGCTTGCTGAGTCCCAGCCTGTCCGCCATCTCATTGACAGTTACGTAGGCGTTGTCAGAAATCATTGAAATGATGCGTTCTTTTATGTATTTATTATTATCAATTACGGGTTCGAATCGCCCTGAATCTCCGATCGAGCCATCATATATAGTCCCGTCACCACCTGCAAAAACCTTGTTACGTTCCGAAGTGCTGCCATAGCCGCCGACATATGCACTGACTAAGCCGGGCTTGCCCTTCTTGACGAACTGCACTTGGAAAGAAAGCCCTACTTCTCGCCATCGGAACTCAATCTCAGGGTACTTTTTCATCTCTTCAGCCACGAGCTTAAGACCATTGCCCCACTGGTCTATGATGCCGAGCTTCTTGAATACTGGCGCGAGGATTTTGTTCCTTGCGTCCGACTGACGGCTTTCCATGGCAGAATAATCTATGGACGGCGGCAGCAGTCCCGGGCTTGTGACTTCAACCATGTCATCATATATGGCGATTTTGATACTCATTCCTGTCAGCGAGTACTGCCTGTGAACTACAGCATTGCGGATAATCTCCCGAATCGCCTTCACCGGATACTCCCATCTGGATATCGTATAGACTCCCTCAACCTTACCTCTGTTGTTGATATTCCTGAGTACGAACTTGTAGGCCTCTTCGGCCTGAGCTGCTATGCCTCCTGTGATGCTTTTTCTGTCTATGAACTCGTCGCTGCCAGTTCCTTTGAACCTTGCGCACTCAATCTTCGCATTCGGAAACAGTTCGTCCCTCAATTCGTCATCAGAGAGTAATACGAGGGCATTCACGGGGTAGTCTTTCCCTTGCTCCTTCTTTACCAGCGATAGTTTTCTAAGGGCCTGTAACGTGCAATCCTCCCCGGTCTTGTCAATGAATGTTTTCTTGAACGCTCTGAGGTCTAGATACTTGGCTTCTTTCTCAAGGACAGTTTCTCCATCGAAGGAGATGTTTCTACGCTTTCGTTCAAGCTCTTGGATTATCTCCTTGTCGGCTAACCTGTTAGTCGAGCCGACGCGAATGTACGTTCCTTTCATTTTCCCTTCGCTTTTCAAATAGTAGGGCGGAGTGCTGCCAGAGAAAACCTTGATGCGGATTACATGCCTGTCGCCTGAACTCAGGAATGTTATTTCAGGCAAAATGGCAGGGTAGCACCTGTCGTATATCAGGCTGCTGGCCTCCTCCTCAATCTTAGGCAGATCGTTTTCATCAAGCCCCGTTACGACACCCTCGTTATCAACGCCAAGGAATATTTCCCCTCCGGCATCATTAGCGAAAGCGACGACCGTCTTCGCCAAGTCTGCGTTCTTGGGCAGATGGCTCTTGAATTCCAAGCTCCTACCCTCCCTTTTTGAAAATGTAGATTTCATGTTCATGGAATTATTCTTTTCTAATTGCCGCCATATGTGCTTATATTGCCGCAAATACCGCCAATAAATATATATAATATTCCTTTGCGGTGCAAATATTTCTATGAATTTTTTGCTCAGCTGATCATGAGGCCGTCGTAGGCTGGGAGGATGTCGGAGTGGATGTGACGGTCATGGCATAGCTGGCGCAGCTGCTGAGCGAACTGCTCGTATGGCGGGAATGACATTGACAGGTGGGTGAGCCATGTATGCTCGGCGCCAATCCTGTCGGCCATTTCGAGGGCTTCGTCCAGGCTGAAGTGCGAGTGGTGTTTATTGTAACTCACGGTATTAAGCGTGACGTGCCGCAGGCCGTGCAGCTTGCTGAATTCGGATTCCGGAATGCTGCTCATGTCGGTGATGTATGCTATCTTTCCAAACCTGAACCCGAGTACCGGCAATTTATCGTGAAGGCCTCTGATTGGAATCACGGGTGCATTTCCATTTAGGACTGAGCCATCGAAATCTTCGTCTTTCAATATGCCGGAGACGACGTCTTCAGGCACGCCCCGAGCATCATCGTACATGTCTTCGACCTTCTTGGCAGTTGGAACGAGAGTCCCGTCAGCCAGCCTATAATGATACCCCACATCGTGCACCCAGATGAGTTCCTTGTCTTCCGCATTCGGAAACACGAGGAAAGGCTTCTCGTCAATCATGTGCAGATGCCATTCTGGAGAGCCGGGGTATTTCGGGAAAGAAAACACATAGGGATATTCATTTATGAGGTCATGGAACACATTTTCTTCGCAATAGATTTCAGCGGCGCGGCGGTCGATGTAGTTTAGCGCCCTTACATCGTCTAGGCCGCCAGTGTGGTCCTTGTGATTGTGAGTGAGCAATATTGCATCCAGATGACTTAGGTTCGCACGAAGCATCTGCATCCTGAAATCTGGCCCAGCATCTACGAGAATATTCAATCCTCCATATTCAACGAATACGGATGCTCTGAAACGCTTGTCTCTTGGATCTTTTGAGGAACAAGTGCCGCAGTGGCACCCTATTATAGGCACCCCCAGCGAGGTTCCGGTTCCAAGAAAAGTCAGGCGCGCGCCGTCGGAATATTCATTGCTCATGCTCATTTCTATTCGTGAATTTCTTGCAAAGATAGCCAATTCCGCTGAATCAGGCGCAAAAAACTCGGGTCGCTGTCACAGCAATCCGAGTTGTATATGAAACGTACTGATGTTGAAATTGAGCTATTACAGCTCGGCATAAAGTTTAAGTTTATTAACCTAACTATGAAATCCACGAATTAGGATTCCTTGCATCAGAAACGACAAAATTTTCATTTTAGCGCTTTGCGAATGGCTGGAAGCACGAGACCAGCGTAGCGCTCGAAGCCGAGATCGGTGAAATGAATCCCGTCCACTGTGGCCTCGCCATCATCGCCTATCATATTCTTAGAGGAAATGTAATATATTCCATTAACCTTGTTCCCCTTCAGCACGTCGTATTTCTTTTTCAGCATTGAATTCTTGGCGCTTATCTCCTTTGCTATTTTTGCGTCGTATGCGCTGAACGGGTAGACCGGATCCTCAATGAATATCACAGGCACGTTTGGGTGAGCATCACGCAATATGTTGAAGAACGGGATCATCAGGCTGTCGATTTCGTGAACAGAGGCATTTGGTACGAAGTCGAGCACGTAGACTCCAGCGTCGGCCTTTGCCATGAATTTGGCGATTTCCAGGTCTAGCCTGCCGTTGCCGCTGAAGCCAAGGTTGATAGTCTCTCGGTTCAATTTTCGGCCGATGAGGTTGCTGGAAGCCATACCGGGCCTGGATGCACATCCACCTTGCATTATACTCGTGCCGTAGAAAACTACCGGTTTCTCTCTGGACGGCAGATCGACGGCGGGGCCAGAAATGCTGGCAGAGTCGTCTATTCCTATCAATAATTCCGTAAGCCCGTCGTACATAGGGAGATACAGGATAAATTCCCGATCTTTCGCAGCCATGTTCTCTATGATGAATGCGTCCGTAGTCTTGCCGGTGGGTCTTCCGCTTCGCACGAAATGCCACCCGTCATCTTCCAGGCAATATAAATCCAAACCTTTTACGCCAGTGTCGGTCATGTGGTTCATCGATGAATTATTCAGCGCAGTCCATTTAGCAGCGATCCTTGTGGAATTGCTTCTGAACCTGACCGCCATCCCGGCGCTATTCTGGCCCAGATAGACCAAGGGCTCGCGCAAGCTTGGGAACAATGACTCAGGAATTCTCGACCATCGAGGTTGTGACGTCTCTTCTATTTTTCCTAACAGGGGTAGCTCGGAGGCATCGTAATAGGTTATCCCTTTTAGGGCGCCTTGTGTCCCGGCTGGCTTCCATTGCGCAAAAGCTGTGGCAGACAGAAGCAATGAAATGACAATTAATACGCTTTTTCTCATGTCTTTAATATTTTTAGATTCCGGATCAGATCTTGAACGGATCCTTCCGGCAACCTCACTCTTGATTCCTGGTCTTATTGAATGATAATGTCCTCCACCATATTTACTTTTGAAGAGTCGAATGGGCGCTTCAGACGAATATAATTGCCAGTATAGCCGCCCATGAGGCCGTCTTTCACATCCGATTCCCAAAGCACCTGCGAGCGGCGCCCCTTGTTTCTGGCGATGAACTCTTCATGGAGCGATGCGCAGAGTGCTTCGAGGCGAGCGACCCTATCTGTTTTCACCGAATCCTGAACTTGGTCTTTCCATGAATATGCCACCGTGCCTAACCTGCGGGAATAAGGAAAAACATGGATGAAGGCTGGTCTGATGCGATCTTTGAGGAATGAATATGTTTCTTCGAATAAGTCTTCAGTCTCCCCAGGGAGGCCTGCGATCACGTCTATGCCAAAGAAGACGAATGGCTTCTCTTTGTCAAAGGGGGCCGGATCCATCTTTTTACGAATATATTCTATTCTGTCAAAAAAAAACTCTGTGTCGTAATGGCGGCCGACGCGCTTTAGGATGGCATCGGAGCCGGATTGCAAAGGAATATGGAAGTGAGGCTGGAATTTCGTGCCGGAGGCTATCCAGTCTACGATTTCTTCGGTAATCAGATTCGGCTCTATGGACGAGATCCTGTATCGCTCTATGCCTTCCACTTCATTAAGGGCTTTAAGCAGGTTCAAGAAGCTCTCGCCTGTGGTTCTGCCGAAATCCCCAGTGTTCACGCCGGTGATTACGATTTCCTTTATTCCAGAGGTGGCGATCCTGCGGGCTTGCGCAACGGCATCGGCTATCGGAATGTTCCTTGAATTGCCCCTTGCATAGGGCACGGTGCAGTAGGCGCAGAAATTATTGCACCCGTCCTGAACCTTAAGGAACGAGCGGGTTCTTTCGCCAGTCGAATATGCCTCAAGGAAACTGGCCATGTCGATTGCTTTAAGGCGTTCGGCTACTGATGCTTTGTCGCTGGCGGATGGGGTGGCAGGTTGAGATAGCGCTTCTGCTTTTTCAGCATCATGAAAGCTATGGGACGGATTTTTCAGCAGTTCCATCGTCCTAGGAACGACTTCGGTTTTCTCCTTCGCTCCGAACACCAGCGACACGCCCTCTATCTTCCGGAGAGCATCCTTGCGCAGCTCGGCGTAGCAGCCGGTTACGATGATCTGCGCTTCCGGAGATATCCGGTGCATCTTGCGGATAATATTCCTGCACTTCTTCTCCGCTCTCTCCGTCACTGAGCAGGTATTGATGAGATACACATCGGCCTTTTCTTCCCACGGAACCACCTCGAGGCCGTTCTTTGCGAACCCCCTTTCATAAGTGGATGTCTCCGCATAGTTCAGCTTGCAGCCGAGCGTAAGGAAAGCGATTTTGTTCACCATGGACTAGAATCTGTCGAAAATTTCGGGGCCTTCTTGCAAGCCTTCACCCATAGTGACTTTCGACCATTCGCACGGTCCTTCAAGAGGCGGGTTTTTCTTAGAAACAGTCACGCTGAAAGGCCAGAAATTAAATGACTTCTCTATGGCTCTGACTATTCTCCCACAGACATTCTCTAGGAGGTTGGACGGAGTCGTCATCTCTTTTGCTATTACCTCGTAGACTTCATTGACATCTACGGTATCTTTGAGATCATCACTATTGAATGCTTTCTTCATGTCGAGATATCCTACGAAATCCACCACGAAAGTGTTACCGTTCGTCCGCTCTTCAGGCAGGCATCCGTGAAATGCGTGGAACTCCATGCCGATGAGCTCTATTTTCCCTTCTTTATCCATTTCTTTTATTTATTAGCAAGCAGCAGGAATACGCAAGGGCGTTTGCCGATGGCCGCAGGCATCTTGCGCCATTCCCTCACTGGCTTCGTGTCAATATATTCATTATCAGCTGTGATGTTCGCTGCGACGGTGAGCATTGTGGCAGGGGAGAGGCTCTGCAGCAGGTCAGCCATAAGAGAATCGTTACGATAAGGCGTCTCAATGAATATCTGCGTCTGATGCAGCTGCAATGACCTTTTTTCTACTTCAGTGATCGCTTTCCTGCGCTCCTCAGTCTTGGCTGGGAGGTAGCCCACGAAGGCGAAGCTCTGCCCGTTGAGACCCGATGCCATGAGGGCAAGCATCAGGGAAGAAGGCCCTACCATGGGCACTACCTTTATTTTATGAATATGACAGAGCGCGACTACCTGGGCTCCAGGGTCGGCGACGGCTGGCAGGCCGGCCTCGGTGATGAGCCCGACATCGGTAGGATTTCCGGAAGCATCTGAAAACATATTCATAAAGCCCTCTATCTCAGAATGTTTGGTATGTTCGTTCAGTTCCCTTAACTCTAATTCGCCAATGTGTCCCTTCAGCCCTGCGGCAGACAGGAATCGGCGGGCGCTCCTTGTCTCTTCGACTACGAAGCGCTTTATGCTTTTAAGGCGTTCCAGCACTGGCGCGGGCAGCACTAAAGCAGGATTGTAGTCTCCTAGGGTGGAAGGAATCAAATATAGTGTTCCGAATGCCATATATTCATTAATTTTCAATCTTTATGACCTTTTTCTCTTTCTCTGGCTCAACGGCCTCGCTACGATTTTTCTTTGTGAAGAGTCTTTTGATGAAATCTGTGAATTTGTTGAACTCTACTTGGTAGGCGAGACCAATGCCATTGCGCTGGGTATTGTCGAGGTAATTCGTGTAGTCATCGGCAGAGTGGGAGAATAGAGTCAGGCGAACCCGTCCAGGCTTATCCAGCTTTATTTCTATGTCTATGTCTCCGACGACGTCACTACCCTGCGTCGCAGAGTTGTTGTAATCCCTGTTGCCGAAAGCTCCATTCACTATGACTCTGTTGTTGAAGAGCTGAGTAGACACGGCTACATCGAAAATATTCGTTCCGCTTTCGCTTGACTGGTAGTTAAGGCCGAGATCTAGTGGGATATTCAGTTTATTAAGAATGCTGTTCAGCTGTCCTGCCATTATTTCAGCTACGCTGGAGTAGAGCGAGGCTGTGTTGTTCACAACGCCTGACTGTTCGTTCGGCATGAACGTATTTGAAATCAGCAGCGACAGGAACTGCCTCTGAACCTTGTCCTCGGTGTTGAGTGCGCTCTCGACCTTTCCCTGAGTCGTAGGGTCCAGATCTGGGATTTCGATGGAGAACTTGAGAGACGGCTCCCTTAGCCTGCCTGAGACACCGATATTGCAATTTACCGTCCTTCTGGCCGACACGGTTGTCGTGTCTGCGATTAACGTGGCCACGGAGGCTTTTGTCGTGTACATTCCCGTGATGTCCAGCCTGCTGTCCATTATGTCTCCGTTGAACCTTACGGAACTGCCTTCTGTAATGGAGAAATCTTTCTGGGCAATGTTCATTGCATTGAAATGGAAGTTTCCTTGGCTTATAGTATATTCCCCATTGAGGGTGAAAACATCCCTGGATGGCCTTACATTCATGTCAATATTTCCTATCCCTCTGGCGGTCAGTACGTTGCCGGCGGATCTGTCAACCTCGACATAGGCTTCTGTGCTAGGATTTACGTTTATCCTCAGCCTGACACCAAAGTCGTCGCTCTTCTTCTGGCTGGTTGCAAGGTTGTTCATCATCAGGTCATATGGGTCGATATAGTCAAACCTTTCCTCTTCCCTGAAAGACAGAAGGTTGCTATTTTTCGCATTCGAGGCATTGTCGATAGGAATATGTAAAGTCCCTTCTTTCTCTGTCCTGGCATTCACGTCTATGAATATGGCGTCGAAAGGTCCCTTGATTGAGACATCGCCGCTAGCGAACACTCTGCCGTTGAAAGACTGATTGTCGGCAGCGGTCGTATTCAGGGCAAGCAGCTGAGTAAGCTTAATCTTCGTCTCAAGGCGGAAATCTTTCAATCCATTGAAAAGAAGGCCTCCGGACAACACTCCAGTGCCATTATATGAATCTTTTATCTCGTCATTGTCGAAGTGCAGTCCTGTTTCATCTAAGTGGAAAGGGCCGTTTACCATGTATGGTACCTTCGTGAAGTCCACTTGAAGCAGGGCATTGTCAAACTTCGCATCCTGGCTTGTCAGATTGAGCTTGTCGAGTGTCCCGCTGGCAGTGATTTTTCCTGAGACATTCCCTTCGAATTTGCTGAAAACCGAGGTCAGGAAAGGACTTGCGTAGCCGAGATTGAAGTCTGCCAAGTTTACGGTAGCTTCAATCTGCTTGTCCCTCATGCCATAATTACCTTTTATGTCTATATTCCTATTTCCGCCAAAGTCGTTCCTCACTATGAAATTCAGCCTGTCCCGGTTGTTGTCCAAGACGCTGGCGGCATGGAGCGTGCCTAATTCATAGCCGCCAATGCTCAGAGAATCGCAAGCCAGATTTATCAGAAGTCCGGAATTGCTTTCGCGTGGCGAAATCAGATAGACTTTGCCGGTGGCAATTCCTTTAACACCGATGTCCTGAGCGAATAAATTGTTCAAGAGGCTAATATCATAATTTGAAAGCTCAAGCCTCAGCGTATCTTTCTTTGTCTGTGACATGCCTCCCTCGACGGAGATGCTCTGGTTATTGCTCACTGCGGAGATCCTGTCAAGATGAATGTCTTTCCCGTCGATTTCGAACGAAGATGGCGCCACGCTCCATCCCTCTCCATCATGATAGATATTCGAAGGCAAGGTCTGGCCGTGAACAATCAGCTTGCCTTTCTCGTCTCTGCGAATATCTCCGCTCAGGTACATCTCGCCCCTATTGTCTACCTCGGTCAGATTGTCGTATGTCATGCCGAACCCGAAATGATTGTCATCGGCATAAATCATCATGTTGTTGTTCTTGAAGTTAAGAGATGCTACATTGAGCTCGGCGCTAGTCATCGTGCCATTGATGTTGCCGTTCGAGTTGTCTAGCAGCAGGTCTAGGTTCCTGAGGTAGTTGTGCCCCTTCGCGATTCTTGGCGATCGAATGTTTGCCCTAACCGAACCGTTTGCCTGCACGCCGAAATGAAGGAACGTGCTGTCGGCGACGTAGAGGCCAGGAAAAATGGAATTTATGATATTCTTTTTGTCATGCAGAGATGCCTCTATTGAATATTTTTCTCCATGCCAGCTGTCGTATGCCTTCGTTAGCAGGGCAGGAAGGTCTCTTTGCACAGTGAGTTGCATGATGTCTCCGGCAATGCTGGTTAATGGCTTGCCCCCCACGTAATTAGCATTCAGAATATCGGAGGTGATATTCATCCTGTAGATATTGTCCGATGAATGGGATTTCATGCAGATGTCCCCGACTTGGCATGTCCCCAAGTCATTTTCCAGCACGAGATTATTCAAGTCCAGGTCACCTATGAGGTCTTTCCTTTGTACATTCACGTAATTGGCATTTATCTGTCCAGATATTCTCTTGATGCCGAATTTGCTTAGGTTCATCTTCTCCAGGTCGGCGTAGCCGATGTCGGCGAAGAACTTGTATACGCCGTTGCTAGTCTTGTCTGAAAGGGAGAATATTCCTTGGAAGATAAAGTTCAAATTAGGGTCGCTGCAAATTATTCTGCCGTTGAATGCATTTTGTGAATATGTTCCAGCGCCGATGATGTTAGAATAGTCGTAACCAAGGGCATTCAGCCTTTTGACTTGCAGGGTGTCTATCTTCACAGAAATTTTCCCGGAGCCAAGGCCTGCTTGTAGCGAAGTGCGCAATGTCGCAGGGCCGAAAGCATGAATATTCAGTATTCGCCCTAAGTCAAGATTGCTAGTGGTCACATTTCCGCCTATCTGAATAGCCAGCCCCGTAGTTATCAGATGGTTGAACCCTATGTCAGCCGTTAGGCTGCCAGATTTCTGAGTGGTGATTTTCCCATATATCGCTAGTTTGTCCAACAATCCTCTCACATTACCATTGAATGTCAGCACTTCGTGTGGAGCGAACTTGCCTATGGCTGCCTTTGCACTCGGCGCCCATCCATGCAGCACCTGCTCTATTCCTTTAGACGTGAAATTTAAATCCTTGGCCAGGAAATCAAGATTGAAATCATTAATTTCCGGCAGTCCCGTCAGGCGACCCTGCAAGGTGCCGTTGATGCCGCTGTTCCTTTCATTGAACTTTAGAATATTCACGACTAAATCGCTGATCTGCCCATCAACCTTGCAGTCGTGAATTTCCATTACCATATTTTTGTCCTTCAAGGCTTCCGCATAGTAAGCGAGGCTCTCGAAATCCAGCCTGCTCTCTCCCATGTCGGCAGAGATCTTCACCCTGTTGAGGAAATCGAAGAACGGATCCTCTTTTTCGAAAGTCATCGTGAACTGGTTGAACGAAAGGTCGGAATAGTTGTCTACGATTTTCAGATCGTCGATCACCGTTTGCTGATGCCCGACCTTCGCCTTGCCGCTCATGAAGCTGACATCGTAGCCGCTTTTCTCGGAAAAAGCAAGATTGGTAACCTCGCCCTCCATGTAGCTGCCAGCAAATGAGGCCTTTCTGCCTTCAAGTTTGTGGACAGTGATGTCCAAGTCTTTCCAGTTTATGCCGAAAGCTATCACGGCAGGATTATTCAGATTAATTAGCCGGAACCTGAAATTATTTATTTCCACAGCCCTGGCATCGAATATATTCCCTGGCTCCTTTCCGACAGTATCTTTTTTTGCGTTCTGAGACTTGAAGGCCCTGCTGATGTTCGAGCCTCTCTGGTCTGTGACCAGCATGAAAGAGGCATTGCTGACTGTGGCTTTTCCTATGTGCAGCCCCTCTTTCTTGAAAAGGCCTTTCAGCGAGAAGGTTGCGGTGATTGTCTCGGCTCTGGCGACAGTGTCCAGGACCTCTCCTTTCAAGGTGTCAGGTGCCGGGTCTATTATTGCTGCATTTTTCAGGACGATCGCATTGAATGGCTTCAGATGGATTCTGGAGAATTCTATTTTAGCGCCGATGTTCTTCTCAAGACTCTCTATGACCTTTTTGGTGACAAAGGTCTGCACGGCGGAAGTTTGCATGAGTATGACAATGGCGAAAAGCAGAGCTGCTATTGCCAGTGTCACCAGCCAGAATATCTTAAAACCCCTTCTCACAATCAGCAAAAATAGCAAAAAAAACTCTATATTTGCCGATGATAAAGTTTCTTTGAATATGTCTGATTACATCCTTGGGATAGAGTCGAGCTGCGACGACACTTCTGCCGCCGTCATCAAAGATGGCTTCCTGATGTCGAATGTCATCGCGAGCCAGCAGGTGCATAAGGATTATGGCGGTGTCGTGCCGGAACTGGCTTCTCGCGCTCACGAGCAGAACATCGTGCCTGTCGTGAGCCAAGCTTTAGACAAGGCCGGAATAAAACCCACGGACCTTACTGCAATTGCTTTCACCAGAGGCCCGGGGCTTCTGGGCTCGCTTCTGGTAGGCACTTCTTTCGCAAAGGCACTCGGCGTGGCCCTGAATATTCCTATAATCATGGTCAACCACCTTCAAGGACATATTCTCGCAGATTTCATTAAGCAGCCGGACAAGGAAAACAGGCATCCGTCGTTCCCTTACCTCTGCCTCCTGGTTTCAGGCGGTAATTCGCAGATAGTCAGGGTTGACAATCCGCTGGATTACGAGATTCTGGGGCAGACGATAGACGATGCCGTTGGCGAGGCTTTCGACAAATGCTCGAAAATGATGGGCCTGGGCTATCCAGGAGGCCCGATTATTGACAAATTGGCAAAATCGGGCGATCCTGACCGTTTCCAGTTCGCCAAGCCTCAGATTCCGGGGCTTGATTACAGTTTCAGCGGGGTGAAGACCTCTCTGCTATATTTTGTCAGGGATCAGCTGAAAGAAGAACCGGATTTCATGGAGAAAAACAAGGAGGACATCTGCGCTAGCTTTCAGAAGACTCTGATTGACATATTGCTGAGCAAGCTCATCAAGGCTGCCAAACAGACAGGCATCAGGGAAATAACCATCGGCGGCGGCGTTTCGGCAAACAGCGGGTTACGCAATCGCATCGAAGAGGAAGGCCGCAATCGTGGCTGGAACACATATCTTCCTGAATTCAAGTTCACTACAGACAATGCCGCTATGATTGCCATAGCTGGATATTTTCATTATCTTCACGGGGAGCGCACCCCGCTGGACGTGGCTCCAGTTTCAAGAATAGCTGATTTTTAAAATATGAAAGAGTTTGAAATGACCGGCCGCATAGGTCGAGACCTGAGGCCGGACGACGTTAGGATTGTGGCCGCAAGGGAGCTGATGCTCCGTGGAAACGCCATAATCAATGTTATTGATCCCACTAAATCTTTCCAGCCGGAGTTCCCTAATGCGGATTATACCTGCGTGATTGCTAAACGCTCGATAGATGCCAGGGACGAGGTCGTTTACCGCTATAAGATAGAAGTTTATGATATTAGGCGCGAGTCTTATCATCCATACGAGATTCCTGAATATAAAGACGTGCATGAGGCTGATCCGGCGATAATCGTCGGTGCCGGTCCTGCTGGCATTTTCGCTGCTCTGAAGCTTCTGACGCTTGGGCGCAAGCCAATTATCCTGGAAAGAGGAAAGGACGTGCATGAACGCAAATTCGACATGGCGAAACTTTCGAAGGATGGCGTGCTGAATCCAGACTCGAACTACTGCTATGGCGAGGGCGGCGCTGGAGCTTTCTCCGACGGGAAGCTCTACACAAGATCATCCAAGAGGGGTGACATACGCGAGGTGCTGTACCAGCTTGTGAAATTCGGGGCGAATCCTCAGATTCTTGTGGATGCGCATGCTCACATAGGGTCAGACAGGCTGCCTAAAATAGTCGAGAACATTCGTCAGTGCATTATAGAGCATGGAGGCGAGTATCATTTCGGAACGAAAGTGACCGATATATCAAAGAAGGCAGATGGCACCATTGCTGTCAAGGCTCTCGACAGCCTGAACCTTACCAAGGCTGGGAAACCTTCTGCCGTGAAATATTGTGCGAATAAGGTAATACTGGCTACGGGTCATTCGGCGAGAGATATTTATGATATGTTCGCATCAAAGGGATGGTCTCTTGAGGCTAAAGGATTTGCGATGGGCGTGAGAGTGGAGCATAGCCAAGCGGCAATAAATGACATTCGTTATCACGGCCAGTGGAAGACGGGAATGCCTGCTGCGGAATATTCATTCGCAAAGCAGGTCGATGGCAGGGGAGTATATTCGTTCTGCATGTGCCCAGGCGGAATCTTGGTGCCGTCTGCCACGGATCCGGAGACCATCGTGATGAACGGGATGTCAAATTCTTCCAGGAGCGGACGCTTCGCCAATGCCGGTGCCGTGGTTCAGATAAATCCTGAGGATGTGCCTGAGGAATACCAGAAATATGGTGTCTTCGCTGGGCTGGAGTGGCAACACAGCATCGAGCATAAGATGTGGGAATATGTTCAAGGCAAAGCTGAGAATCCTATGGCTGCTCCTGCGCAGAGGATGAAGGATTTCTGCAACGGGGTAATCTCGACTGACCTGCCGGAGACGTCTTACAAGCCTGGCGTGGTATCAGCTCCGCTTCACGAGCTTCTTCCTGAATATATCACAGGGAGACTGCAGGTGGCTTTGAAAGAGGTGTTCTACGCTGGCCGACGAGTGAGAAAAGTCGTTGCCGAGCCTGGAGAGGATGTTGTTGATGTATCAGATGAGAATGCTTCTGAAGAGTTAAAGAACGATGCTCCTAACGTTTCTGAATCCTCTGCCTCTGAAGAGCCTGAGGTAGAAAAAAATGAG
Source organism: Bacteroidales bacterium UBA1680 (assembly GCA_002320605.1). GTDB lineage: Bacteria > Bacteroidota > Bacteroidia > Bacteroidales > UBA932 > Cryptobacteroides. Next base: position 11,573 of record DCKG01000019.1, on the reverse strand, counting down.
GTCATCGAAATTGAATATGATGAAAAGCATACGGAGGATGCCCTCCTGGTTGGCGTTGAGTCTAGGACTTCGTCTCCTATCAGGATTCCTAGAAATCCGAAATCATATGAGGCTGATGCCATGTTGGGGCTTTATCCTGCAGGCGAAGGCGCAGGTTACTCAGGCGGCATTGTTTCGTCAGCGATTGACGGCATCAACTGCGCTGTCGCTGCTGTGACCGATGTCGTGGCTGAGGAAGCAGCGTGCTCCGTTGAGAAATCAGACGAAGCAGTTTCTGATCCGGCTAAGATAGCTGATGAGCCTGAAGTTGGGAAAGAAACGCAGGATTCCGAGGAGCGCCCTCGTCGCCGTTTTGACGACCGCCGTGACGACAGGCCACGCCGCCGCTTCGACGACCGCCGTGACGACAGGCCTCGCCGCCGCTTCGACGACCGTTCCGACGATAGGCCGCGTCATCGCTTCAATGACCGCCGTGACGACAGGCCGTTTAGGCGTGGACGCAGTTCTGATGAGCGTCCGCCTAGATTTGGCCGACATTCCGATGAGGATTTAGGAGATTAATCATGAGACTCTGGAGGTCTTTTTCCCTTCTGCCAATCTTGGCAGTGATGTTTCTGGCAGGCTGTCAGAAAGACGATTCGGATGAACCAGAGCCTAGCAAAGGCGAGCTTACGGAAAAGCCTGAGCTAAAGGCCGCTGTTGAAAAAATGGCTGCTGATGCACCTTCTGTTTATGAATATCTTTCCGGCATAGCGGTCTGGCAGGAAGGTTACAAGCCTTCAGGAGCATGGCTCAATGGCACCACATCGAACACTCGGCACCAGATGTGGTCCGTCACCAAGACCTTCACGGGAATGGCAATTGGGATGGCTGTGAATGAGGGGAAGATCTCCATTTCGGACAAAGTCGCCCCGATGTTCTCCAAAGAAATTTCTCTCTCTGGCATTGCCGGTGATGAATTGGAACGGGTCAATAAATTGACAGTTAAAGATTTGCTTACGATGACCGACGGTCACTCCGAAGATGCCGTGGTCACAGCTGCAAAAACATATTCATTGTCATTGCTGAAATATCTCAAAGTTGGCCATGACTATTCGGAAGATTTGGCAGAGGTTCTCTCAGATGTTCTGAAAGACATTGATAAAACCATTCCGCAACTATTCTTTGACGCCGATTTTACTGAAGAGCCTGGCGATGACTTCGTCTATGACACATTCGCCTCTTGCCTCCTTGCTGAAATTCTTCGCCAGAGGACGGGACAGGATATTCATGAATATCTCGACAGCAGGCTGTTCAAACCTCTTGGTTTCGGCTCTACCCTTACGTGGGACAAGGTCCAGGGCTCTTCTGCTGGCGGATGGGGCCTGCATCTCACTACTGACGAAATGATTACGTTCGGACGCTTGCTGATGGACAGAGGCAGATGGGACGACAGTCAAATCATTCCTTCTGAATGGGTGTCTTCTGCCATGTCGCCTCAGGTTAACTTCACTGGTGACGGTTACAGCGCCACCGGCTACGGTTATCAGATCTGGAGGATCCGCGACGGCTGGCTGTGCTCCGGCTTGTTCGGGCAATACATTGCCATCATTCCGGAAAAGAAAGCAGTCATCGCCATAACGACGGACTATCCACTGACTTCCAGCGCATTATTGCCCCTAATGAATGACCAGGGCCAGGCCGACGGCACTGCAGCCCTCTCCCTCGCTTGGAAGTACATCGTCCCAGCGCTATAACCCTTCCTCAGCAGGCATCAAATGCAAAACCATTGCAAGGTACCTCTTGGCGTACTAGTAATTAGTTGCAAATCAATATTTTACAAAATCCCCAATGAGCATCGTGCGAAAAAATTGCAGGATGCTTTCTGAATATGCCACTATTACCCCTCAGACCACGCTTTCCAAAGTATCCTGCGAAAGATGCTAGAGTCAAATGAAATGTGACATATTCATAAAAAATGTCGAAATTTGTGAATATGGTGAAAAAGAATTTAAATGTTCCGGATGATGGTGGGGTAGACGCTTCTCCTGCCGAATTGAGTCGTGAAGCGCTTTCCGAAGAGCATGGGGTGACTTCCGTCGAAGGGGGAGTGCACGCTGGGTTCCCATCTCCAGCTCAAGATTATTTGAATGACAGCATCGACCTCAACAGGGAACTGGTGAAGCATCCGGCGGCAACTTTCTTCGCTCGAATGGTAGGCGATTCCATGGTGGAGGGTGGAGTGGAAGAGGGTGATATATTGGTTGTCGATAAGTCTCTGGAGCCATCTGAGGGTGACATGGCGGTCTGCTTCATTGACGGAGATTTCACCCTGAGATATATTTCCTATAAAAATCCGGCTGACGCTGACCAATCTGGCAAGCGCCCCGTTCGAAAGGCAAGGAAACAGGGTTTCTCCTATGATATTCTTGAGCATCGTCGGATGTGGCTGCTGCCAGCCAATGAGGAATATCCTCCGATAGAGGTCAATGATGCCAATGATTTCACTATTTGGGGAGTGGTGACCTACGTCATAAAGAAAGTGACGCATCATGCCTAGGTGATTTGGCTTGGTATGTCGCCTTGGCTGGAGATAGTATATTGAAATATGTACGCTTTAGTGGATTGCAATAATTTTTTCGTTTCGTGTGAAAGAGCGTTCCAGCCGGAATTGGAAGGCAGGCCTGTCGTCGTGCTTTCCAACAACGATGGCTGCGTGGTGGCTCGCAGCAATGAAAGCAAGGCTATGGGCATAAAGATGGGCACGCCGTTTTTCAAAGTGAAATATTTAGTAGATGAGTGCAAGCTGACGGTGCGTTCTTCGAACTATGCCCTCTATGGGGACCTTTCTGCCAGGGTCATGTCTATATTGGCAGAAACAGCTCCAAAGCTGGAAATATATTCAATAGACGAGGCTTTTATGAATATGGACGGAGTCTCTGTTGAAAAGCTTCCGGTGATATGCCGCAGCCTTATCAAGAAAATCAGGCAGTGGACAGGAATCCCTGTTAGCATCGGTGCCGCCAGCACCAAGACCCTAGGAAAGGTTGCGAACCACTTTGCAAAGCGATACAAGGGTTACAAAGGCTTCTGCATGATAGACACGACTGAAAAGATAAGGAAAGCACTGAAACTCACTCCGATAGGCGATGTCTGGGGAATAGGCCGGAGATTGGCTCCGAAGCTAGAGGCCGTTGGGGTGAAGACAGCTTTGGACTTCATTGAAAGGCCGGTCGAATGGGTGCAGGCTAGAATGGGAATCGCCGGCGAGCGAACCTGGCACGAGTTGCAAGGCATTCGGATGGTGGAGGATGAAAAAGACGAGGCGCGCAAGACGATATGCACGTCAAGATCTTTTGCGAATATGATAACTGATTTCGAGGAAATCAGCCAGAGGGTTTCCGATTTCGCTGGCAAATGCGCAGAGAAACTCCGCCAAGAAGGCACTGCAGCATATTCCGTAGGAGTCTTCCTTCTAACCAACCGATTCCGGGAAGATCTCGCGCAGTACAATCCCCAGGCTTGCATTCGGTTGGCGGTTCCGGCCAGCAGCACGCTGGAAATAGTCGGAGCCGCAAAAAAGGCTCTTCGCATGATATTCAAAGCTGGATATGAATATAAGAAAGCCGGAGTCATCGTCATGGACATCGTTAATTCTAACAAAATCCAGCAGTCCATCTTTGATTTCGACATCAAAGAAAGGGAGCGTGACGATAAGATTTCCAGGGTGATGGATATGGTCAATAAAAGCGGGAAAAATGTCCTGAGGCTGGCAGCCCAGCGTCCAGGACATTTTGCGGACGGCATCCGCCGCGATTATTGCTCGAAGCTATATTCTACAGACTGGAATCAGCTTCTCGAAGTAAAATAGCCAGTCGTCTTTTATTTAATCGTATTCTCTTTCCTGCCGAGCATCTTGCGGACGAGGAGAGGCTCATTGGTAGTGATGCAGTCTACGCTGATGTTGATCATCTTTTGGATGTCCTCTTCCTTGTTCACGGTCCAGCTGTTCACGCTCATGCCATGATTGCGAGCCTGCTTGATCCAGTCAGGATGTTTCTCGAACACCTTGAACTGATAGTCTACCCCATTGATTCCGAGAGGGTAGAGCTCGTCGGGACTCATGTCTTGCTCCAGATACTGCACGGTGAAGCCTGGGCAGAGGCCAGCCAGTCTCTTGCAGATGTTAAGGCTGAAAGAAATGAATATCACTCTGTCCGGCGAGTAAAGGTTGTGCCTCTTGAGCGCCTCTACGGCTTGGTCCGTCATGTAATCCTCGTGGGCCTTGTCGCCTTGTTTCTTTAACTCCATGACCAGCACCGTCTTATCGCTCTTTTCTCCCTGTGTGAGATATTCATCGAGAGTTGGAACTTTCTCTCCGTTCTTAAGTCTGCTGCCCGCAAAGTCAGAATAATTAGCGTCCCAGATTCTAATCCCGTCGATGTCCGGATCGTGATGGACCAGCAGCACGCAGTCGTTTGTCATATGAACATCGAATTCCGATCCCCATAATCCTTGCTCCTGAGCAGTCCTCAGAGAAGCAATTGAATTCTCGGCATGTTTCGCTTCTTCGCATTTCCAGTATCCCCTGTGAGCGGTCACTGCGATTTTCTGCGTGGAGCATGATGCAGCCATGGCCAATACGGTGGCTGCAGCTAAAATTGAAGTGAATTTAGTCATATTCGATAAGTATTTATTGTCAACACTTACAAAGATAATCATTATCTTTGCCTAATTGAAGCAGAAAATATTACAATTTCAAAATAAAATGGTTAGAGTTGATTTAAAAGGCTGCAGCTCCTTCGTAAACGCTGCGGATTATAAGGAATATGTCGGCAAGGCACTTGCTGCCTACGATGTGCTTGACAAAGAGAATGGGCTTGGAAAAGACTTCCTCGGGTGGAAGCACCTGCCAAGCCAGACTCCGGAATCATTGATTAAGGATTGCGAGGCTATCCGCGACGAGTGGAAAGCAAAAGGCGTGAATCTGGTGGTAGTGATAGGAATCGGAGGCTCGTACCTTGGCGCCCGCTGCGCAATCGAGGCGCTGTCGCACAATTTCGCAAAACAACTGAGCGGTGCTAAGGAATATCCTGAAGTCGTTTTCGCAGGGAACAACCTTTCCGAGGAATATCTAGCCGAGCTCATGGACCTGGTTGCCCAGAGGAATGTCGCTACCGTGGTCATCTCCAAGTCTGGCACCACTACCGAACCCGCCGTCGCTTTCAGAATCGTCAAGGAATATATCGAAAAGAATTACGAGGATTCCGCAAGCAGGATAGTTGCGATAACTGATGCTCACAAGGGCGCTCTGAAGACCCTCGCCACTCAGGAAGGCTACAGGACATTCGTTGTTCCAGACAATGTCGGAGGCCGTTACTCAGTGCTCACCCCTGTAGGAATCCTGCCGATAGTGCTGGCTGGTCTCGACATCCGCGCCATGCTTGCTGGAGCAGCTGAGATGGAAAAGGCTCTCGCAGTGAAGAGTGAGACAAACCCTGCGGTTGAATATGCTGCGATGCGGAATCTGTTATATTCGAAATTAGGAAAGAAGATTGAAATCCTCGTTTCGTACAACCCTAAGTTCCAATACCTTGGAGAATGGTGGAAACAGCTTTACGGCGAGTCCGAAGGCAAGGATAAGAAAGGAATATTCCCTGCGTCGGTCAATTTCACCACCGACCTCCATTCAATGGGCCAGTTCATTCAGGATGGCGACAGGGTCATGTTCGAGACAGTCGTGAACATCGAGAAATCTAACAGAAGCGTCGTCATCGGTTCTGATCCTCAGAACCTTGACCAGCTGAATTACCTCGCCGGCCAGCACGTGGAGCATTGCAATGCCATGGCTCAGCTGGGAACGAAGCTGGCTCACATCGACGGCGGAGTGCCTCAGGTCGAGGTTTCAATAGAAGAGATCAATGAATATAACCTTGGCGGGCTGTTCTACTTCTTCGAATTCGCTTGCGGCGTGAGCGGCTATCTGCTTGGCGTGAATCCGTTCAACCAGCCTGGCGTTGAGGCTTACAAGAAGAATATGTTCGCGCTTCTTGAGAAGCCTGGCTACGAAGAGCAGACCAAGGCCATCAGAAAAAGGCTTTAATGAAGTGCGAAGATCGCTTTAGAGAGACGTACAGGCAGGAGCCTGAGGGTCTCTCTTTTTGTCCTTACAGGGTGTGTCCCATCGGGGCGCACTCGGATCATCAACTGGGAAAGGTCACCGGTTTCGCCATAGACAGGGGCATTCACATCGCCTATTCGTCCAAGCAGAACGGAGTCATAGAACTGGTCTCGCTCCAGTTTACCAAACGTGCCCAGTGGCATGTTCGGGCTGTGCCAGAGGCCAAGCAAGGCGACTGGGCAGATTATCTGCGCGGCGCTACGCTGGAACTCAGCTATCGTTATCCGCTCAGCGTCGGCTTGCGTGGGGTGATCGAGGGCACTCTGCCTATCGGAGGCCTGTCTTCTTCTGCCGCAGTGATAATATCTTTCATGCAGGCCCTCTGCAAGGTTAATAATATTCATTTGGATGAGCATGACCTGATAATGATGGCAAAGTCGGCAGAGAACAAGTACGTGGGTGTGTCTTGCGGCAAACTGGATCAGAGCTGCGAGGTGCTGTCGCGAAAAGGGCATCTGCTGTATCTGGACACTAAGGATGATTCTTACGAGCTGATTCCCGCCTCGCCAGCGATGAAGCCATATAAGATTGCGATATTCTTCAGCGGTGTGGAGCGCAGCCTCGCTGGGAGCAAATTCAACATGAGGGTGGACGAGTGCCGGAGCGCTGCCTATGCATTGAAGGCCTATTCGGGAATGGAATATGGGAAATTCGAGGATACATACCTCAGGGACGTACCAGTCGAGATATTCAATGAATATGGCTACCGCCTGCCAAGGAATTGGTGGAAGCGTGCCGAGCATTGGTACACTGAATATGACAGGGTTCAGCGTGGGGCTGAAGCTTGGAGGAGGGGAGACATAGAGGAATATGGCAGATTGTCGTTCGAGAGCGGACGTTCTTCGATCGAGAACTGGGAGACCGGCTCTCCGGAACTTAAAAAGATATATGAGATAATGACGCGCACGGATGGCATTTATGGAGGGCGTTTCAGCGGCGCTGGCTTCAAAGGCTGCTGCATGGCTCTGATCGATCCGGCATACGAAGAGAGCATATTCAGGAAAGTAGAAGATGAATATCTTGATGCTTTCCCTACCCTCCGGGGCCGCTACAGCGCCTACCTATGCCACTCCGCCGACGGCGTACGAGTGTAAAACATGAAGTGCTTGATTTTGGCTGCGGGGTATGCGACAAGGCTGTACCCGCTCACGGAGAATTTCCCAAAACCGCTGCTCGATGTCAGCGGCAAGACAATTTTGGACTGGCTGATTGATGATGTGGCGGTATCTGGAAAGGTTGATGAATATGCTGTAGTCACCAACCATAAATTTGCCTGCCATTTTGAAAAGTGGGCATCAGGGCGTAGTGAGAAAATCACTGTCGTGGACGATGGCACCACGACAAACGAGACCCGCCTAGGCGCGGTGCGAGATATCCAGTATACCTTGGAGAAGACTGGCTTCGACGACGACATCATTATCATGGCAGGGGATAACTTGCTGGATTTCAGCCTCATTGAATTCATTGAATATGCCATTGCGGCAGGGACTTCTTGCATCATGCGCTACTACGAGCCATCCGAGGCCAAGCTGCATAAATGCGGAGTCGTGGAGGTCGACGAGCACGATTTAATATTGTCAATGGAAGAAAAGCCAGCAGAGCCGCGCTCCCACTGGTGCTGTCCTCCGTTCTATTTCTATCGCATGCAGGATGTCGCACGTATTCCCGAAGGCATGGCCGCAGGCTGCGGAGTCGATGCCCCAGGCAGTTTCGTCGCCTGGCTCGCCACCAAAGTCCCAATCCGTGCCATGGAAATGCCAGGACACCGCTACGACATTGGCACCCTCGATTCCTACAAAGCCGTTCAGGCTGCCTATCAAGGAATCCACTAGCCCGCTGCTGGTCCACCTGTTTGCCGGGCAGCCCCTCTAGCAAGCCCTCGGCGCCTTGCTGTGCGCAACTAGGCGTGGGCGGAGGCCGCTCTGCGAGTCCACCAGGCTCACTCGCCGGTTCACCAGGCAGCCCACGGCTGGTTCACCGTGCTGCTCCGCCTGCTAGCCCACGGCTGGCTCATTAGGCAGCCTAGCCTGCCTACCTAACGCCGTAAGAGACTGCGTCGTCAGCCCTACCACGCACCACGTAAGCAAGTTGTCTTTTTAAGTATTTGATATTCAATGCTTCCAAATGAACTTTGCTTACGCCTCCCAAAAATCGGGATCGTGAGCAAGCCCCCTTGTAAGTTATTGAATATCAGTGCCTATCTTGCCCGCCTTGCTCACGCTCAACATTGATGCTGGCAAAGCCACCGTACCGGTAGACAACATTTCGGTCAAGCAGGGTCAAACGACAGATTTGCTTGGCGCTAGAACCGAATCTATTCCGCAGCATAGGCACAGATCTACACTTATCATTAAATCTCATATCTTCGAATCCCGAAACGCCAAGTCCGGCAAAATATTCATGTAAAGAATCGAGTATCTCGTTATCGCTGTATGTCACCTTTTCAGGCTCTCCTTCCATTGCAGCTGCATTTTGCTCAGTCTTCCAATCCTTTAACAGCCAATATAATTCAGTAGCCTTGCCGAAAGCATTCTCAACTGACGGTATGTCCACGTATGATTCAGGTAAAATGATTCCGTCACAGATTTTGTAATGCGAAGGTAGCGCTTTCCTAGTTAGAAGTGTCTGTCTTATCTGCGAAGAATTGAGTTGACCTACTGTCATTGCAGGTCTTGTGAGTATGCGACGATTGAAATAAAGATATGTGGTATTCCAATAATAGGTGTACGGATCACAAATTCTTGCTGCCTGTGGGTTTCGTAGGATATAGGCCACTTCAGTCTTGAACATTTCCGGGCTGGTAACTTTCACGAGTGTCGGTTTCAGTTCCTGAAATGGGGAAGAACGGCGTAATGTGTTAACTAAATGCTTACCAACCCGTGATTTCCATCCATTGTAAAACCTTATGACCTGATTCCTGGTGCCAAATAGGAGAAAATGCACATGGTTACTCATCAAAGTGAAGCAGTATATGACAACTCCTGTGCTCAATTGTGCTATCGGAATGCTATTCATTCCGAATTTGTAATCGTCAAAAGTCTTGAAAATCAAGTTGTTCATCAGCTCTCCCGAACATAGGTGCCAGCATGATTCCTGAATGTCATCCATATAGTTTGAAGTTTAGATCTATGGATTGCCCATAGACGATTGCAAATCTATCTAAATTTCTGATTATATGCAATGCGCTAAGGATGTAAGCAAGCCCTATTCGTAAGTATATGATACTGAGGGGCTACCAAAGACCTCTTGCTTACGCTTCCCGAAAATCGGGACCGTGAGCAAGCCCCCTTGTAAGTTATTGAATATTAATGCCCATCTTACCCACCTTGCTCACGCGATTGTGAAGAGACAGAGCACGCTATGTCGTTGAAGTCTTTGGCCAGGCCTCCGGCGCTGGTCTCCTTGTACACAGAAGGAAGATCTTTGCCGGTCTGCTTCATCACTTCCACGACGTGGTCGAACGATACGCGGTGACGGCCGTCGGAGAAAGCAGCGTAAAGGTTAGCATCCAGCGCCCTGGTTGCCGCAAAGGCATTTCGCTCGATGCAAGGAATCTGTACCAGCCCGCAAATCGGGTCGCAGGTCATGCCTAAATGATGCTCCAGAGCCATCTCGGCAGCATATTCAATTTGAGCAGGCGTTCCGCCGAAAAGCTGGCAGGCAGCGGCAGCAGTCATTGCGCAGGCCACCCCGACCTCTCCCTGACAACCCACTTCGGCACCTGAAATGGATGCGTTCTGCTTCACCACGTTGCCGACGATTCCGCCCGTCGCTATGGCATGCAGTACCTTTAGGTCGCTGAAATTATGACCTTTAGCCAGATGGTAAAGCACCCCTGGCATCACTCCGCTGGATCCGCAGGTCGGCGCAGTGACTATCGTCCCACCAGAAGCGTTCTCCTCGCTGACTGCGAGGGCATAGGCATAAACCAGCCCCCTGGTCTGAAGCGTCTGCTTGTAGCCTGTGGCTTTAATGTAATATGTCGCTGCCTTACGAGCCAAGTTCAAAGACCCCGGAAGTCGCCCCTCGTGGTTTATCCCGTTCTCCACGGACTGCTTCATCGCTATCCAAATCTCCTCCAGATAGTCCCAAATCTCCGAGCCCTCGCACAAGTCGACATATTCCCAATAATTCCTGCCATTGTCGTCGCACCAGTCCATTATCTGGGAGAGTTTGTTCATTTCGTAAACTTCTTTCGTAGAGAAACGGTCCGGCTCTTTCCCTTCCGAGAGCGCACCACCGCCTATGCTGTAGACGGTCCAGTCATCGAGCGTGTGTTCCTCCCAATCGAAAGCCTTGAATTCCATACCGTTAGGATGATATGGCAGGAATATGCCATCCTTCCAGACTATTTCCACAGGAGCCGTTGGTTCCAGCACCTCTTTAATGGCAATGTCGGTCATGTGGCCCCTACCGGTCGCCGCCAGGCTGCCATAGAGGGTCACCTCGAACTTTGCTGCGTCCCTATGCCTTTCGAGAAAATCTTTCGCTGCCCTCTGCGGCCCCATGGTATGGCTGCTAGAAGGCCCCTTGCCTATCCGAAAAAGTTCCTTGAGAGATTTCATACGACAACTGTCATTTTCTTACCAAAACTCGTTCAATCTGGCCGATGTACATCGTGTGGAGTTTCATCCTGCTCTCATCGCCATACATGCTGCGGACAGATTCCGGCAGCTTCTCTTTCTCAAATGTATGGGAATATATTTTTTTGCATTCTATCGTCATCATTGCCTCCTTGAATGATGGGTTGCCTTCAATGGTAAACTCTGGCGTGAGCCCCGCATCCTTCAGCTTGTCGCCATCGCGACCAGAATGGCTCCCGATGTAGAGCAGGGCTTTCCGTTTGTCATTTGGAAAAAGTGAGACCGTAAAATGGTCGTATTTCTCCATGAATTCGTGAGTATAGCGGCTTCCTGACACGTAGACGGTCACGACCGGCATCTCCCACAGCTGGCCTAGGCCGCCCCATGAGATGGTCATGGCATTCATCTTTTCCTCATTGCCTGCAGCCAGGACCATCCAGTCCTTGGCAAATAATTCCACCGCATTCCCAGGAATGTCTCCGGACTTTATCTCCTGCCATTGACCCTCCGCCTTGAGCGTGTCTGCGTCGCAGCTGCCTGCGCTTGCCTTGTACTGTCCGGCGCAAGCAGATAATAGAATACCCATAATTACTGTAGCTAAATATTTCAATCGACGTTCATTCATTAGACAATTATGTCTCTATAAACAAAAAACAAATATAGCAATAGTTCGTTAATTTTATAAAAGTTACGCCCCGGCGCGGACGCCGTAGAATAAAAGTTCTTTGAAATCAGTGTTATTTAATCGCATGTTCGGGGATTTTCCGGACATGGCAATAAATCGATCCACCATTGCGGCGTTATGCAGGAGGGTTTTGGTTGAACCGACA
>DCKG01000032.1:1582-102631 GCA_002320605.1 Bacteroidales bacterium UBA1680 | reverse complement strand
TATCATTTTCTGCAAGGTTTACAGACATAAAGGTACGAAATTCCGCAGACAAAAACAAAAAATACTACTTTTATTTGATTGATTGTCAATTTATTAAATAACTCTTAAGGAGCGACTAATTATCAACACATTGTAAAATACATGAAACGTACCATGTAAAAATTTGACAAGATACGCATCTCATCTTCGGCAACGTACTTACAGAGAGGAAGTTACAAAAGAATCCGAAAGTACCTTGCGGAGGAGGGGCGTGATGGATCACAATGCTTTCGCGGCGGACTGGCCGGCGAGGTAGCCTGTGGAGAATGCGCATTGGAGGTTGTAGCCGCCGGTGTCGCAATCCATATCGAGTACTTCACCGCAGAGGTATAGGCCAGGCGCAAGCTTGGATTCCATTGTCTTTGGAAACACCTCATCGGTTGAAACGCCACCTGCAGTAATAACACAGCGCTCATATCCGACATAGCCATCAATGTCGAATTTCCAATCTTTCAGGCATTTGGCAAGCAGGTCAAGATCTACGCTGTAGGAACGCTTCTGATAATTGAACCGCCTTTCCCGAGACGGAAAAGCACCCTTGCGCCTTGCCTGATAAAAAAAAGATGCCTTTGAGCGAGATCCGCAAGCACGAGTATCGTTTTGCGTGAAACTCAGTATCGACGGATTCCAAGCCTGGAAGCCAGGAATGAGTTCCCAAGGCATTAATTTCCCGAGCAATATCCTGTACATCTCTTTGCCATTCAATCCTCGGCCATCCTTCCATCCCTTTGAGCGCGGATCATTCTCGATTTCCGCCCACAGAGAGTGAATGCGCTCCGAGAGTTCTTCAAGCGGCACTCCTGCCTTGAGGTCCAACGACACGGAAACCTTGCTCCCATTCATCATCGCCTTTACACAATGCCTGCTGACCTGGAAACCAATCGGTCCCTCTATGCCGCCATCAGTGAAGTCCACGTCTCCGAACTCAGACTCTTCCTGTTGACCGTCAACGAAGACAGTCAGCGATATATTCTTAAGCTTCGCTCCCATGAGAGCCTGCCCCGCTGCAGTCATCGGCAGTCCCCTGTCGATGTGGCCACGCATCTCCGCATCTGGTTTTTCAATGATTTTGTATCCTCTCGGGACAAGAGCAGTGAGAGAAGGGAAGGTTGGGGTTACGCTGTGTCCAAGTTTTTTTGCGAATATGTAACCGTCACCTGTCGAGCCTGTTCCCGGATATGACAGGCCGCCGGTTGATATTATAAGTTTGGATGCATCGAATTGCTCCCCGCTTGATGTAAGTACAGAGAATCCACCATCGAATTTCAAGACGTCCTTTACCTCACGGTCAGAGAGCAGCATCACTCCATCTTTCAGGACTAGTTGCACAAGCGTATCCACGACATCCGATGCCCTATGAGAATATGGGAAAGCCCGGTCTCCTCTCTCCACTACCGTCTCCAGGCCATTGCTCTCCAGCAAATCAATCATGTCGTCAGGCGTGAAATTGTAATAGGAAGGCTTGACGAAATTCGGGTTCGTTCGAATATGCGTCGAGAAATCGTTCCATTCCTTGACATTCGTGAAGTTGCAGCGCCCCTTTCCCGTGAACAGAATCTTCCTTCCTGGGCGAGGCATCTTTTCCAAAATAACCACCTTAGCATCAGGAGAAGCGGTTTTTGCCCCATGGGCTGCGAGCAGGCCGGCAGCGCCTCCACCTATTATCACGACATCATATTTCATATTCATAAATTTTTCGTTTGCAAATATAGCCTTAACTAAAGAAAATTGATTATATTTGCATGCCCATTTCCGAGAGAAATGTTCAAAAGCCACTTTAGCTCAGTCGGTAGAGCAGCGCATTCGTAACGCGCAGGTCGTCAGTTCGAATCTGATGAGTGGCTCAAGCCATAAAAAGAGCCGGTCTAATGACCGGCCTTTATTATTTCACGAACTGGTCGGCAAGCTGCTTGAGCTTTGCGTCAGCGGAATCCCCTTTGGCTCCGAAATAGAATTTGATTTTCGGCTCTGTGCCTGATGGGCGGATGGTCACGACATCCCCTTCCGCATTGAAGAACTGCAACACATTGGATTTAGGCAGGCCGGTCTTGTCAGGACATTCATAATCAATAACTTTGGAAACCCTGATTCCGGCAATCTCCTTCGGAGGATTCTGTCTCATGTCGTCCATCATGCCAGCTATCTCCTCAGCCCCGGACTTTCCTTTTCGCACAATGTAGACCATCGACTCCTTGCGATAGCCATATTCCTTATAGATCTTCTGCATCAGCTGATACAGTGTCAGCCCCTGGTCTGCAGCCCATGCGGCGCAGTCCGCAACCATCGAGCAAGCCACAGGAGCATCCTTGTCGCGAACGAACTCACCCACGTTGAAACCATAACTTTCCTCGCCTCCACAGATGAAATATCCTTTGCCCTCGTTTTTGTGTACGATCTCCTCTATCCATTTGAAGCCGGTTAATACATCGTAACACCTGACTCCGAAGCTTTCAGCGATCTCGGCAATGAGCTGGGTCGTGACAATCGTCTTGACAATATATTTCGTTGAATCCAGCTTGCCAAGCTCCTTCCAGCGAGTTAGAATATAATATGTCAGCATCGAAGCAGTCTGATTGCCATTGAACTGTACCATGTTACCATCGTTGTCGCGAACCGCTATGCCCAGGCGATCAGCATCCGGGTCCGTAGCCATGACTATGTCGGCTTTCTTCTCCTCGGCAACATCCAAGGCCATCTTCATTGCCGCCGGCTCCTCCGGATTAGGAGACACGACGGTAGGAAAATTGCCATCGCTGATGTCCTGATCGTAAACATGGTAGACATTCGTAAATCCGAGCCTCTTCAGGCACTCAGGAACGATGCGAACCCCAGTGCCATGTAGCGGTGTGTAAACGATTTTGATGTCCGAATGACGCGCACGAGACTCCGGACTGAGGGTGAGCGACAGAATGTCATGAAGATACGCCTCATCCATTTCTTTACCCATCAGTTCAACCTCGCCGCAATGCTCTCCCCTCTCAAACTTCACCAGCGACGGGTCATTCACCTTTGAGACTTCATCGATGATTTCCCCATCGACAGGTGGCACGATCTGCGCTCCGTCTGACCAATAAACCTTGTATCCGTTATATTCTTTAGGATTGTGCGAAGCCGTCACCATCACTCCTGCGACAGCCCCCATCTTGCGGATTGAATAGCTCAGTTCCGGCGTAGGGCGAATGTTCTCGAACATGAAAACGTGCAGCCCGTTTGCGCTGAAGACGTCCGAGGCAATCTTAGCAAATTCCTTTGAATTGTTTCTGCTGTCGTAGGAAATGCACACTCTAAGGTCGTCGCCTACGCATTTCTTCAAAATATAGTTCGCAAGACCTTGAGTCGCCATGCCGACGGTATATTTATTCATCCTGTTGGTGCCTACGCCCATCAGCCCGCGCAGCCCTCCTGTTCCGAATTCAAGATTTTTATAAAAAGCGTCCTCGAAACCAGCAGGATCGTTATTTCTTAGTTCTATGATCTTGCCTTTGGTTTCTGAATCGAAATTTCCATTTAGCCATTTGTTTGCTACCTCATTGAAGTCCTGTGTCATATTCTTAAAATTTTAGCTTATAAAGATACTCAATTATCGGCTGTTTTATTTCATGATGATGGGAAATATTTTGTCAAAAGAAGACAGCTGTTTCTAACAATAATGCCTAAATTTGTGAGTATGACGGATTTCGAGAAATTCATAATAGAACATGCTGATTCGGACACTGCGTCGCTGATGCTGTCCACGAAGAAATGGCCTGCGCCAGAGGGCATCAAGCTTGGGAAACTTTCCAGCAAGGATGTGGCAGTAAACACAATCGAGGCGAGGAAAAAACTACGGAAGAAGGTGCCGGATTGGTGGGAACGGACGGACCTAATCTACCCGACGGCGCTGTGTGCAGAGCAGTGCAGTTCTTCCGCCACTGCGGAATATAAGGCAGAACTTGCCAGGAAAATATTTGATGAATATTCCTCAGAGGAACAGGAAAAAGTGATTGCAGACTTGACGGGCGGGCTGGGGATAGATGCGGCAGCCTTCTCGAAAATTGCTGGCGTGGTACTGTACAATGACATGAATCCAGTTCTGGCAGAGGCGGCTAGGCACAACTTCAATGTCCTAGGCATCGAGAATATACGAATATCCTGCACCGAACTCACCGCCAAGTCGCTACCCGACATTCTTCGCTCAAGTCATTATGACACCGGCAACTTTGGCTTGGAGCAATCCGAGACTATACATCCAGACATCATATTCTTAGACCCGTCCAGGCGAGGTTCTAACGGCAACAGATTTTATATGATAGAGGATTGCCAGCCGGACGTGCTGGAACTGCTGCCAGCCTTGTTCTCATATTCAAGGAACATTCTTTTAAAGCTCTCACCCATGGCTGACATCAGCCTGACCACCGAGCGTTTGAACCATTGCTATGAGGAATATTCGGAAAAGACTTTCGGCACAGGATGGAATCGAAACTGGATAAGGGAGATCCACGTAGTCGCAATAGCTGGGGAATGCAAAGAATTGCTTGTATGGATGGACCGGGACTGGGACTGGGACGGAGATGCTACTTTCCTATGCGTCGAAGACGGCAGATCCCTCAAATTCAGTCAAGATGAAATAGTTCGCTCGAAGGCAGTGCTCCCCGACTCCACATTTATGAGGGTACTCTTCGAGCCAGGAAAATCCATAACGAAGGCAGGTGCGTCCAATGCAATCTGCTCCAGATTCGGTCTAGTGAAGCTTGGGAAATTCACCCATCTCTACACGTTCTCGCAGCCGCTATCCGAAGCTGAGCTGAAAGACAAGGCGGAGACTCTGGAACCGTTCGGCAAAATATTCAGTGTCAAGGAAATCCTGACGTTTGACAAGGCTTCCATAAAGAAAATAAAGAACGAATACCCGAACTGCGAGGTTTCCGCCAAGAACATCCCGCTTTCCAGCGACGAACTCCGCACCCGCCTCGGCGTCACTTCCGGAGACGATGCCATGATCTTCGGCGCCCGGATAGAATTGCCGCACGCTGCCGGGAACTACCTGATAGTCTGCGATAGGATTTAGTACTGCCGTGGGCCGAAGATAGCTGTGCCGATGCGGACGATGGTGGCGCCGTACTCCAAGGCAATCTTCCAGTCGTGAGACATGCCGATGGAGAGCTCGGTGAAATCTGAAAGCTCTGGATGCTCGGCATTCAGATGCAGCTTGAAATCCTGAATGCGTTTGAAATCGGCTCGAATGACAGACTCGTCATCGATGTTGGTCGCCATGCCCATCATGCCATGGAAACGCACGTGCGAGTATGTCTTAGAAAGCACCTGCTCTATCTCAGTCTCAGTGAAACCGCCTTTAGTCGCCTCAGCACCAAGGTGCAATTCCAGAAGGGCGTCAATCACCTTGTCATGAGCCACGCCCCAGCGCTGAACGGCATCCAGAAGCTCGAAAGAATCTATGGATTCGACCAGAGAAGCATATGGCAGGACGAGTTTCAGTTTATTGGTCTGAAGATGGCCGATGAAATGCCACTCTATGTCCTGTGGCAGCTGAAGAACCTTCCTGTAGAACTCTTGCGGACGATTCTCTCCAAAGACTTTCTGCCCAGCCTGATATGCTGTCAGGATGGCCTCGAAAGGATGAAATTTAGAGACTGCCACCAGTTTGACTCCTGATGGCAGTTCCGAAATGATATTCTTTAAATTTTCTTCTATCATATTCGTTATCTGCGACCTCCTCTTCTCTGCTTTTTCTCTTGCTCCTCCAGCATCTTGCGCTGCATCTTCTGAGCCTCCTCAAGCCTCTGCTGCCATTTGCTCTTTGGCCTGGCCTTCCCTTCAGAAGCAGCCAGCTTAGCCCTGATTTCCTCAGGGTGCACGAACCACTTCTTGATAACCCAAGTTTCAAGCATGGTAATCAAGTTAGAGATCAGGTAATAATAGCTAAGACCAGCCGACAGGCTGTTGCAGATGAAGAACATCATGATCGGCATCATCCATACGCTCATGAATTTCATCGCTGCCATATTCGGATCGTTGCTGCCAGGCTGACTCTTCGTAGTTATCTTTGAATAAAAGAACATGGAAACTGCCATCAGCAATGCGAACAGCGACAGATGGTCTCCCAACAGAGGTATTCTTGTTCCGAAATCCCAGATGGAATCGTATGCGCTAAGGTCATCTGCCCATAAGAAACTCTGCTGTCGAAGCTCGATGGAAGCCGGGAAGAACCTAAACATGGCCCACAGGATCGGGAACTGCAACAGCATAGGGAGGCAACCGCCCATCGGGCTTATTCCGGCCCGTTTGTACAGATCCATCTGGGCCTGCTGCTTCTTCATGGCATCTTCCTGCTTAGGATATTTCTCATTCAGCTTGTCAATCTCCGGCTTGATGGCTTCCATCTTAGCAGAAGATGAATACGACTTGAAAGCAAAAGGAAGGACCACGATCTTTATGAATATGGTCATGAGCAGGATGATGAGCCCGAAGTTGCTAATGAATCTATGCAGGAAATCGAACAGCGGGATAATCACGAACTTCGTGAACCAGCCTACCAGCCATCCGCCCAGAGGTATTATCTTTTCATACTTTTGATCATACGATTTCAGAGTCCTGAAATGGTTAGGCCCGAAATAGAACTCGAACGGAATGACCGTCTCGCTGTTCCCGGGAATGAAATCAGCCCTCAGCCTAGCATCGCAAGCCATCAGGTTTCGATTCGGATCATCCTCAGGAAAGAACTTAATGTCGAAATCTGCAGATGAGAATTCATCCGGAGCCCTCATGATTGCAGAGAAAAACTGCTGCTGGAAAGCAAACCAGCCGATTCTGTTGTCTACCCTCTTTTCAGCATTCCTACCTTTGCCCATCTCCTCTGGCTTCTTTTCGCCATTAAAATAATAGTCAAGCTTCGAGTATTGGACCTCATTCTTATAGCCTTTCTCCATTCGTGGCAAGGTCATGAAATAATCAATGTCTATATTATTGACATTTCTTGGAATAACCTTATCCATCCCGATGAATGAAAGCCTATCGTTAACCACATAGGAGCCTTGGCTTATAGAATACCTCTGTTCTATGTAAGCTCCGCCCTCGAACATCAGCCTCATCGCAATGGAAGTGTCCGTCTGCTCGGCAAGGGCGAAATTGAAGTCAGATGTATTGATATTCTCACCAGCGTAGACCTGAATGCCTAAATGGCTTTCGCCAGGCTTAAATATGTACAGGTCAGTGCTATCGTAATTTCTATAATCTTTAAGTCTTGCTGAATATGGCTGACCGCCTTTCGTGGTAAAGGCGATTTCCATCTTGTCATTCTGCAACGTGTACAAAGAGCCTTCTGCCTGATGAGAAGCATCCAGAAGAGAATCCTTGAATATGCGCTGATGAACGACGGTGTCTGTAAGAGGCGAGCCTATCTGCGCTGAATCAATGACTGCCGCATTCGCAGCAGCTATTGAGTCAGCCTTCAATTGTTCAACGTAGGCTATCGAATCTAACTGTGCCTGATAAGCCGCTCTTTTCTGATATTGCTTGTTCTCATAAAAGGTGAATCCGAAGAGGATCAACCCCATGAGGATAATTCCGATAATAGAATTCTTATCCATTACTGATTCTGATCTTCGCTCTCTTCCACTTTCCTAATCTTAGCCTCAAGCTCACTCAACTCAGCTTTGGATGCTTCAATCTTATCTTGCATCTGTTTAATCAGTGGGGCAGAGCTCCTTGACTCGGAGAAGAAACCAATGTTATTTTCGAATGTGACAATATCCTGCTGCAGCTTGTTATATTGCTGCACAAGACGCTCTTTCTCGGTCATAGGCCTTCGGTAATCCCCACGTCCGCCTCCGCGTGACGATCTTGCCTGAAAACCTGGGAACTTAGCCTGCATAGCGTCAGTAAAAGTTTTCTGAATGCTATCCTTTTCCTTGAAAGGCACGTAACCGATAGACTGCCAGCGATCAGAGAAATCTTTCGCAGCCTGAATATTTACGTCTGCGTCTTCGTTAAGCTCGTAACCATTGATTTCTTCAATGATAGCTTTTTTGGCCTTGAGATTACCGTAGTAATCGTTTTCCGGGCTTACATTCTTATCTCTCTCATTGAAGAAGGCATCGCAAGCTGCGCGGAACCTCTTCCATAGCTGCTCAGATTTTTTGCGAGGCACGGTACCGATTTCTTTCCACTGCTTTTGCAGATTGATGAAGTCCTGAGTGGTTTTCTTCCAGTCCTTGTTGTCCTTCAATGCCTCTGCTTGCTCGATTAGAGCAAGCTTCTTATTCACGTTCTCGGTCATATCGGCCTTGAACCGCATATAATACTCTCTCTTCCTGTTGAAGAACTTATCGCAAGCTGCGCGGAAACGATCGTAGATTTTCTGATTCTCTTTCTTCGTGGCGAAGCCAATGGTTCTCCATTGTTTCTGAATGTCTTCTATCTGTGTCGTCAGAGAGTTCCATTCGCTGGAGGATTTAATATCCTCTTTATCAGCTATAACCTCTACCAGCTCGCAGAGCTGAGTTTTCTGAGCCAGATTCTCAACTTGCTTTTCTTTCTGTCCCTCGAAATAAGCCTGATATTTCTTATTTATGATAGAAGTGGCAGCTTTGAAACGATCCCAGATAGATTCGCGGAATTCCTTAGCCACAGGGCCAAATTCTTTCCACTGCTCGTGCAGTTTCTGAAGGTCATGGAATGCCTCGACAACATTCTCGTCCTCCGCCAGTTTCTCGGCCTGCTCGCAGAAACGAGTTTTCGCCTCAAGATTCTTTTTGAAATCCAGGTCTCGGAGATCCCTGTTTATCTTTACCATATCGTAGAATTTCTCTACGTAGAACTGGTAATTGTTGTTCAAGTCTATGTACTTGGAAGCCGGCACCGGACCAATCTCCCGCCATTTGTTCTGCAGTTCGCGGAACGCCGGGAATGTCGTATTCACGTCCTCCTGCTTCTCTACAAGAGCCTTCAGCTCCTCGATGACTGCCATCTTATTCTCGTAATTCTGCTCTCTCTGCTCATCTTGCTGGCGGTTGTATTCAGCGCGCTCCTTCTTATAATTAGCATAAACGCCCTTGAAAGCAGTCTCGATGGCCGCAAACGGATTTTCTTTCTCCTCTTGCGTCTGTGGGCCGACTTCCTCTATGACATCTTCCCTTGAAGATGGCTCATCTACTTTCGAGCCAAGGCCGGCATCGGCTTTTTCCTTCGACAGACGACGATAGAAAGCAGATTTAATGGCCTCTGCTTCCTTATATCTCTTCATTCGGTCCTCGGCTTGAGAGAGTTTATCGAAACGCTCCGACAGTTCCGCCAGAGTCAGATTTCCCAGATCCACAGTCTGCTCTTGAGGAGTCTCCTCTTCAGCATCAGGAACGACGGATTCATTGATGTTATCAACGACATCATTCAATGTTGATTGATCCTTTTCAACCTCTTCATTTTTTCCTACATCTGGAGTATTTTCTGCACCAAGGATTATTTCCTCACTCATAAGGCAATGTTTTTTGAGTTTCTAAAAAGCTGCATTTCTATTTGCAACTTACAAATATACTTAAATTTCGGTTAAATTCTCTAATTTTGCGAAAATGAATATAAAATATGAGGATTGATCTTCTTTCGGTCGTTCCAGAACTACTTGAAAGCCCTTTGAAATATTCGATAGTGGGACGAGCAATCAAAAAAGGCTTGGTTGAAATCCACGTCCACAATATCAGGAAATATGGAGTCGGCCCTCGGGGGACGGTGGACGACTATTCCTATGGCGGAGATGCCGGCATGGTGATGATGGTAGAACCAGTGGAGAGGATGATTAATGAGTTGAGGTCGGAACGAGATTACGACGAGATAATCTATCTGTCGCCAGACGGGGAACTTCTTAATCAGGGCATTTCTAACGAGTTGTCTCTTCTTAATAACATAATGCTTCTTTGCGGCCATTATAAAGGAATTGACGAAAGGATAAGGGAACATCTCATAACACGGGAAATCTCCGTCGGGGATTACGTGGTCAGCGGAGGTGAAATTCCTGCTGCTCTGTTAGCCGATTCAATCGTCAGGCTGCTTCCCGGAGCGCTTACGGATGAGACGTCTGCCCTGAGCGACAGTTTTCAAGATGGCCTGCTCTCCCCTCCGGTCTACACGAGACCTGCAGATTATAAGGGCTGGAAAGTTCCAGAAGTGCTTCTGAGCGGCAATCCGAAACTTATTAGAGACTGGCAGGAAGAACAGGCTGTGCAACGGACAAAAGAGAGAAGGCCTGAACTTCTGGAAAGCATTAATAATCAATCCCCAAAGGGTCTTTTAAGATAAAACGTTTAATTTTTTTTCGAAAAAATCCTTGCTTGAAACGATTATTTCGTTACATTTGCAATTGAAATGATTTAACACTCTAACTACAATCAACCTTCTTTCATAAGAAAAGGTAAATACACTACTAACTAACCATTAAAGCCCGCTGCGAAGCGGGCTTTGAATTTAATATATTCATGAAAACTTGGGAAAGGACGCAAAAGATGCTAAATTTGGCTTTTTGATATGAAAAGATTTCTGCAAGACCGTCCACTTGGAGTCGTATTCATTCTGGCCGCTTTGTGCCTGCTACCTATAATGTTCCTGCGAGATTTCTCGCCGGACAACGAACTCAAATACCTAAGCATAGCGGACGAAGCCATTGAAAATGGCCAGTTCTTCGCTTTTACGAACCACGGAGCGCCCTACGCCGACAAGCCGCCGCTTTACCTCTGGATTGTCATGCTGGGCAGGATTCTGTTCGGAAACAGCTGCATGCCGTTTCTTGCATTGTTCTCGCTAATTCCTGCCTACCTGATCATCTGGGCAGTGGATGACTTGCTGCGCAAATCTGCAGGCCTCCTGCAGAAGCCTCTGGAGAGAGCCGGTGCCGCACTCATGCTGCTCACCTGTTTCCTGTTCCTAGGCTGTTCTATTTTCATCCGTATGGACATGCTGATGTGCCTGTTCATAATACTGGCGCTACGATCGTTCTGGATGATGTATTCCGGAATCGGTTCATTCAAGAAACATAGCTTTCTGCTACCTATATGGATTTTCCTGGCTGTTTTCACTAAAGGGCCAGTAGGCCTGCTGATGCCGCCAATCACGATAATATGCTTCCTGCTGATTGTCCGCAAAGGACGCTCGGTTGGGAAATATCTAGGCTGGAAGACCTGGGGAATAATCGCAGGGCTATGCCTGCTGTGGTTCGCAGGGGTTTACGCCGACGGAGGGAAATCCTACCTGAACGACCTCCTGTTCCACCAGACATTCGGGCGGGCAGTGAACTCATTCCATCACAAAGCTCCGATATATTACTATTTTATAACAATATGGTACAGCATCGCCCCATGGTGCCTGCTGCTCGTAGGTGCCTTGATCGCTTCTTTCTTCAACAAAGAAAAGAATCGCAGTGAGCTGGAAACATTCTTCCTGACCGGAATAGTCGCGACTTTCGTGACGCTGACGGCCTTCAGCGGAAAACTGGCCATCTACATGCTTCCGATATATCCTCTGATGGCCTACTTGTTCATATTCATCGAAGATCGCTTCGGCTGGCGCAGTTGGATGAAATGGAGCCTAGCCGTTCCGATGGTTCTGTTAGCCATCGTCGGCATCGCAGGGGCGCTTGCATTAACCATATTCAAAGAATATGATCTAGTCAAGAATATGACATATTCATATTCATTCGCGACCTCCCCTCTCATCGTGATTGGGCTGATTATTCTGGCGACAGGGTCGATATATTCATTAATTCTTACCTTCCGCAGCGGCTGGGAAAAGCCGGTCATCGCACAAGGGGTGACAATCCTGCTTTTCGCCTTCACAGTGTCATTCCTGATGCCGAAAATCAACGATTATGCTGGATTCGGCAATTTTGCGAAATTGATTCCTGATGGGGCAGAAGTCGTTGCCATGAACATACGAAGCGCAGAAAACATGGACGTGTATCTAGGCCGCACGGTGAAGGATTACGGAAAAGACCTGGAAGGCTTCCAGAAAGACCTCGGCGAGGGAAAAATCACGGCTGAATACTTAATTACTGACTCCAACCGCTTCAGAAAAGTAAAAGGCATTGAGGAATATGTTTCCGCAATGCCTCACAAGGCTTGCGGCACCTACTGGCTGGTGTCCTTGAAAAAATAATAAAATGACTCACAGTTTTACGATAAACATCAAATAACCATCATGAAACGCATCTGCCTGATTATCACGGCAATTATCTTTTCTTCCCAGGCAATCGCGGCCACCGCTTTCTCACTATATGGACTGACTTGCGAATTCGAGGCTAATCCAATTGGTGTCGAGACCACCACCCCAAGATTCAGCTGGAAGTGCAACCGTCCAGAAAGGGGATATGTCCAGTCCGCCTATCAAATCATGGCTTACGAAGCCGGAAAGGTGATCTGGGACAGCGGGAAAGTAAAATCTGAAGAGTCGATCTTGATTCCCTATTCAGGAACGGCTCTCAAATCTTTCGGACATTACGAATGGAAGGTTCGAGCATGGGATGAGAAGGGCAGAGCTTCGCGATGGAGCGAGGTTCAGCGATTCTCGATGGGCATCCTTTCCGAAAGCGACTGGCAAGGAGCGGAATGGATCGCCTTGGAGAACGACAGGCCTGAAGAATATATATTCCCTGGCTATCATGGCTTAGGTATAGCACAAAAGATGCTCGGAGATAAAAAGAACGGATTTTACCAGCTTCCTCAGTTCCGGAGATCTTTCCAGGTCAAGAAAAATGTGAAACACGCAGATGCGTTCGTAGCCGGTCTCGGACAGTTCGATTTTTTTCTGAATGGCAAGAAAGCCGGAGACCATTTCCTCGACCCTGGATGGACTCTGTTCAGCAAAGAGGCTCTCTATGTCACGTTCGATGTGACGAAGATGCTGGAGCCAGGCGAGAATGTGCTCGGCATGATGCTGGGGAACGGTTTCTATAACATTCCCAACGAACGTTACTTCAAGCTTACCTTATCCCTTGGAGCCCCAAAGATGAAGATGTTGCTGAGAATTGAATATTCCGACGGCACAGTCGAGAACATCATTTCTGACGAACACTGGCGCACGGCTCCTAGCCCTATCACATTCTCCAGCATCTATGGAGGAGAGGACTATGATTCAAGGAAAGAAATAGCCGGCTGGAATGGTAAAGGCTTCAATGACGAGAATTGGAGCCATGCCCTGCCAACCGAATATCCTGGAAAGTTGATATCTTCCAGGTCAACGCCTCTGACTTTCCGTTCCGTGACTCCTGTCGTAAGGAAATACCGCAACAACAGCGGCTGGCTCTATGACTTGGGCCAGAACGCATCAGGGATTGTGCGAATCTGCGTGAAGTCAGACAAGGCCGGGGAGATAATATTGCGTCCAGCCGAGCTTCTTAACTCGGACAGCACGGTGAACCAGAGCGCATCCGGCCAGCCATACTACTTTAAATACACGACTGACGGGAGAGGAATAGTGACATGGCAGCCTCAATTTTCATATTACGGGTTTCGTTACGTGCAGGTCGAGGGAGCCGTCCCGTCAGGAGAAGAAAATCCGTCAGGGCTGCCCGAAATCATTTCTCTGTGCGGAATCCACACCTGCAACTCCGCCCCTGAAGCAGGAACGTTCAGCTGCTCAAAGCCGCTTTTCAATCAGATTTACGAGCTGATAGACTGGGCTATGAGAAGCAACATGGCCAGCGTCCTGACGGACTGCCCTCATAGAGAAAAGCTCGGATGGCTGGAACAAGCTCATCTGACGCAATATTCCCTTCAATACAGGTACGATCTCTCGCGAATGTACGAGAAGATAATGCATGACATGTCGGTCTCTCAGAGAGACGATGGCTGCATCCCGACCATCGCACCGGAATACGTCCGTTTCGTAGAAGGTTTCGAAGACACTCCGGAATGGGGAAGCGCATTCATTATCTCTGCATGGTACGCCTATCAATTCTACGGAGAATGGCACGATAAGATGCGAGTGGAAGAAAGATGGGGGAAAATATTCGCTGAGGGTTTCCATTCCATCAAACTGCACCGCCACGGCAATAGTTCCAGAAACTGATCCTTCCAAAATTTTCGACTTTGGCGTCAGGGTCACGGACGAGAGCGGCGTGAGAGCATCAGCTTCTCCACGCGGGACTTCGATCGACATCGGATCCGGTGAATACCTGTTCACCATGGAAGATAAATGACGGAATATTCAGCCTGCTTATTCATCAGTCAATAGTTTGTTGAAATCATATTCGTGCTGAGGAATAGGATACACCAGCCTCGCCTCGGTTACGTTAAACGCTTCCGGGAGAATCCAGCCATAAAGAGACTTCATCGTTTTGCCGAATTCGGTCATCACAGGGATAGCCATGTCATTCCTTACGAGATCCTGCCAGCGGTGATTTTCAAACGCCAGTTCGTGACGCATTTCATTCATGACGTTTTCGATAGTGACGCTCTCCAATGCCGGCAGCCCAGCCCTTGCTCTCACTTGATTGATATATGGCAGAGCCTCGCTGCTCTTATTCTCCTTTACCAAGCACTCCGAAAGCAGCAGCAGAGCTCCGGAATAACGGTAAACAGGGAAATTATCGTCGGCTCTCATAGAATATGCATAAGGCGGGTGATAATATTTCTTTACCATGTAATAGAAATCTTTGTCTGCCGGTTTAACATATCCGACTACGGATTTCATCTCCGTGAAGGTGAATTGTTCGCTCTGGTTAATATGCCCCTCCGCTACACTGATGGAAGCATCAAGACGCACGTCTCCCTTCTCGTACGAATCTATCATCTCCCGGGTAGGCACGCACCAGCCGCCGCCACCACCGGTATAGTTTCCTCCGGCTATGCCCATGAGCACTTCATTATTGCTGCACCTAGGAATCAGGTTCCAAGGGAAAGTCGAATACTGATCGGTGCTTCCGTCCTCGGTGAACTGAGCTTCGAATATGGATTCCTGATTATTCTTGTTGGTTTTCAAGAAAATCGAGGAATAGTCATCCAAAAGCTTGTAGTTCATCTTGGTTATGTCGATCAGATCTTTCTCAGCAGCCGCATAATCCGGGGAAGGCTTAGACATATTAATATATGCCCTGAGCATCTTTGCAGCCCCCATAGTCGCATGACCGTCCTGAGGGAAAGTGGTCGCTATTGGCAAGCCAAGGCTTATTGCCTCGTTGACGTCAGAAAGCATCTGACCGTACAACTCATCCAACGTGGCCTTTGCCACGAAAGCGTCATTCACATTGCCGAACAGGTGTAGCACCAGAGGGACTCTCCCCCAATGCTGGACTAAGTCAAAATAATAAAATGCCCTGAGGAACAAAGCCTCTGCCTTTATGCCATTCGTTTCGTCCTCAGACAGGCCTGAGGATTCAATCCTGTCGACGAGGACATTGGTTCTGCAGACATATCTGTAAACCTCGCGATAATGGTTCCAAATATGATCCCAGCTGTTGGATGCGCCAGTCTCCAGGAAGAGCGCCAAGGTCTCTGTCCCCAGATAGGCTCCCCTGTCAGGAGAATACCTGGTGTAGAAAGCGTTGTCAGAGCGCATTTCATCCATGAATATTCCTTCCTGGACCACAGTGCGGACTCCAGGGTAGCAAGCAATCAGGGCTTGCTGCATGTGAGACACGGTCTTATAGAAAGTATCGGATGTCAGTCCTGTCTCAGGAGTCTGCTCCAGAAAAGAGTTGCTGCAAGAAACAGCGCCTAGGCTGGCCGCAGCCACACACATTGCGATTACTATTTTTTTCATGTTATTCCTCATTAGAAGTTGAGATTAAGACCGAACGAGTAGACTCTGGCGACAGGGTATGCCGTGTAATCCACGCCTTGCCTGAGTCCGTCGTATCCATAACTGCTGATTTCAGGGTTCATTCCATGATAGCCTGTTATCGTCAGCAGGTTCTGGGCGCTGAAGTACACTCTCAGCCCGCTGATAAAGTTAGCAGACTTCAGAGGAACAGTGTAGCCGATGGTGAGATTCTTCACGCGCAGATAAGAACCGTCATCGACCCATCTGGAGTTGTTATAACGGAAAAGCTCCGTGGTGCCAGCCCTGGTCCTTGGAACGACGCCCTTGCCAGGATTGTCTTCGGAACGCCAGCGATCCTTGACATATTTGAACACGTTGAAGCATCCGTCTATGTTCTCATAAGATTCATACCCTGCATCCAGAATGTCGTTTCCGACCGAACCGGTGAGCAGCAGGCTGGCGTCGAAATTCTTCCATGAGAAGGTATTCGTTATGCCGAACGTGAAATCCGGATTCGGATCCCCGATGAAGGTGCGGTCCTTCTCGTCGATGATGTTATCGTCATTGAGATCTTTCATCCTTACGGTTCCGACCATGGAAGAGTAATGCTTAGGCCCCTTTTCGTATTCTTCCTGCGTCATGAACACTCCATCGTAGATGTAGCCATAGAATTCGCCGAGGTGACGCCCGACTACCGTACGGTTGTAATCTCCCTGGTTGTAATAACCTCCGATAGGGGTATTATTCGTTCCAAGCTGGATGGCTCTGTTCCTGTCGATGGAAACGTTGATCTGAGTGCTCCAGCGGAACTTGCCGACCAAATTCTTGGTTTCCAGGCTAATTTCATGTCCCCAGAAACGGAATTTGCCTATGTTTGAAGGCACTGAGGAGAATCCAGTAGAATAAGGGATGTCTATCTGATAGAGAAGTCCCTTCGTCTGCTTGCGATAAAAATCATAGACCAGGAATATCCTGTCGTTGAAAAATCCGATGTCCATGCCTAAATCCCACTGATTCGTCTTCTCCCACGTCAGATTGCTGTTTCCAATTGCGGAGATCGCTCTTCCCGACGTAATGGAACCATTAAACACATAGTTATAGGAACCTATTGAATTTAATGATGTGTAGTTACCGATGTTGTAGTTGCCCACAGTGCCATAGCTTCCACGAATCTTCAGGTAGCTGAGCTTGTCCAGAGACTTCATGAAACTCTCATCAGATACGATCCACCCAAGCGACACGGAAGGGAAATTAGCCCATCTGGCATCGGAGCCGAAACGTGAGCACCCATCCCTTCGATAGGAAACTTGAAGCAGGTATTTTCCTTTATAGTCGTAATTGAACCTTCCAAGATACGAGATCAGAGACCATGTTCCCCATCCGCTTGCATCGGAATTGCCAACCCTGTTGATCGCAGCTCCAAACCATGAAATCTCATCGTCCGGGTACTGGTTCGCATCTATCCTTGCGTTCTCCGATTTGCTCTTTTGCGCAGTGTAACCAAGCAGCACATCGAAATTGTGGTCGTCCCAGAGCGTTTTATGATAGGTTAACGTATTCTCGACAAGCCAGTTGCGGTTATTGGAAGTAGAATATCTTCCGTAGGCAGGCTGCGGAGGTGCGCTGAACATGCTTCCGTTTGCAGTGGAAGGAACCCATAGCGAGCCTGAATTACTGGTAAGGTCCGCATTAGCGCTCAGACGGTATTTCAGACCGTCAATTATGTTCACGTCTACGTAAGCATTGACGGTGCCCCTCAATGTCTTCGAAGGGGTCTTCGTCTGCTTAAGGACCAGGTAGAAGTTAGGGTTTGCGAACATCCCTGGCTGGGAATATGAAATCGGATATGTTCCGTCGTCATTTTTGTATTTCAGCTGGGGATCCATGAGGATAGACGACATCATGACGACGCGGCCGTTTCCAAATCCGCCGGTCAGCTGACCTTTCGTATAAGATCCGGAAAGGTTCAGCCCGAAAGTCAGGTGATCATTGACTACGTAAGAATTATTCGCTCGCACGGCGAAACGATCGGAATAAGTCTCTAGCACGACTCCTTCCTTATTATTGTAATTCACGTTCACAGAGCTTCTAAGTTTATCCGTTCCGGCAGATAAATTCAGATTATAATTCTGGTTCGAAGCATTCCTCAATAGAACATCCAGCCAATCGGTTCCTTCTTTCAACAGCTCAGGATGCGCATAGCACTCAGGCACGCCACTCGTGTAACCTTCATATTTGGCGGCATCTTCATAATATTCTTTCTTGAACTGGGCAAACTCTTGGGCATTCATCACGTCTGGCCGCCCCTGCTGAGGGACAATCTCCACACCGTAATAAGCGCTGAATTCGATTTTAGGCTTTCCCTGGTTTAGGTTGGCAGTCTTCGTAGTAACCAGAATTACCCCATTCGCAGCCCTAGATCCATAGAGCGAAGATGCAGCCGCATCTTTCAGCACGGTGATGGTTTCTATTTCCTCAGGGCTGATCGACTCTAGCCCGGTGCTAGATGGGAATCCGTCAATCACGATCAGAGGAGCATTGCCTCCATTGACAGATGCTGCGCCCCTGATACGTATTGTCAGGCCTCCGTTAGGCTCTCCGTTTGCCTGATTGACCTGCACGCCGGCGAATTTCCCCTGAAGCTTTTCTCCTATCTGGGACACTGGCTGGTCTTTCAAGGTCTCAGCATCCATTTTACTCATGGATCCTGTGACGGATCTTGCCTTCTGGGTACCGTATGCCACGACGACAACCTCGTCAAGGGCCCTATTGTTCACTTGAAGGACAATATTCAGATTAGTCCTTCCGTTCAAGGAAATTTCCTGGCTTTCGAATCCTATGTAAGATACTTCAAGCACGGCATCTGCCGGAGCCTCAACCGAGAAGCTTCCGTTTGTGTCCGTCATCGTGCCGGCGCTCGTCCCTTTGACAAGAACGTTGGCCCCGATTGCAGGCTGGCCATCGGCATCGGTAACAGTTCCTTTGACGGTAACGGTGCGCTGCTGCTGTGACTGTGCAGACGTTGCGTCGGAATAATATTCCTCCGCTTGGGCGAAAATCACTGGCATCAGACCTACCGCCAAAATAGATAGGCATCGCTTCATGATTTGCTGATGCTTTCTACAATGAGATAATGATCTGCAGTCAAACATAAATAAGTGATTAATAGTTGATAAATGCATCAAAATGTGATTATAATATTTTTATGAATTTACGAACTTATCCTGAAAAAAACGTTTACAAAAATGATTTAGTATCTTACTAAAATGACATTTCATGGAGATGCTCAGAGGAATTATTCTTAACTTTCAATGTTATTTCTAGTATAGAAAATACAAAAAAAAATTAATGATACCGTAACAGAACCAATTATGAAAAGAATTCTCTTTCCTTTATTAACGGCATTATGCCTTATGCCAAATGCTTATTCAGCGACGATAATCCTTACCAGCGACCAGCAGCTGAGGGATCTGATGGATCCGGACAAGAAAATTGACATGTCCACCGGCTACACTCCCGTGCATCTCAGCCTTAGGGAGGTCTGCGAGCAGGGAAAGAAGCACGGAGACAAGACCCTCACGATAGCATTCGACGAGTTTTTCCGCCAGTACAGACCCCAAGCCGGCACTGACAGGGAACTCACTCCGGACATGGATGAATATATCCTTAAAATCAAATTCATCAGCGACTTCGCCAAAAAATACGGAATGGGAATATGCCTGAGCCTGAATACGCCGCTTGAGCTTGGCCCGGCCTTCAAGCATCAGACAGGCCGGTCAGGACGATGGGTATCCTACAAGGCAGGTCTAAGGAATGCGTCTGATGGCACATTCAGCATTCCGGTCTGGGAGCAGATGTTCTGGACGAACAATAAAGGGAAATTTCATGTATCCCTGAAAGGCGTAAAGGCATACGCATTCAGGCAAAAGACCATGGGAACGTCACATCTGATCGCAGTAAACCCTGATGACATTCATGAGATATCAGGAGTGAAATACGAGGCGGGAGACACAGTGGACGTGCTATCGGCATCCAGTTCATTCGGGATTAAGAATTCTCCGGACGACATGTACTTTCCAGTAAGAGAGCTAAGGGTTTTCTACGACGGGCCGAAACAGCTGGAAGGATACGACAGGGTCTTGGTCATTCTTGAGTACGAGTCTCCGGAGATGGACTATTTCTCTCCCGATGCAACCACGTTTCTGCATGCCCTCATGGACAAATACAAAAAAGCAGGGGTAAACCTGACAGCATTGTATTCGGATGAGATGCACATCCAGCAGGACTGGGCTTACTATTCTCATCATGAGGGTGGGCAGTTCGCAATGCGCTACCTTACGGAAAGTTTTTGTGATCGGTTCCGGGAAAAATACGGCCAGCCGCTTGATGACAAGCACATGCTTTATTTCGTCTATGGGGCACCATATTACCTGGCATCGGCCGATGCCGTGGAGAACGTACAGTACGTGATGGGAGAGACTCCGGAAGAAATCCACAACACTTTCTTATTGAGGGATCGCTATTACAAGATGCTCAATCACGGAATTGTGGATTTATTCAAAGACAGCAAGGAATATGCTGAAAAAATATTCAATCGAGAATTCCGCACCAGCGCCCACTCCTCTTGGGCTGAAAGCCCGACCATAGACTTATGGAACACCGAGAAGCTACATGCCAACGCTTACAGATACGAATATACTTCCAATTTCATCTGGAGCAACACCGTTCAACAGGCCGCAGCCGCCTGCTATGACTATTTCAAGTGGGGAGAATACCTCCAGCCGACAGGAAATGATTTCGCTGAATGCGGCTGGGCAGACAGGGATTATTATGGAGCCGCCATGGGTGTCTCCATCGGGGTGATCAATAAATATCCGAACGCCTATGCTGCCGCATGGGGATTCCCGAATGCCGCTCTGCATTGGAAAAACATGCTGAATGAAGCTTACGGGACACAACCGGGTCATGCCATGAGTCTAATCACAGGCTACAAGCACAGAGACACTGATGTACTTGCCATCTATCCCATGAACCTGGTTGCCGTAGAGGAGCGTTTCGGCAGCTGGATGACCCAATACGGCTACTGCAACTACCTGACTTCCGACAAGCTGGTGGATATGGGCGCAGTCACTGAGCAAGGAAAGATGAAAGTCGAAGCCAAGGAATATGGCACAGTGATGGTCATGTTCGAGCCTCTGCCCCAGGAAGGGCTTCTCAATCTACTGGAAAGATTCGCAGAAGCCGGAGGCAAGGTAATATGGTTCAGTATGCCTCCGCTGATTGATGGGTCAGGGAAAGAGTGCGCAGCGACCTGGCAGAAAATCTTCGGAGCCGAATATAAATTCGATCAGTTTCTCGGTGAGATTGCTTCCGGCAAGAAAGTTGTCTTCGAAGGACGTTTCTCTGATGTACCTGAGCAGACCATACTGACGGACATGCTCGTAGACAGGATATACCAGGTGTCCGTAGGCAACGGCTCCGAAATAGTCGCAAGGATTGACGGAATGCCTGTCGGGACTCACAGGAAAATCGGCAAGGGAGATGTGTTCTTCTTCGGATTCAGGCCGAGGGACGACCAGAGCAAGAGCCTAGGATACGAGACTCGAACCCTGTTCGGAATCCTCAATGCAGCCGGTGCTTACCCTTCCAGCGGGAAATTCGCCGTGAACGACAATCCTTCTTATGTATCCAGAACTACGGATTACCTAGCTACAAGCTTCCCAAATGGGGCAACCGCCTTGGTAAAACACTACAGGACGCACAGAGAGAACTGGGAAGGGGGCTTCTCCAGAAACGAAGAGCATGACGCAGAGGCTTTGAAAGTCAACCCTATGCCGTCGGACAGAATGGAGATGCAAGACATCAAAGTCAATGGCCACGATGTGACATATTCGGGGAAAATGAATATGGCTTTTCGCACTTCGGACTCAGGCCGCCTCATGGCATTCAACGGATGCGAGTGCACGAGAGTTTCAATAGATGGGAAGGAATATGTTTTCTCAGACACCCCCGTGAACTTAGCATTCTCTCCGGTAGAGAATGACCTGACCCATTTCCAGGTCTATGCCGAATCAGCATATTCCCGACAGAAAATCAGTATTCCTCTCCCTGAAGGAGCGGTTAGAGCCGTGGTCAGGGACGGGCAGCATAAAATATCATCTGAACTCTCAGACGGGAACCTGCTGATTGACATGACGCCTGCCACCTCATCCAGATGGCTTGACGTGACGGTAAAATACAGATAATGGAATATTCTGCTGGTCAGGCCACATCCACATACCAGTTGATGCGGCTTGCGTTGTGAATCAGAAAGATTAATAGCATAATTAAATGAAACAGATGAGAAAAGCAAGCAGAGCGATGGATGCGGCATTCGCATTTGAAGTGCTAGACAAGGCTCCGTACGTGACCGTAAGTTTTACCAGGCAGGATGGCAGTCCCTACGGTGTTCCGCTTTCCCTTGCAAGGACGGATGAGAAGACTTTCTACTTCCACTGCGCCCCGGAAGGGGAAAAATTGCATTGCATCGCCGCAAATCCGATGGTCGCGCTGTCAGCCGTTACCAGATGCACGCCGACCGTCGGGCCTAGAGATGGCAGTTTCACCCTGCAATACAAATCGGCTATGGCTGTAGGCCGCGCAGAGCTGGTGGAAGACGATTCTGAGAAGATAATGGCTTTACGGGCTATATCCCAAAGGTTCCTTCCCTCCCACATGGCTGCGTTCGATGCCGCCATTGAACGCAGCCTGCACAGGACAGCAGTCGTAAGAATTACATTGACGGAACCGCCAACCGGGAAGCGGAAGCAGTATGACAAGTCCGGCGAAGAGATGAAATGGGGCAGGATAGAGTGAAGCCAGTAGGGGTCTGAGGCCTCTACTGGCTGATAGCAATCAAGAAAGACGATTCAGAGAATTGACTATTTTTCTTTAAGTGCTAAAATGTTATTCACCGCCCATACAAGAGGCTTTTTCAATTGGTACTTCGCAGTCTGCCTCACATCCCTGACACTGGCGGCGAATTTCACCTGATAGACACCATCGGCTGTTTCCCAGCGAGAAGCATTCTCGTTGAAGGAAGCGAGCGAGTAGTTGTCAATCTTCACGGACACTGTCTGGCTTTCTCCAGGCAGGAGTTCTTTCGTCTTCACGAAGCCTCTCAGTTCGCAGGAAGGCTTGTCAAGGCCTCCGGAAGGGGCAGTGACGTAAATTTGGACTGCTTCTCTCCCGGCAGTTTTCCCTGCGTTCTTTACCGTGACCATGGCGACAAATCCGTCCGGAGTAGCTTTTACGACTGGAGAACTGTATTCAAAAGTCGTGTAGCTAAGGCCATAACCGAAAGGATAGGACACGTCCAATCCCTTTGTATCGAAGTACCTGTAACCCACATATATCCCTTCCTCATAATTCGCGTAATCGACATTCTTGACAGGGGCTTTCTTAAATGAGCCAGGTCCTATACGCTGAGACATCTCATAGTTGAAAGGGAAATTCTTCGTAGACGGGTTATCGAACAGTCTAACAGGAAAAGTAACCGCAAGCTTACCTGAAGGATTTACTTTTCCAACCAAGATGTCTGCAACAGAAGCACCACCTTCCTCTCCAGGCTGCCAAGCTAGGAGAATCGCATCCGGAATCGATTTCCAAGACTCAGTCTCGATGACTCCCCCGATGTTGAGCACGACGATGACTTTCTTGCCTGCCGCATGATAGGTATCTGCCACATCTTGCAGTAGCTGACGTTCCGTCTGGGTGAGAGTAAAATCTCCCTCAACATTCTTGCGATCAGTACCCTCGCCAGCATTTCTGCCTATAGTTATCACGGCAAGATCCGTTTCAGGTTCTCGCTTCGTGATGAACTTGGATGATACTTGCATTTCAGGAAGGACAGTTTTCCCCCAGAAAAGACCGCCGACTTCATTATTCTTCGATGCGGCAGTCGCATAGGCGACATATTTCGAATACCAATCAGCTGTTGTTTCATCCACCCTTACTCCGTCATTTTCCAGTCCGTCCTTTAAACTGCGAATGTATGCAGTGTTCACCTGTCCTGAACCGGCTCCGCCCGCTATGAAATCATACGAGGTCACTCCATAGAGGGCAACGCTTTCATTTCCTTTCAGCGGGAGCGTATTGTCGTCATTCTTGAGGAGAACCATTCCTTGTGCCGAAGATTCACGCGTCAGCTGTGCATGAGCTTTCAGATCAGGCTTGCTTGAAAAATGATAGTTTGCAAAAGAAGGGGTCTTCACAATATATTCAAGCATCCTTCTTACGTTCGTGTCAATCTGCTCTTCTGAAATGGCTCCGTTTCTGACCCCTGCGAGTATTCTCTCGACTTCGACATCGCTTCCCGGTTCCATCAGATCGTTTCCTGCGTTAACAGCTTCGACAGTCCCCTCTTTATTTCCCCAGTCCGTCATCACGATTCCTTTGAAGCCCCATTCGTCACGGAGAAGGGTCGTTAGAAGTTCACGGTTCTGCTGGGTGTACTTGCCGTTCATCTTGTTATAAGAAGACATAACAGTCCATGGGCCGGCATCCTTGACCGCAATCTCAAAGTTCTTGAGATAAATCTCACGCAGGGCTCTCTGGCTGATACGGGAATCTACCTCATTTCTATTCGT
This sequence comes from Bacteroidales bacterium UBA1680, assembly GCA_002320605.1. GTDB lineage: Bacteria > Bacteroidota > Bacteroidia > Bacteroidales > UBA932 > Cryptobacteroides. The sequence goes on along the minus strand of DCKG01000032.1, from coordinate 78,227 downwards.
CTCCTGATTATTGCCCATGAAGTGCTTGATTGAAACGCCGACGCCATTTTCTTGGATTCCTTTTGTATATGCAGCCGCCATCTTTCCGCTAAGGAACGGATCTTCAGAGAAATACTCGAAGTTTCGACCGCAGAGAGGATTTCTCTGGATGTTCATTCCTGGAGCCAGAAGCACATCTATGCCAAAATCCTTGGCCTCCTCGCCCATTGCCTTCGTCACTCTCTGAACTAGTTCCGTATCCCAAGTAGATGCTAGGACCGTTCCAACAGGGAAGGCCGTGGCGTAATAAGTGTTGTCATCTCCCTTACGGGTCGGGCTTATGCGAACTCCTGCGGGGCCGTCGGAAAGGACGGTGCCAGGAATTCCGAGGCGCTCGATGGCTCGGGTTTCTCCTGCCGCTCCTTCAACCTTGGAGGTGGTGCCGGTCGGGATGCCATTCATGATGACGAACCTACTTTTCCCCACGAGAAGACTGACCTTCTCTTCCAGCGTCATTGATTTCAGGACTTCATCTATGTTGTCCTTCATTAGCTTGGGCTGAGCGACCGCCCCAATAGAAGCCATTGTCATGAAGGCAAGCATTGTTAATGTTTTTTTCATGTATTAGGTATATTAATATTAATAGAATGAATATTCATTTGACCTGAGCCTCGCCGTAATTCACTCTCACGCCGTCACGGACGATGACGTGGTCAAGCCCAAGCATGCCTGGTGTTTTCTCTCCTTCCAGCTTGCCGGAAAGGACATCTTCCGCAATCCGAGCCAAATCATCGATCCTCTTGATTGTCTCGAAATTGGATCCGAAGAAATGCCCATTGTAGAACTTCTCGATCCCAGCCTCCTGGAAGAATGCCGAAGACTCCATGCACATATTCAGCAAAGTAGAAAAATCTGTCGTCAGGAGCAGGTTCCCGTTTCCGTAGGAATCACCGCAGAACCCTACATGTTCTTTCCTTATGAAGAACGTGGTGGATCCCGGAGTGTGGCCAGGCGTGAAATGAGTTTCCAGGATGCGCCCACCCAGATTGAACTTCTGGCCATTCTTTAGATACTTGATTTTTCCTTTGTAACCTCCCATCATCGAAGGGACATTCACAGTGTCTGCCTCATTGATCCAAACTTCAGGAAATGGCCCGACGCCTCCTGCATGGTCAGGATGGACATGAGTGAGGAGAACAGTCAAGGGCTTGTCCGTAATGCCAGCCACAATCTTGTCAAGGTCCGGGATATGTGTTCCTGTGTCAATGAGAATCGCACTTTTCTTCCCTTCGAGAAGGTAAAGCGTCTCAGATGCCATGACATGTCCAGACCCTACCCACGTGTGGTCATCTATCTTTCTGAAAACTACGTTTGCATCACGGTACACCTCAGGCAGACTGATATTCGCCTCGAATCCTCCCTGCGGTCTTGGCTGTTCCTTATGGACCTCTTGCCGGCCTTTCCAGCTTGCTCTTTTCCATGAGAAATATTCCTCCATGAGACGGAGCTGAGGCATGTTCGGAGTCTCGATTACATCCATTCCCTCGTTTCCGAAATACATCACCGTCTTTCCAGTCTCTGCGTATGTCGGCCATTCAAGCAAGCCTTCTCCGTTAGGGCTGCCTGTTTTCACGAAGTTCGCCCAGTAAGAGTTCACCTTTTTGCTGAAATCGGCATCTTCCTGCGACATCGGTCCCCAGCCATGACCGAATACGAATTTCATCTCAGACGCATGATTGGCCCCGCGAGGTTTCGCATTCTCCATGCCGAAAACACGACCCTCCGGATTGTAGCGGTCGAAATAGTAGACATATACCTTCCCCTTGCCGGTCTTTTCCTGGAGCCGAGCCCAGGCATAAGAAGGCCAGGCAAAGGCTGTTTCCCTGAATATGTCGCTGAGCGCACCGAAAGTCTCTTCGTCGCTTGTGGCAGGATAGAGTTCCAGCATCCTGTCGGCGAACGGGCCATATACAGCCTTTATGTCAGACTTGTACTTTGCAATAGCGACAGGGTGCGAGAACATTGCTCCTTCATCGGAATTGGTGCCTATCAGGATATTCTCGTCATTGTAGTTTCCGGCTTCGTACAGCTTGTACTGGTCGTCTGTAATGACATAGCCATCTACGCATGGCCAGAAACCGCCGACGCCTCCGCTCTGCTCGTCCTTAATGAGGTCTTCCCAAGGCATGGACCTAAGCTGATCCAGGCTCTTGGCCCCGATTCGTTTCATCCATGCCTCTCCGTAAGCCTCCGAGCCAGTCATGTCTCTGATTCCGTTGTTGTCTATTCGTACGCTGTCCACTGGGCAGAATGAACCCCCGCTTTCGCTGATTGCTCCTCTGAAAAGTCCTTTTGCGAGAGGAGACGCACACAGCATGCTCACTGCAATTGCTCCAGCGCTCTCCCCCATGATCGTTACCTTCGACGGGTCACCTCCGAAAGAGGGAATATTCTCCTGAATCCATTTCAGCGCAAGAATCATATCCATCAATCCGTAGTTCCCTGAGATGCCTTTACCTGACTCTTTCGAGAGTTCGCTGGAAGAAAGGAACCCAAGAGCTCCGGTACGATAGCTTATGCTCACGAACACTATGCCTTGCTTAGCGAAATTGTCGCCATCGTTCGAGTTGGCATCGCCGGTAATGAAACCTCCGCCATGTATCCACGCCAGCACTGGAAGATTCTCTCCTGGTTTTGACGCCGGAGTTATAACGTTCAGGTACAGGCAGTCCTCAGACACTTTTGTCTCGGGTGCGCCTGGAAACTGAAAGGCATGTTGAGGCGGCATGGCACCATATTCAATGGCATCGTACGTTCCTTCCCATGCCTTTTTGGGAACTGGAGCCTTCCACCTGAGATCCCCAGTAGGAGCTTCAGCAAAAGGGATTGCCTTGAAATATCCAAGTCCTTTTTCCAGGACACCCTTGACTTTCCCCTGCCGGACCGTTGTCTCAGTCATCGGCTGCGCAGAAGTAAAAACACAGGAAATCATGGTGCAAATGACAGTAAATAATATTTTTTTCATCATTACAAGATACTAAGAATATTTTACTTTCTGTTCACGATAGTCACCGGGCCCAGCAGGCCTGCCGGAAGGAGGGCATCGTCCGCATCATAGTAATGTGCGTCCGTATAGGTAACCTTTTCCTTGCAGTCTGGCTGAGCATCTCCGATAAGACGGTTCACCCAGACATTCGCAACCTTCACTTCTATATCGTTCTGGCCGTCCTTAATCGCATGGGTTATGTCTACGAGATACGGCCGTTTCCAGGCATATCCGCAACTGGTTCCGTTCACGAACACCTCCGCAAGGTTTTCCACCGACCCTAAATCCAGGATGGCCTGTCCTTTCAGGGCCGACAGAGCAATCGTTTTCTTGTAGGAAGCAATTCCCGAAAAATACTTGACCATCACGACGGAAATTCCAGAGACATGCATCGGATGGTTCGACACGGAAAAAGTATCAAAAATTCTTGGCAACCTGCTCAGCAATGCAGTCAAGTATACCCCTGAAGGAGGAACCATAAATGTATCAGTTGGCAGGGAAGGCAATCTTGCAAGCATTTCCGTGAAGGATAACGGGATAGGCATTCCATTGAACAAGAGAGAACATATTTTCACTCGCTTCGACAGGCTCGGAGCCGAAAACAGCGAAGTTTCCGGTTCAGGAATAGGACTAAATTATGCGAAATCGCTCGCTCTCCTCCATAAAGGAGACCTGTCATACGAACCTAATCCAGAAGGAGGCTCCATATTCACATTCTTCCTCCCTCTTGACATCGGGAGTTATTCCGGCTCGGACATTTCTCAGACGGGTGCTCTTTCCGAAGCAGTCAGCTCTAATGCAAGCCGAGCAGTGAAAGAATTCACCATGCTCATAGTCGAAGACACTGCGGAATTGAGGACTTTTCTCGGGAATATATTCAAAGATGAGTATAACGTCATTCTCGCATCCGACGGGCTAGAAGCCGAAGACGACCTTCAAATAGCTATTCGGACATAGTCCTGAGCGATGTTATCATGCCTGGGAAAACTGGCTACGCCCTATGCTCTGACATAAAGTCAAATTCAGACTGGCATCATCTGCCCGTCATCCTTCTCACGGCAAAGGCAGACGCAGAAAGTTGCATAGAGGGAATGAATGCAGGAGCGGACGCTTATATTCCGAAGCCATTCGACCCAGACTCACTGAGAGCGACCGTAAAAAGCCTCATCAGGAACAGGAAAATCTTGCAGGATAAAGTTCTCAATCTTACGTCTACCACGCTGAAAGAGCCTAAGAAAGTCGAGGAAGCTAAACTGAATCCTGCCGAAAAGGTCCTTGTGGAGAAGATCCATGCTTACCTTGACGCCAATCTTGACAACGAGCATGCCGACATCAGTGAGATGGCTCGAGAACTGGGAATCAGCTATAGCTCCCTCTATGCGAAGGTGAAGTCTCTCACAGGGAAGACTCCGAAGGCTTTTGCTAGCGCCTACCGGATGAACATAGCGCGTGAGATCCTCCGAACTGGGGAATTGACGGTAAGCGAAGTAGCTTGGAAACTAGGATTTTCCTCCCCTTCCGTATTCACAAGGGAGTTCAAGAGCCATTTCGGCTATCCCCCAAGCCACGAAAAGCCATCCGATTCGAATGTTAATTTGTGAATCAGTCTCAAAGGACAATGCAAGAAGCATCATCAATATGGCATCAAGCACACGCTGGCGACAAATCGTAAGTTTTTGCGTAAATTTGCCGCCTATGAACGAAGGAAACGCCACGAAAATTTTCTTTTTCCCGACCATCAACGACGGAATTCCGTCGATGGCCGGGATTTTTGCTGAGATTAGAATTGCAGGGCTGGCTACTCACGCCGAAAGGATACGTCAGAAAAATCAGGAGGGCAGCCGATGACACGCATACTTTTCGTCTGCCATGGCAATATCTGCCGGAGTCCCATGGCAGAATTCATCTTGAAAGACTTGGTCAAAGCCAGGGGGATGGAGAATCGGTACCATATCGAGTCCGCCGCAGTTTCCACAGAGGAAATTGGAAATCCAATATATCCTCCTGCAAGACGTTGCCTGAGCCAGCATGAAATATGGTTTAACGCAAAGAAGCGCGCTCGACGAATTAGCAGAGCCGACTATGACCGCTTCGACCTCATCATCTGCATGGATGCCTCTAACCTGCGATGGATGAGACAGATCATTCCGGACGATCCTGACGGAAAGATTCACCTGATGATGTCTTATACCGGCATCAGCCGAGATGTCGCCGACCCTTGGTACACCGGAGACTTTGAAGTTACTTTCCGCGACCTCCTGAAAGCATGCGAAGGGTTACTAGAATCTAACCTCTTTGAATAGCTTGGCCGGATGTATGAGGCCATTGGTGATGGTTAACTTCGAATGACATTCTACCTACAGTACGTCGAAAACTGCGCTTATTCTCCTCTCATTCATCCTAATATTTCCTCACTTCCCTATTCTCATTACTGCGCAAAATCACTATGCAAGGGCGTTTCCAGACTCATAAAATTTACGGGATAGACACAAAAATACATCGGTTAACAAAGGAAATCCGCTATAAAATTGTAACTTTGCACGTTGAGATGATTCCGCAGAGATTTATAAATTGAGAGCATGCCAGTCAGTAGCTGGACGAAACAGAGCGGATGTTGAGCCTCTGTAGGATTATTGGGTTGGAAGCAAACTATTGTGATTATATGGCCGAGGGCAAATTCAACGAGAATACTCGTGTGCAAGTACCTGCTGCCCTGCACCTTGTCCGTCTTGGATATAAATATCTGGCAGGAATCAAGGATGCCGAGTACAATGCAGACACCAATATTTTGACGGAGGTCTTCCTTCGCAGCATCAAGCGCATCAATCCTGCACTGACGGATGTGGAAGCCACAAACGAGTACCTTGGCATCGTCCGTATCCTCGGCAATGATGACCTTGGCCGGGAATTCTACAATCGGCTCTCCGCCAATAGCGGAATCAAGCTGATAGACTTTGAGAATCCTGACAATAACGAATGGCACGTCACAACCGAATTCACCTGTGAGGACTCGGAGAGTGGCGACAGTTTCCGCCCCGACATCACCTGCTTCGTCAACGGACTGCCCCTCGCCTTTGTAGAAGTCAAGAAGCCCAATAATGTCGAGGGCATCCTTGCGGAGAAAGACCGCATCGAGTCTCGCATGAAAAACAAGCGGTTCCGCAAGTTTATCAATGTGACCCAGTTGATGATTTTCTCCAACAACCAAGAGTACGACCACGAGAGGATTGTCCCCATCCAAGGTGCCTTTTATGCAACCACATCCCGTGACAAGGTGTTCTTCAATGTCTTCCGGGAGGCCGACAATGAACTGCTGCTCAGTTGCATTAAGAATGACAATGACAAGCTGACGGAAGAAGACGAAAGACTGGTCCTTACCCACCGTAACTGTCTGCCCATCAAGAGCTCGCCAGAGTACCAGACAAACCTTGGATACAACACTCCCACCAACCGGATTCTCACCTCCATGCTCTCTAAGCAGCGGTTCCTGTATATCCTCAGATATGGGATAGCCTATGTCGATAAGGTAGAGAAACTTGAAAGCGGAGAAACGGTTACCAGTTTTGAGAAGCACATTATGCGGTATCAGCAGCTCTTCGCATCCCTTGCGATAAGGAAAAAGTTGTCCGCAGGTGTCAAATCCGGCATCATCTGGCACACGCAGGGAAGCGGCAAGACGGCCTTAGCGTATTACAATGTCCGCAACCTCACGGATTATTATGCGAAGCTCAACACCACCGTCAAGTTTTATTTCATCGTTGACCGTCTCGACCTCTTGGAACAGGCAGCCGGGGAATTTGCCGCCCGTGGACTCGTCGTCCGCACGGCAAACAGCCGGGAAGAGTTGATGAGCGATTTCTCGACTAATACTGTTGTTGCCAATGCCGGGGGCAAGCCGGAGATAATGGTTGTCAATATTCAGAAGTTTGAGGAAGACCACCGGAAGATTGATTTGCCGGAGGCATACAGCACGAAGTTGTTGCGCATTTTTTTCATTGATGAGGCTCACAGGGGATACAATCCAAAGGGCAGCTTCCTTGCGAATCTCCTTGACGCAGACCGGGACAGCGTAAAAATTGCCCTGACCGGGACTCCGCTGCTGAAAGAGGAACGAGCCTCGTGGAAGGTGTTTGGCGATTACATCGACACCTACTACTACGACAAATCCATAGCGGACGGCTATACCCTGCGCCTGATGCGTGAAGACATAGAGACGGAATACAAGGAACAGATTGAGAACATCCTCGACCGCCTCACAAAGGAGGTTAAAGTCAAGAAGTCTGACATTGACCACAACAAGATAATCGAGTCCGACAATTACCTTAATGCGCTGTTGGATTACATCATCCACGACCTTACAAAGTTCCGCATCCAGCAGGCTGCGCCCAAGGTGGCAGGTATGATTGTATGCGAGACAAATCCGCAGGCCCGTGCCATGCTCGCCCTCTTCAATGAAAGGTTTGCTCCGGAGAATATGAAATCTGGAGAGAAACCGATGCGAGCCGAACTTATCCTGCACGATGAAGGAGACAAAGAGACCCGGAAAATTCTTATTGATGAATTCAAGAAAAAAGAGACCATCGATTTCCTGATTGTCAACAACATGCTTCTGACGGGATTCGATGCCTCACGGCTCAAGAAGTTATACCTGTGCCGGAAACTGGACGGGCATAATCTTCTACAGGCTCTCACAAGGGTTAATCGCCCATACAAGCAGTTCCAGTTCGGATACATCGTTGACTTTGCGAACATCAAGAAGAACTTCATCGAAACAAACAACGAGTACTTACGGGAGCTGAACCGGACAACGGAAGACATCCCGGACATCGATGTTCCCACTCCGGCTGGCGATACGCTCATGATAAACAATGACGAAATCATTGCGGCAATGAGCGAGATAAAGGATTTGCTATGGCGTTTCGACACGGACAATGCCGAGGAATTCCGCAAGCAGCTGGATGAAATCGGTGACAGGCAAGTCCTCTATGAACTCCGGAAAGGTCTGGAAAATGCAAAAGCGATGTCCAATCAAGTCCGCAGCTTCGGAGATGAAGAGCTTAAGGCAAAGTTCGAGATGCTCGCAATAGACGATCTTCCTATCCTGCTGTCCGAAGTCAATCATCGGATTGATCGCATGAACCTAATGGAGAATACCGACCACACGGCAGAGGTTTCCGGCATCATCAATGAAGCTATTTCTGCTCTTGAGTTCAAATTCAATTACAAAGGCAAGGAGGAGCTGGAGATTGTCTACAACGACTTGATGGAACGGTATAACGATGTAAAAAGGGAGTTTGATGCCTGTTTCGACAAACAAGAAGACAAGTATATCTCTCTGGCAGAGGACTTCCGGGCTTACTTCCGCAATAAAGGATTCACCCGTGACGATGTGGCGGCAGTCAAGGCCGACATCGGTTACATGGATGAAGTGATGCGAAAAATCCGAGAAATCAACCGCAGAAACAACATGCTGAAAAGGAAGTATGCAGATGACGAGAAATTCGTCCGCATCCATAAACGCATTCTGGAGGAAAATGAAAAGAGAGCGTCTGAAACTCCTCCTAAGAAGCCGCTCATCTCTTCCAGCGAGTGGGTGATAGCGGAGGAACTATCCAAGGTGAAGGCCTCCATCGATGCCTTGATATACTTCAATATCAACATACTGGCAAACGAGAGCTCTTTTAATCAGCAGGTGCTTGCCTCCGTGAGCCAGAAAATGTACCAGCTTGGAATTGAATCAACATTGGAAGACAGAAAATATATCAGAAAACACATTGCAGACGAATACCTTAGCCGCTATGCGGAACTAGGATTCAGGGCAGGAGCATAACACATGGAACAGATACAGATAGAACAGGCTACCAAACAACTCATTGACGGACTTAAGCAGACTTGCGGAAATTTTGGTCTGGGCAATGACGGCAACGAATACAAAATCATCATTCAGGTATTCCTGTACAAGTACTTCAATGACAAGTTTGGGTATGAAGCAAAACGAGTTCCCGTCTATGGGGAAAGGCTCTCCAAGGCTGAAAAATGGGATGCTGAATATGACATGTTCACGGATGACGAGTGCGAGGATTTGTTCTCCTACCTGCCGGAAGGAACACCCCACCTGATGCCCCGGCACACCATCCACCACCTGTACAACGCACAGCAGCAGGGCGATTTTTCAAATCTGTTCGACAGCACGATGGTGGAGATTGCCGACATCAATGCAGAGATCTTCTCGATGGCTACGGTGAACAAGACCAAACTCACCATTTTCGAGCCCATTACGGTGTTCATCCCGGACTCGACACAGAGGGACGAGTTCGCCATCTCCCTCATGCGCTTCATCGCCGACCCGAAGACCAACTTTGAGGAGATGTTCGCCATGAAGTACGACTTCTTCTCCACTATGTTCGAGTACCTGATAAAGGACTACAACAAGGATGGAGGCGGCAAGTATGCCGAGTATTACACCCCACGCAGCATCGCCCTCATCATGGCACGGCTCCTAGTGGGGAACAATAAAGACCTGAGAGGCGTCACCTGCTGCGACCCTTCCGCTGGTTCCGGCACGCTGCTCATGGCTCTTGCCCATACCATCGGAGAGAACAGGTGTACCATCTACAGTCAGGATATTTCCCAGAAATCCTCCAAGATGCTGAGGCTCAACCTTATCCTCAACAATCTCGTGCCCAGCATACAGAACATCATACAAGGCAACACACTGCTCAAGCCCGGCCACAAAAATCCGGACGGCTCGTTGAAGAAATTCGATTTTATCGTCAGCAATCCTCCGTTTAAACTTGATTTCCCAGACGAGCGTGATACGATTGCCCAAGACACGATGCGTTTTTGGGCAGGTGTTCCCAATAAGCCGAAGTCAATCGATCCCGACAAGCCCAAGATGGAGATTTACCTGTGCTTCATCCAGCACATGCTCTATTGCCTTGAAGAAGGTAAAGGAAAGGGAGCCATCGTTGTCCCTACTGGCTTCATCACTACGAAGAGCGGCATTGGCAAGAAGATTCTTCAGAAGATTGTGGATGAGAAGATTGTGTATGGCTGTGTCTCCATGCCTTCTAATGTTTTCGCCACCACGGGAACCAATGTCTCCGTGCTCTTCTTCGACAAGTCCAGAAAGCACGAGAAGGTCGTCCTCATCGATGCCAGCAAGCTGGGCGAAGAGTACAAGGATGGCAACAAACAGCGTACCCGCCTGCTTGACAGTGAAATAGAGCAGATTGTCGATACCTTCACGAACGAAAAGGTCGTGGATGACTTTTCGGTGGTCGTGTCCTACGATGAAATCAAGGAGAAGGGGTACTCCCTGTCTGCCGGGCAATATTTCGACATCAAGATTCAGTACAAGGACATCACCGCAGATGAGTTCCAGAAGCGCATGGCCGACTACCGGGAGTCACTCGTAGCCAAGTTCGAGGAGTCCCGGAAGCTGGAAGCGGAGATAATCAAGCAATTGGACGGTTTGACATTCAATGGGTAATATGAGACGTGTCAAGTTAGGCGAAGTCGCCCTTGTGGAAATCAGTGGAGTTGACAAAAAGGCCACTTATGGAGAAGCCCTTGTCAGGCTTTGCAATTTTACTGATGTCTATAAGAACTGGGTTATAACTGCCCGTATGCATGACTCCTTGATGGTTGCCTCTGCCAATGAGCGAGAAATTGAGAAGTTTTCTTTGCACAGGGGTCAGGTCGCTGTCACAAAAGATAGCGAAACCCGTGACGACATAGGCATTCCCACATACATAGCGGATAATTTCGAGGATGTGGTTCTCGGTTATCACTGCGCCTTGATTACTCCGGATGACTCTCAACTCAATGGGGAATACTTGAATGCCTTCCTCCATACAGAGTTTATCCAGAAGTTCTTCAGCGCAAATGCCTCCGGCAGCGGTCAGCGATACACTCTTTCCATTGACACGCTTAACTCTATCCCCATCATTCTTCCTCCGATAGATGAACAGGAAAGAATCGGAGATATCTTTTCAAACATTGACCGGAAGATAGAAATCAATCGGCAGATAAATGATTATTTAGAGGCCATGGCCCGCCAGCTGTACGACTACTGGTTCGTTCAGTTCGACTTTCCTGACGAAAACGGTAAGCCGTATAAGTCCTCCGGCGGAAAGATGGTATGGAATGAGAAGCTTAAGCGAGAGATTCCTGATGGGTGGAATGAGGGACAACTTATTGATATATCAAGTATTACAATGGGACAATCTCCTGACGGAAGATCTTATAATGAAGTTGGCGATGGTATTCTTTTCTATCAAGGGAGTACCGATTTTGGAATTCGTTTTCCTTCTGTAAGGCAATACACGAATTCTCCAACTCGTTTCGCTAAGAAAGGAGATATTCTAATGAGCGTTCGCGCACCTGTAGGCGCAGTCAATATAGCCAACAATGATTGCTGCATCGGACGAGGTCTTGCCGCTCTCCACTCAAAGATCGGTTCAATGCCCCATCTGTATTTCATTATTCGAGACCTTAAAACGGCCTTCGAGAATAAAAACGCCGTGGGAACAACATTTGGTTCTATCACTAAAGATGAATTGCATTCTTTGCCAGTTGTGGTTCCAAACGCCTCTGTGGTAGGAAGATTTGAGAGCGTTTGCTCTCCGATATTTGGGAGGCAGATGATAATAGGAAAAGAAATTGAGGATTTGATTGCTCAACGTAATGAACTCCTTCCTCTACTCATGAACGGCCAAGTATCCGTCAGGCAGCTAAATAATCATTTATAGTCCTTGTGTTCTCAATCTTGGAATCGATAGTGTCAAGAAAGTGCCCAATAGCCTTTTGCTCCTCTAACGACGGTATATCTACAATTAGATCCTTGATTTTGTCGGGACTTGTATGCCTGATTTTCGTTTGCTGGGCAGCCGCCCCCAACTGTTTCTTCACAGGAGCAGAAGATACAAGGTAATAGCAAAACGAGGGGTCAATCTTCCCCGTCATGCATTTAATGAGAGCGACATCCTGACTCTGAATGTACTTGCCAGATTCCGGTATTCTTGCGGTACTGCCCAACAGCCCCGGAGTTTGTTCCGTCAATGGTGTGATGATATCACCTTTATTCAGAATATATTCGGGCTTAACTTCTCCCGTAAAGAAGATATTATCTTTGGATGTATTGACCTTGAACCCTCCTTTGGAGTAGTCGAAATTTCCTAATGTAAGCCGAATAAGACTGCCCTCCGTGGAATAATATTCCCCGGACAGGCTTGTCCCTCTTGTGACATCAACCAATTCACCAAATTTATATCGTTGTAATCTCATTTCTTTACAATATCCCAGTATCCGTTCTTTCTCGCCCCAACTCTGCGAAGGAGGCCTTTGGCGACCAGAACATCCATGTCCCTCATAATGGTTCTTGTTGTAACCGAAAACTTCTCGGCCAACTCAGAAGCGTTTATTCTGACATTTATTCTGACATCATCTGTGTCATAATAACCCAGCAACTTGAGAATATCTTTCTGTCTATCAGAAAGTTGTTCGTTGAAATTTATTGTGTCATCTGTGACATTTTTAGTGCCAACCTTGTCCATAATCTTATCGTAGCCGGACATGACTACGTACTTCTCCCGAAGGATATCGACTTCAAACCCTCCGGTATGAGAGGAAAAGGTGGGAAGTTTCAAGTTCTCAGCAATGAAAGCATTATGTATCTTCTCGAAGCCCCGTCCCCAATTCTCTATGAACCCGGCATAATAGAAGGCTTCGGCAATCAGATTATTTCGCTTGACAGAGCCATGCCTTTCCCACAGCCTGTCAATGTCAAAATCCTCCGGTAGCTTTCCGGGATTCCATATTTCCAGATGGTCTTTGAATACCCGAATCGTAATCTCTCCTCCACGGTAATCCTTGTGAATGATGGAGTTATATAGTATCTCCCTCAAAGCGTCGTCCGGAATTTCAAGTGGTTCCATTCGAAGCCATCCTTCGTAATGAATAGGACGCATCAAATATTTCTGGTCAAGGACATCCATGACCCGGTCTGCCATCTGAATAAGATTGCCATCCACGATATTCTGTCCCTCTAGGTCGGAATATCCGGGGCCGAACATACCTATTTTCACACGTGCGGTCAAGCAGTATTGTTGTGGATTCTTCCCGAACAACAACAGGGCGGCAAGGGTAAGACGACCGTTTTTGTCAATGAGGTTCCTGTTGCGAAGAACAGTTTCAGCAGAATCATTTAGTGCGCTTTCGGGAATCCTATGAGACCAGATTCCTCTCTCAATGAAGTACTTGATTGCCTTCGGATCAATGTCGTCAAGGGTTGCTTCTGGCACTGCCTGAGATTCCCAAGTAAGTCCTATTTTCCGCATCACAAAGTCCTGCAATGCAATGCCAGACAATTCTTGCAAAGTCGCTCCGGAGCGAATATAGTACTTCCCTTGATATGCTATAGGTGCACTGCTAACAGGTATGGATATGGAGATATATTGCTTCGAATAGTTCTCTACCAAATTGACTCCAACGACAACACCCAAGGTGGCGGCTATCTTGTTGGGAATATCCTCCATCAGTTTCCTAGCATTGTCAAGCCCCACAGGATTACCACTGTCATCAACACCGATGAAAAGCTGTCCACCCTCGGAGTTCGCAAAGCCGCAAATCCATTTGAGGTAGTCATCCTTCCATATCCGTTTGAACTCTATATGTTGGGTCTCAATGGCCATAATCCTAACACTTTAGCATCCAAAGTTAAGGATTTTCTGCCAATACCCTTGTCAATTCATGAATTTTCTGTGTGAATTCTTGACATTGTTCTGGTCAACCATCGCATAATGCAAAGTTGTGTCTATTCTCTGATGACCGAGCAATTTCTGGACTTGCTCAATGGGCATGCCTTTGTCGATGGCGGTGGTGGCCAACGTCCTGCGGAATTTATGTGGATGAACTTTTGCCATGTTTACTTGCTCTCCGAGATAGTGGAGTCTTTTTTCTATACCGTTGATAGTCAGTCTATTAAACGGCTTTGCAAGGGATACGAAAAGGGCTGGATTGTTGTCTTCCCGGCTGCGGATATAATTTTGCAAATGAATCTTTGTACGGGCGTTGAAATACACTGTCCGTTCCTTATTTCCTTTCCCGAAAACAACGCATTGCCGTTCTTGGAAATCAATATCGGAAATGTTGATGCGGAAAAGTTCCCCGACCCTCATCCCGGTTGAAGCGAGCAAATCTATCATGGCTAGGTCTCGCATTTCAACGCAGGAGTCCCGGAGGATTTCCATAGATTCATCACTGATGACCTCCTTGACGAGGCTGTCCGCCCTTACCCGGTGTATGCGTTTCACAGGATTCTTGATAATGTAGTCCTCATCTTCGAGCCATGAGAAAAAACTGGAGAATATCCTTCGGATATTGTCGATGGTCACCTTGCTGGAGCCCCGTCTCTCCTTGAAGGTGGCAAGGTACTGCCGGACATCATTAGTTGTCATCTCTGACAGACCTTTATCTATGGATTCCAGCAATTTTACAAGTGTGGACTCATAATATGCGAGAGTCTTTTCTGAGCATCCCTCGACTTTTTTTGCCGACAGGAAAGATTTAAGAATCAGTGTGTTATTTTTGGATTCCTGCTCCTTGTCGGTCATACGTTTCTCGATAGTAAAGCCGCCAAGAACATTTGACAGCACCATTCGCAGCCTATTCTGCTGCTCTTCGGTGAGAGTTCCATTCATTCCCGTAAGAATGTCTTGTGTGAGTTGTTCAATCATACGTTTTCTTGTTTTGAAAAGCATATAAGATAACACCCTCCGGCACTCTGCAAAATGATTATTTAGAGGCCATGGCCCGCCAGCTGTACGACTACTGGTTCGTTCAGTTCGACTTTCCTGACGAAAACGGTAAGCCGTATAAGTCCTCCGGCGGAAAGATGGTCTGGAACGAAGTGCTGAAAAGAGAATTGCCGGAAGGATGGGGTAACTGTAGAATTGATTACTATATTGGTCGAATCACAAATGGATTGAATCCTCGGTCAAACTTCGTGCTTGGTAATGGCGAGAACTTCTATATTACCATAAAGTCCTTGACCGGGACTGACATAGATTGGGAGAACTGTGATAGATGTGATGATGTGGCTTTGAAAAAGATTAATGCGAGGTCTCAACTTCGTGTAGGTGATATCATTTTCAGTGCAATCGGTACTATTGGCAGAACATATTTTATCCAAGAGCCACCGAAAAATTGGAATATAAGCGAGACATCTTTCACTCTTAGAGCTCAAGATAACACTTCTCCAGTGTTCTTATATTCTCTCCTTCGAAGCACTGAAATTCAATTGCTAGCGGATAAGGCTGCGATGGGAAGCACAATACGTTGTCTTGTTATGGAGGCTCTCAAACAAGTCCCTACAGTAAGGATTCCTACTGCGGTTATTCAACAATTTTCTTCTATAGTTAGTCCAATCTATGCGAATATATACAAAGAGAACAAACAGACCGCAGAACTTCGAAACCTGCGCAACGAGCTTCTGCCGCTCTTGATGAACGGCCAGGTATCCGTCAGGCAGCTAAATAATCATTTATCGCGATGCTCTTCCTGACTTTGACAATGCGTCACTCTACTCGTGCGAGGCTTCCGCCTCTTCTGCGTCAACTTCATCCCGTGCCCGTCCAGTATGGCGTAGAACCTGTCGCGCCCTATTCCGTACTGCCGGCCAAGGCCCTGCATGTACATGTGCCAGATCTTCTTCCCACCTATCCCCGGATCCTTCGCTCGTACCTCTTTTGCGAACTGGACCACAAACTCCTCCAGTGCGTACGTCACCATGCATTTCAAGTCGTCCTTCTTGTAATAGGCCTGTCTGCTTGTGCCTAACAGTCCGCACATCCCGCTGACGCTGTGCGTCCGACCTGTCTGTGCGTGCAGGATCCTCACTGCTCGGCACCTCGTTTTTTTCTTATCGGAATCTTGAACTCCTCCTCCGCGATCTTGATCATCTCATTGTACAGGTCAGCCTCCACTGTCTTCGCCTTCAGCTTTTTCCGAAGGTCGGATATTTCCCGGAGCAGCTCCGCTCGAGATGCGTGGGCGTCCTTCTCCTCGTTATTCTTTTTTAGGGCTCTCTCGTAGTTTTCTCCGTATTCTCCCTTGAAGTTAATAATCCACATCCGAATTGTTTCTCTGTTCGAGGGAATTTTTCTGCTTATTTGCGCATAGTTCATCCCCTCTCGGAAATACATCCGCAGCGCCTCCGGCAGATTCCTGTCATAATTCTCTTTGTCTTTTCCTGCCCTCATTTCTTCTCTTTTTTTGTCAACTTTTTTCAGGACAAGACACATTGTTATGAAATGGACAGGCCACAGCGACTATTCTTCCATGAAACCCTACATAGACATCGTGAATGATATCAAGGCGGCCTCGATGACCAAGTTCAATGGGAGCTGTAAATTTCCGTGAATCTTTCATTATTCTTGGAATTAATTCCGATAATTTCATAATATTCTTGGAATCTTATCCTCAAATCTTTATCTTTGCACAAAAAAGAAGTACATCATGATCCATAGAAGCATCGAAGATAACATCCGTAAGGCCCTTGCCGGCAAGAAGGCTGTCACCATCATGGGGGCTCGTCAGGTAGGGAAATCCACCCTCACTGAGGCTCTCTTCTCTGGTGAAGAAAATGTCCTGTTCCTGGATGGAGATGAGGCTGATGTACGCGCCATCCTCAAAGACGCCACCTCAACCCGCCTTCGCGCTATCTTTGGCAAGGCAACTACTGTGGTCATTGACGAGGCTCAAAAGATAGACGATATCGGCAATGTCCTAAAACTCGTGACGGACAAGATGAAGGATATCCGACTAGTCGCGACAGGCAGTTCTGCTTTCGAACTGGCTGAAGAAGTCAACGAATCCCTCTCCGGTCGCAAGCGAGAGTTCAAACTCTTCCCGCTTTCTTTCAAAGAGTTGGTGGATGATTCCAGTCTGTTGGAGCAAACGCGCCTCCTGCCTCAACGCCTTCTTTACGGCAATTATCCGGAAGTGGTGACCTCTCCCGGCGAGGAGCGGATCGTACTCAAAGAACTGATGGATAGTTATCTATACAAAGATGTCCTCAACATCAAGGGAATCGCCAAACAAGACAAGTTGGAATCTCTGCTTCGTGCTCTGGCATTCCAGATTGGTTCCCAGGTCAGTTACAACGAGATTGCAAATCTCATCCGCATCGACTCCAAGACTGTCGAGAAGTATATCGACATCTTGGAGAAATGCTACATTATCTTCCGTCTCCCATCCTTTGCCCGCAACCTTCGCAATGAGCTCAAATTCGACAAGAAGATCTATTTTTGGGACATGGGTATCCGCAACGCCATCATCGGGAACTTTGCACCCATTGAACTTCGGGACCATCGGGAAGTAGGCCATATGTGGGAGAACTGGCTGGTGGCTGAACGAATGAAAAAACTCGAATACGACCGTTCCTTTGCAAGCAGATACTTCTGGAGAACCACAGCAAAGAAAGAGATTGATTTGATAGAGGAAGAAGACGGGAAGATCACTGCTTACGAATTCAAATGGAATCCGGAAGAGAACGTCTCCTGCCCTAAATCTTTCGCTGAAGCTTACCAGGGAGCAACGTTCAAGACAATCACTCCCTCAAACGTCTTTGAATTCCTTGTGGAATAGGCAATAACTGTCCAACAGTAGCCCATTCTGCCACTTCTCCTAAACCTCTCCCGGAAACGTGAGAGGTTTTTTCGTTAACAATGTCATGATTCCTGTTTCAGAATTAAGTGCGATTGCACAGTTTTCCGTATCAAGGGATGACATCGCTTTTTTTGAATCCGGAATAGCAAAAGTGAGACTGTCTACAGTACCAATAGTACATGAGAAATCATTCTCATACGATGTAATTGGTGGCTATCTGCATAAAGAACTCTTAAAAGCCAGTATATCAGAAGATGATTTTTGAATCCATTCGCTCACTTCTGTGGGCGTTTTTCAGGTCAGATGCAAAACCCTGTGCTTAAAAATTTAATTACGAATACGTGAGTGCCTTTGGATGAACGCCTCCTCGGATGCGCCATGGGCCCGGACAAACGGCTACTATGCGTCGCCACTTGCCAGTAATTGTTAAAAAATACGACATCGTTTAGAGGCCACGGCTTCGGCGGACAAATCCTCCGAGCGGATCAACCAGAGAGCCAGCACAAGAGCACAACCGTCTCTGGCAGCGGCATGCTGTATGGCGCATCATGCATTTGCCGCGCGAGGTAGTGTGGCCCTGGAGTGGCCGTAATTAATGTGGGTATGCAAACACCATGATGACATGGAGGGGGTTTGCATGGCGTACCACGCTGGAGAGCCTTGCACTTGGGATTGGTTCGCGCGGCAAAAGCATTCGGACTGATATTCGCTCATTGGTTGCAGTATTACGAAATAACTAACCTGTCATCCTGACGAAAGAATCTATATTATCGAAGGCCTATATCCTGAAACAAGTTCAGGATGACGTGGAGGGGCGTTCAGGATGACGGGCTGGGGCGCTCGGGATTTGCGAGGCGTGGGGATTGAAGTAGATTCAAAAAAAGGCTCGCAAATAGATTGCAAGCCTTTTTTTGTGGAGCATAGGAGATTCGAACTCCTGACCTCTTGCATGCCATGCAAGCGCTCTACCAGCTGAGCTAATGCCCCATTGGTTTG
This sequence comes from Bacteroidales bacterium UBA1680, assembly GCA_002320605.1. Classification (GTDB taxonomy): domain Bacteria; phylum Bacteroidota; class Bacteroidia; order Bacteroidales; family UBA932; genus Cryptobacteroides. The sequence continues at coordinate 59,536 of DCKG01000032.1, read as the reverse complement.
GATTGCAAATATAGGAATAATCCGTCAATCTGCAATCCCTTTTAATAATTTATGCAAATTTCATATTCGCAAAAAGCCTTGAGCGCGGGGTCGGCCTACGCAACATATTCATTATCAATATTTCCAGAGACACTATCTCACGCTCATACCCTACATTGACAGAGCGTGAGGTAAGCCTCTGCAACATATTCATTATCAATATTTCCAAAGGCATTACCTCACGCTCATACTCCTAAAGATTGTTGCGAGTGTCGATGTAAGGGAGCTTGTACGGGCGACGGTAGTCGTAGTAGTACAGCCTGTGATGGGCAGCTTCCTTATCACCTTCGAAGCTGAGGGTCGCCGGATTCCAGTGAACCGGACGGTTAAGCTCGCGGGCGATGTTCGTCAGGCAGCAGAGAGTGTTCGTGCTGGTTCCGCACTCGACAGGAGCGATAGGATCCTTATGATCACGAATCGCATCCAGGAAGTTCTGCATGTGAGGAGAGCTGACCTCGTACTGGCCGGCCTTAACCTCTTCCTGGCTCTTCTTCAGAAGTTTAGGATCAGAGCACTCGATATAGCCTCTCGCAACCTTGATCCAGCCTTTGTCGCCAATGAACTTGAGACCCTGCCAATCAGGCTTCTCCTCGTCGAAAGGCTGCTCTGTCATCACCACGCCGTTGGCATATTTCATAGTGTCATGCTCGGCACCGTTGTATCCCTTAGGAATGAATTCCACTGGGCCTGAGCCATCCATTCCAAGTGCAGCCTGGGCGATGTCGTACATGTGAGCGCCCCAGTCAGCAGGATAGCCGTTCCCGGTCTCGCAGTACCAACGCCAAGCGCCCCAGAGCTGCTCGTCCTGAGGAGGATCGAGGGAGACAACAGGGCAGATGTCTGAATGATAATGGATCTTCGGATCATTGAGAGGCCCAAGCCACATGTTGAAATTCAGATTAGCAGGCACTGGCATTTCAGGAAGGTCGAAAGGCTTTGGTGGATCTCCAACCCTAGCATAGATCTTGTCTATGTGGCCGATTGCCTTCTCACGGATCATCTTAATGGCTTGCTGGAACTCTGCGCTGGAACGCTGCTGGCTTCCCATCTGCAAAACTCTGCCATTGTGCCTAACAGCGGTCTGAACGGCAAGACCCTCAGTGATGGTGTAGGCCTGAGGCTTCTGCAAATATACATCCTTGCCAGCATCAACCGCACCAATCGTAATCAGGGCGTGCCAGTGATCAGGAGTTTCAATGCCGACCGCATCGATGTCTCTTCTTTCGAGGAGGTCCTGGTAGAACTCATACATGTCGCAACGCTCGTTCATTCCATTCTCCTTCTGCCACTTAGTGACATCCCTTCTGAAGCGTTCACGCTTGATGGAATCCACGTCGCAGCATGCTGCCACCTGAACGCCAGGGCAAGCGGAGAAGCTATTGAAATCACTCCTCCCTTGCCTGCCAAGTCCGATGAATCCAAGAACGATCATGTCGCTTGGCGCAATTTTCTTCCCTTTCTGCGGCCCGTCTGAAATAGTCCAGCTTGGCAGAATCGTTAAGCTCGCGAGACCTAGAGCCGAATAACTCATGAAGTCTCTTCTAGAAATTTTTTTACTCATGCTATTAATTATTTAGGAGTCGTCTCTTCATCTCGATATTTCAAGATAGTATGTCGGGCAGCCCTCACCTCGTCAGGCCTGGAGATCGGAGTATCGTGAGGAGCGGTCTTCAACAAATCAGGATTCTCGGCAGCCTCAGTAGCTATTTTCTTCATCACGTCGATGAAAGCATCCAGCGTCTCTTTCGACTCGGTCTCCGTAGGCTCGATCATCAGGGCCTGATGGAAAAGCAGAGGGAAATAGATAGTAGGCGCATGGAAACCGTAGTCCAGAAGCCTCTTAGCAACATCGAGCGTAGTCGCGCCCTTGCCGTCAGAAGATTTGGAAGCACCGTCATCAATCAGCCCGTCGAATACGAATTCGTGCTTGCAGACCGAAGGAATAGGAAGCTTATAGCTGTCTTTCAAGATTTCCTTGACGTAGTTAGCATTCAGAGAGGCCAATTTGCCCAACAACTTGACATTCTGCTTGCCGATCATGAGGATGTAGGCGTATGCCCTGAGAATCACAAGGAAGTTTCCGAGGAATCCAGACACTTCGCCAGCACTCTCGGAGCAGCCTCCTGCATTCTTGGCAGTATTTGACTTCCCAGCGCCAGCGCGGCCAATTACTGCGAAGCTGCCAGCAGAAGTTTTTACTACCCCAGGGACAGGAAGATATGGCACAAGTTTCTCGCAAACGCCTACCGGGCCTGAGCCAGGACCGCCACCGCCATGAGGGGTGGAGAACGACTTGTGCAGGTTCAGATGCAATATGTCAAATCCCATGTCACCCGGACGCGCGACTCCAAGAAGCGGATTCATGTTGGCTCCGTCGTAATAAAGCAGTCCTCCGCAGCCGTGAACCAGTTCCGCGATTTCGAGGATTTCTTTCTCGAAGAGTCCCAAGGTGTTCGGATTCGTCATCATGATCCCCGCCACATCATCGCCGAGCAGAGGTTTCAGATCCTCAACGTCCACTAGGCCGTCGGCATTGGATTTGACGACAACGACATCAAGGCCACAGACAGCTGCGCTGGCAGGATTGGTGCCGTGAGCACTGTCTGGGACTATCACCTTAGTACGTTTCAGATCTCCCCGAAGCAGATGGTACTGGCGCATTATCATGAGGCCAGTCAGCTCTCCGTGAGCGCCTGCGCATGGATTGAACGTGAAATAAGCCATCCCGGTCAGTTCTGCGAGGAATTTGTCCATCTCGTAATATACTTGAAGAGCACCTTGCACGGTCGAAGCAGGCTGCAACGGATGTAGGCTCTGGAAGCCCTTCATCCCTGCAATCTCTTCATTTATCTTTGGATTGTATTTCATCGTGCAGCTGCCAAGCGGATAGAAACCGGTATCTACGCCGAAATTCATCTGCGACAGGTTAGTATAGTGACGCACGACGTCCACCTCGCTCACCTGAGGCAGCGCTGCAGGAGTGCTGCGCCTGAGCCCAGCAGGAATCGAGTCCGTTGAGTCAGTCCACTCGTTCCTCATAAGCGAATATCCGGTTCTCCCCTCTTTGGAGAGTTCAAATATTAATTTATCGTAATATTTCATATTCTCACGCCTCCTTCACTAATTTTACAAGTTCGTCGATTTCTGCCTTCGTGCGCCTTTCCGTGGCACAGAAAGTGACATAGCCCTCTTCGGTCTCAAGACCGGCGAAGAAACCGCCGTCAACCAGCTTCATCTGCAGCTTCTCCACAGGAATCAGCGGCTTCAGCACGAACTCCTTCAAGAACGGCTGAGTGAAGACCTCTTCGAATTTGCCAGTTTTGAGCAGTTCGTCATGAAGATAATGAGAGGCTGCGTATGATTGGTCATTCACTTCTTTCATGCCCAGAGGTCCCATGATTGAGAGATAGACGGTCACATAAAGCGCCATCAGGCTCTCATTGGAGCAAATGTTGGAAGTAGCTTTTTCTCTACGAATATGCTGCTCGCGAGCCTGCAGAGTGAGGCAGAAGCACCTGCGTCCCTCTGAATCGACAGTCTCGCCGACGATACGACCAGGCATTTTGCGGACATATTCATTCTTGCAGGCCATGAAGCCGACATAAGGACCGCCGAAGCTCAAAGGAATTCCCAAACTCTGTCCGTCACCGACTGCAATGTCAGCCCCCCACTCGCCAGGAGTCCGGAGCACCGCAAGGGCAGAAGGATCGCAATATTCTATGAATATTCCGCCTTCCTCATGAATGGCTTCCGCAAATCCGGTGAGGTCCTCGATAATCCCGTAACGGTTGACGGAAGGCACCACGACTCCAGCCACGTCACCTTTGGAAAGTTCTGCCCTCATGTGGTGAGGACAGGTGTGTCCGTCCATCACAGGAATATATCCAAGCTCGATTCCGTGATATTTGGCGTAAGTCTCGATGACCCTTATCACGTTAGGGAGCAGGGTCTCGGAGATGAGCACCTTGGTCTTGTGCTTTGTGCAGGCAGGAGCCATCTTCACGGCTTCCGCCGCAGCAGTCGGGCCATCGTACATTGAAGCATTGCTGACATCCATGCCAGTCAAGGCGCAAATCATGCTCTGATACTCGAATATGTACCTGAGAGTTCCTTGGGATATTTCGGCCTGGTACGGGGTGTATGCCGTCAGGAATTCCGACCTGGAAGTGATGTACGGCACCACCGAAGGAGTGTAATGGTCGTAAGCGCCCTGGCCAACGAACACCTTCAGTTTTTCGTCCTTCTTGTCCAGCTTTTCGAAATATTCCCTAACCTCATCCTCAGACATGGCGTCAGGAAGATCATAATCGCCATTATGCTTCACAGTCTCCGGAACATCAGAATAGAGGTCATCCAAAGAGGAGACCCCTATTCTCTTGAGCATCTGGCGAATATCATCATCGGTATGAGGGAAATATGCAAAATTCGCCATGCTCTTTATTTGTTTGTGAATTCCTCGTAAGCAGCGGCATCCATCAGGGATTCAACCTGGGAAGGATCGCTCAGTTCCACCTTGATGATCCAGGTTCCGTAAGGATCTTCATTGATTTTCTCCGGCGCATTCTCAAGGTCGGCATTCACTTCGGTAACTTTGCCGGAAACTGGAGAAAGCAGCTCGCTGGAAGCCTTGACGCTTTCCAAAGCTCCGAATTCTTCGCCTGCTTCCACCTCATCGCCTGCTTCCGGAAGATCGGCGTATGTTATGTCCCCAAGTGAACTCTGGGCGAAGTCAGTTATCCCGATGAGGGCTGTGCCACCCTCAACCTTTACCCACTCGTGATCCTCGCTGTAATGGAGGCCTTCAATAGTCTTGCTCATGATAAATTTTATTTTTTATAGTTGCTTTGATAAAATCTTTTCTTAACCACCGTACCCTCGAACACTTTCTTGCGAATCTGCACGTAAAGCACATTGCCGAGAGCTCCGCACTCCCTTTTGACTAAAGCATAGCAGAGGCTTTTGTCAAGGGTTATGGAATGATAGCCAGTCGTGACGTGACCGACCTCGGTTCCATCAGCAAGGAGGACAGGGTAACCTGCTCTTGGAACAGCTCTGTCTTTCAGCTCGATGCCCACAAGCTTCATAGGAGCACCTTCAGTTTTCTGCTTGGCTATAGCATCTTTGCCGATGAATTCTTCCTTGTCCAGCTTGCAGAACATCGAGTATCCTGCCACCACAGGGGAGATGTCCTTGCTGAGCTCGTCACCGTAAAGCGGAAGCCCTGCCTCGAAACGGAGAGTGTCGCGACATCCCAGACCGCAAGGTGTCACGCCTGCGTCTATGAACTCATCCCAATATTTCCTTATTAGGTCCGGATTAGCGTAAATCTCAAATCCGTCTTCTCCGGTATAGCCAGTGCGGCTGATGATGATCCTCTTGCCATCAACCACGAAATCATTGAACGTGTAGAACGTGAGCTCGCTAACTGCCAAACCTGTTACTTTTTCAACCACAGCCTCTGCATCAGGCCCTTGAATGGCAAGCTGTCCCCAGTTCTGAGAATCATTGACGATTTCCACATCGTAACCTTTGGCATTATCCAGAATCCATTGATAGTCTTTATCTATGTTCGCGGCATTCACTACCAGAAGGTAATGATCCGGCTGGAATTCTTTGTATACTAGCAAGTCATCCACGGTACCCCCATCAGGATAAAGCATCATCCCATACAGGATCTGTCCTTGCTGGATAGAATTTACGTCATTAGTGAATATGTGATTGACGAACTTAGTGGAATCCGTTCCACTGATGAAGACTTCTCCCATATGCGACACGTCGAACATCCCTACCTTATTACGAACGGCGTTGTGTTCCTCCGTAATTGAAGTGTACTGTATTGGCATATCAAAGCCAGCGAACGGGCTCATCTTTGCTCCCAGAGCGACATGCTTGTCATGCAGGCACGTTACTTTCAGGTTTTCTTCCATGATTCTTATGAATATTAAGGTATTTGTTTAACAATATAATAATTTAATCAAATATTGCCGCAATAAATATTAAATCGCAAGCCTGAAACCAAAGGTGCTCTTTATGTTCTCAGGCGGGATGAATAATCTGTTGGAAATCCGGCATGCATCCCATTTGCTTGCGCAGCTGCCTCCCCTCATAACCCTCATGTTCCCCTCCTCGGGACCTACAGGATTGGTCTGTGCATCGTTCCCGTAATTTTCGCCATAGTCATTGCACCATTCCCAGACATTGCCGCTCATGTCGTATATTCCCAGCTCGTTAGGCTTCTTGGTGGCCACGTCGTGCTTCTCCATCTTGGCGTTATCCACGAACCACATCGCTATGCCAGCATCGTTCGAGCCGCTGAATCCACTATGCTTCGAAAGTTTTCCGCCTCTGGCGGCATATTCCCATTCCGCCTCGGTAGGAAGGCAGAATTTCCTTCCCGTAAGTGAATTAAGTCTTAGAATGAACTGCTTGCAGTCAAACCAAGAGACGTTGCCTACAGGTTTCTGAAGGTCTTCGGGGTCGTTCAAGTACGGCAGGCTGCCCATCACTGCTTTCCAAAGGGCTGCAGTGACCTCGGTCTTGCCGATTTCAAAATCGTCGAGCGTCACCTCATGTGCATTCTTTTCATTCTCCGGGACATTGAATTTCTCGAAAGGCAAGTCTTTCTCGCTGAATCCCATCATGAACGTTCCACCAGCGACCTTGACCATCTCGAACCCTACCCCGTTCACGGTGAATTTCTCGGGCTTGCCTTCCAAGGTGCGTACCGGCTCCCTGTCTTGGACAGCGCCAGTGAGGCTATTGAACAAGTCCTCTGAAAATTTTTCCTCTGTTGGCTGGACAAGCCTGAAGCCAAGCCCTGCCTTTCGGGTATGCATCTCCAATGGCATTCTAGCGGCAATGGTCCTGATAACCTTCTCGTCACCTTTTTCCTCCGGAGCCGGATTACATAGCAGACCTCCGGTCATGGATTCCTTCTGAGCACTTCGAAGTTCATCTGGCGAGACATAACTGTCCAGGCACCATTCAGACCTCTTCCCAAGGGCTCTTCCGAAATCCTCCACTCCAGAAGCGTATTCCCACTGAGCCTCGTCAGGGAGCAGGAAAACCTTGCCGGTAATCTTGTTCAGCTTAGCCATGAACTTCTGGATGTCGGCCCAAGAGACCATGTCCACGGGCGCTTCCGGCTTGCCAGCTCTATTGTCTCCCATTACCGCTTTCCATAAGGCATTGGTCACTGGAGCACTGATTACGAAACCATCCAAAGCCACTTCCCTCACATAGCTGTCGTCCACTTTCTTCCGATTGTCAGAGGACATGCCCATCTTAAAGAAACCAGCCGGCATCTTCGTCATCTCGAATGTGACGTCACCGACTGTGTAACTCATCTGGTAATCAGGCTTTTGCGGAGCCTTGACCGTAGGCTTGCAAGAAACTGCCGCAAGACTGGCAACGGCTATTGCCGACATGACGAGAAATTTATTCATTTCCTTGGCTTTTGAATAGTAAACAAATATAAGCAAAAAGTTCCATATTAGTACAGGAATTGACCTCCCAGTCCTTTTCCTTGAATAAGGGTTGTCCATCACTGCCCTGACCCAGCCGCCATTCGGGACTTTATCTGAACCTCGGCGGACGAATCGCAATAGGAGGAACAGCCTTCAATGTCGGTGCCGTCTATTTTGACTCCCTGAGGCATATTCATAAAAGAATATACCCCTGAAAGGTTCATGATGACATTCCTGACATCTTGGGCTTCCGGACTCATTTAACATTCTTGATTTTCTTAACTAGGGTTGGTGGCAGCATGGCAGCTATTCTCTGCCTTGCCGATGGGGCCACGAATATAGTTTTCAGATGCTTCGCGCCCATGAAAGCATTGCTGCCAATGAATTCTAGAGAAGACGGCAAATATATTTCCGTCAGAGACTCGCAATAGTAGAAAGAATCTGCCCCTATTGCCCTCAGGCCTTTGTTCAAGCGCACTTTCGAAAGCTCGAAGCATTCAGCGAAGGCTCCATCCCCGATGACCAGCGTCGCCGCAGGAAGAGCTATGCTCCGCAATTGCCAGCAGCCGAAAAAGGCATCCTCGCCAATCACCTTCAACGATTTTGGCAGGCGGATGCTCTTCATCCAGCCGCACTCCCTGAATGCGGCGGCTCCTATGTGAGTCACGCTCGATGGCAGGAAGATTTTATCTAGGTAAGAAACTCTCTCATCTTCAGGGATACGCTCCCCAGCTCTCCGGTCCTCAGCCATGTAGTTCTGAAAAGCGAAAGCCTCGTCGCAGATTACTTGAGTGCCTTCTTTTACATGAACGGTTCCAGGAAAGTTGTACGCCTCCAGAAGTTTCGAGCCGTCGACAGAATAATTACAGCAGTTCTCATCGTCCCACACGTCCAAATTCCTTTCCTTCTCGGAAGGAGCCGTGTTTAAAGAGAACAATTGTTTCCAGTCGTCGGCCATGGTTTCAGAAATTCTTAAGGAAATCCAAGTCTTTCTTCAGCATGATTTTCGGATCCATCAGGGCCACTTTCTGAAACAGCTTATACTGGTTAACCTTTGACAGGTATACCTTGCTTTCGCGCTTCCCTTTACGCCACCATTTGTAGAAGCCGACGGGGTCGTTCTCGAAAGGAATTTTCGCCAATATGTCTGAATCGAAGCCGGGGAAATCGATGGTAACGTTAAGTCCCATGAACCTTCGGTAATATTCCTGGTCAGCCCTGCGGAGCTTGCTCATCAGAGGAGCGTAAATCTCTATCTGATCCACCTGGAGGGTTTTGTCTCTCACGATCATCTTGTGTATTCGCACAGGGTCGTGATTCAGCCACGCACCCAGTCTGAGAGTCTTAGGACCCTCATCCGTCTGCAAAGTCAGCTCATCCATGGAAAGATACACCTTCTCCGGGTCGAGCGGATATTCGGAATGTGCTTCTGGCATTGCGTACAATTGGTTATAACGTGCAAAAGTACGCAATTTTTCGGAAGAAAACCAAATTTACTTGCTCAGATAAGCCTCTTTTACGACTTTTTGGCTCCTGTCAATAAAATTCGCAAGGGCTTTTCCTTTCAGCATTCCGTTGGAAAGGAGAGCGAGATCGGTAATTTGCCTCAGGACTTCATCTTTCCTCGCAAGGTCTTCCAGGGCCTCTTTGTGGGCAGTTTTCTTCTCGTCAGCAGCCTTTTTGGCATCCTCCGCAGCCTTCTTCTCTTCCTCGGTTGCGTCTTTCTTCACCTCCGGAATCTCGACATCCTTAGGGTCAAGAGCTGGCACCTCCGCCTTTTCCTTGTTCCAAAGCTGGGCAACGAGAGGGTTCTCCATATTTACTACGATATTGTAGGATGGTTTCGACTCTCCATAGAAATTGAGGCCTCCGCCAAGTGCGCTCATCTCTCTCCAGCGACGCATGAATTCGCTCTGGGTGATGAGTATAGGAGCAGCATTCTCGCCCAAGTTGTCTGGCTGGACATAATATTCATTTTCGTCAGGCAGCACGGCCTTGAAGATGGTATTCAAGTCCTCCTTGTCTAAGTCTGCCATCTGAGGCTTCGGCTTGTCTTCCTTCACGATGAGGTTGTCGGCAGAATCGGAGTCGACCCTTGCGAAACGGCTGTCCGGAATCTTCTGTTCCAGCATATTCACATAATGAGCATCCAGCTCGCAGTCCATCAGCAGCACGTCGTAGCCCTTGTTCTTCGCTGCCTCTATGTAGGAATATTGCTCATTCACGTTAGTGGCATAGAGATAAACCACCTTCTTGTCTTTGTCGGTCTGCTCCCCTTCTATCGCCTTGCGGTAATCGTCGAATGCGAAATATTTCCCATCGGTGTTCTTGAAAAGGGCGAACTTAAGAGCCCTCTCGCAGAACTTCTCGTCGCTCAGCATTCCATATTCGATGAACAGCTTCAGGTTGTCCCATTTCTCTTCCCATGACTTGCGGTCATTCTTGAATATTTCCTCCAGCCTGTCAGCCACTTTCTTAGTGATGTAGGAGGAGATTTTCTTCACGTTCTCATCGTTCTGCAGATAGCTTCTGGACACGTTCAGAGGAATGTCAGGAGAATCAATCACGCCGTGCAGAAGTGTCATGAAGTCCGGCACTATGTTGTCCACGTGGTCGGTCACGAACATCTGGTTGCAATAGAGCTGGATGTTATTCCTCTCGATGGCAACCCTGTCCTTGATTTTAGGGAAATAGAGGATTCCTGTCAGGTTAAAAGGATAATCCACGTTCAAATGAATATAGAACAGAGGTTCTTCCTTCATCGGATAAAGAGCCCTGTAGAACTTCATGTAGTCCTCTTCTTTCAGTTCTGATGGCTTGCGGATCCAAAGAGGTTCGACGTCATTGATGATGTTGTCCTTTTCGGTGTCCACATATTTCCCGTCTTTCCATTCCTGCTGCTTGCCATAGACGATCGGAACCGGCATGAATTTGCAATATTTCTTCAACAACTGCTCTATCTTACCTTTCGTTCCATAATCCTTAGCTGAGTCGTCATCGAAATAAAGTGTAACGACGGTGCCCCTATCGGCCTTGTCGCAAGGCTTCATTTCGTACTCAGGGTTGCCATCGCATGACCACATGACAGCCTTCGAGCCTTCTTTCCAAGAGAGGGTTTCGATGGTCACTTTCCCGGACACCATGAACGCAGAATAGAATCCGAGACCAAAGTGCCCGATGATATTCTGATCCTTATATTTCTCAAGGAATTCGCCTGCGGAAGAGAATGCAATCTGGTTGATGTATTTGTCAACCTCTTCCTCAGTCATTCCGACGCCGTCATCAATCACTTTCAGGGTTTTAGCAGCCTCATCCAGTTCAATCCTGACCTTCAGGTCTCCTGTCTCGCCTTTGAATTCCCCGCTAGAGGCAATCGCCTTCATCTTCTGCGTGGCGTCTACGGCGTTTGCCACGATCTCCCGCAGGAATATCTCATGGTCTGAATACAGGAACTGTTTGATTACAGGGAATATATTCTCTGTAGTCACCCCGATGCGTCCCTTCTCTAGGGTTTCATTATCTTTCTTCTCTGCCATATCTAAATATTTTTTGTCATTTCTGGCACCAGCCAGGATCTATGGCATCGAAGTCAAATTATGTTCCAGTCCGGAATATGCTGACAAATTGTCACTATTTGTACAGGAAACGCTTGATGGACATCTTTGGTGTCTTCTCGAATGGCTTGTCAACGATTTCCACCTTGGATATCTGGCTGTAATTCGGCAAGCGCTTGTTTACGGCAGACTGAATCCTCTGCGGGAGGTCCGAGATGTCCTCCAGCATCAATCCATCTTTCTTCACGGCATCCCCATTAAGGTAAACCAACGCAACGAGATGCGAAGACCGATCTACTACCAGCGACTCTGCGACATATTTCAGGTTATCCAGTTCCGCCTCAACTTCTTCTGGATAAACGTTCTGTCCATTTGCGGTAAGGATCATCGATTTAATACGTCCCTTGATGAACAAGTTGCCTTGCTCATCGAACAGGCCCAGGTCACCCGTCCTCAGATAGCCATCGTCTGTGAAAGCGTTCTCGGAAGCCTCTGGATTCTTATAGTAGCCAATGCAGATATTGTCTCCTTTTGCCTGAATCTCGCCTACGATGTGCAGAGGATCATCAGAGTCGATTCTCACGGTAGCGCAGTCAACAGGCTTTCCGCAAGAGCCGGCGACATACTTATCGCTCGATTCGTACGCCAGCAGCGGCGTGGCCTCTGTCATCCCGTAGCCTACCAGATAAGGCAATTTGATTCTCTTGAACCATTTTTCTATCTCTGGATTAACAGCTGCTCCTCCAAGAATGAACTCAATCACATTGCCACCGAAAGCCTCTTCTAGGCCGGTGCAAATTTTCTTGAATATTATATTCCTTATGCCAGGAATGGCGCATAACACCTTCATCGAAGGTTTGTCCAGGACGGGCTTGATTTTCGCTTTGAATATCTTCTCCATCACCAGGGGGACTGTGATGAGTAGATAAGGTCTCACCCTGTGGAAGGCATCGATTAGCGTCGTAGGAGTAGGAGCCTTTGCCAGCCAATAAATAGCCGCCCCATTGCAGAGAGGATAGATGAATTCTATCACAAGCCCGTACATGTGCGCCATAGGCAGCATCGAGACCATTTTGAAAGTGTCATTCGCCGGCCTGTGCTTCTGGCTGAACTCAATGGTAGCAGAAAAGTTCCTGTACGTTAGCATGACGCCTTTCGGATTTCCCGTGGAGCCGGATGTGTAACTGATGACCGCAAGGTCATCCAGATTGTCCGTCGGGTAGACCACGTCTTCCGGATTGAAGCCGTCTGGATGCCTCTCCTCCATTTCTTCATCGATGCGGCTCCAGAATTCTTCCACGCCCGGGATATCGCAATATAATATATTCAGGTCGTCAGGATTCACCACCAGCCTAATCTTTGGCAGATTCTCATTGTGGAGCTGCTTCCATTTGTCTCCATTAATGAAGATAGCCTCGCTGTCGGAATGGTCTATCAGCCTCTCCACGCCGTCCGGCGTGAAGTCGGCAAGAAGAGGAACCACCACGGTTTCGTAAGTGTTGATGGCCAGATAGGCCATCCCCCATCTTGCACTGTTCTTCGCCCAGAGAGCAATATGGTCGCCTTTCTTGAATCCCGCCTTCTCGAAGAGCAGATGAAATTTCTCTATCAGAACGGCCATCTGACCATACGTGAACGACTCTCCATCCAGGGTGTTCAACGCAGATTTGTTCCAATAATTCCTCGTGGCATTCTGGAGCCTGGCTAAATAATGCTGCATATATTAAATCGTTAAATCCTTTTGTAATTTCGTCGCATGCAAAATTAAGGTTTTGAATTTAAAAACAAATCACATTTTGTGCTATATTTGCGGAAACATCTATATACCGCGAATGCGGCGAATAAGTGGCGGAATAATGAGGAAAAGACCAATCGTTGCCCTGATTTACGACTTTGACGGAACCCTATCCCCTGGAAACATGCAGGAATTCGGTTTCATCCAAGCCGTGGGAAAGACCCCTCAGGAATTCTGGAAGATGAGCGATGGGCTCGCTGCCGGCCAGGATGCCAGCAATGTGCTTTCCTACATGAAAATGATGTATGACGAGGCAAAGAAAAACGGAATCGCCCTGCGGAAAGAGAATTTCAGGCAATTCGGCCAGCATATCCAGTTGTTCAAAGGAGTGAAGGGATGGTTCAAGCTGATAAATGGATATGGCAGCGCGCATGGAGTGCAGATCGAGCACTACATCAACTCCTCGGGGCTCAAGGAAATCATCGAAGGCTCCCCTATCGCCGAGGAATTCAAGCACATATTCGCTTGCACATATTTATATAATGACAAAGGCGAAGCCGAGTGGCCTGGGATAGCGGTGGATTATACCGCCAAGACGCAATATATCTTCAAGATCAACAAAGGCATATTCTCGGCGCACGACAACACCAAGGTCAACGAAAGCATAGACGAGGACAAGAAGCGCATCCCTTACCAGCAAATGATATATTTCGGGGACGGAGAGACTGACATCCCTTGCATGAAAATCGTGACCATGTTCGGTGGGCATTCCCTGGCCGTCTTCGATCCCGACAACCCTGTGAAAAAGCCTTTCGCCGACAAACTCAAGAGGCAGGGCCGCGTGAGCTTCGTCACCCCTGCCGTGTACACCAAGGACAGCCGCACCTACAGGGTGGTTTGCGCCATCATAGACAAAATCAAGGCGGACTGGGACCTGAAACAGCTCCAGTAAGCAGTCATGTCCGAACAATGCGATATCTTGCTCCTCAAGATGGGAGATAAGAAATCTTTTGAAAGACTGTATGTAAAGTACTGGAAAAAGGTTTATCATTTTACCAGCCTATACATAAGGGACAAGAATGAACGGGAAGACATAGTCCAACAGGTTTTCATTAAATTATGGGACAAGAGGGAGAGCCTTGACGAGCGCGGGAGCATCGACGGACTGCTTTTCATCATGACCAGGAACATCATCTTCAATATGATGCGTAGATCAATGAATGAAGCCTCCATGAAAGGACTTCTGGAATACCATATTCTGCAATGTAAAGAAGAATGCCCGGAATACAATCCTGCTGAAATATATCTTCTAATCGAGGAGCTGGTATCGCAACTTCCCACAAGGCAGAAAGAGGCCTTTCTTTTAAGTCGCAAATATGGACTGAGCTATAAAGAAATTGCAGCAAAGATGTCGATATCGGTGAAAGGAGTTGAGAAAAACATCTCTAAAGCGATCAAATACATTAAGAAAAATATTTTTTTATTCCTAAAATCATAAGTAGGAAGGTAGGGTTTCATTCATTTAGCTTGTATTTAGCATAGAATATTCAATTACGAGCTAATGAAATCTATTAAGAAACACCTGCTGGATCAATGGAATTCAGCCGACGATGAATGTCAGGAAGAAACTGGCGAACGAATCTGGAATAAATTGTCTGAAAGGATAGAGCGCACCAAAAGGAAAAAAGTGATGCTCAGGGTTATTTCGGCAGCTGCTGCCATAGCAGCCTGCATAAGCATAGGCCTTCTAGCTTACACGTTCCAGAAACCATCGAAAAATCTAGTCTCTGAGAATAAGGAGTCTGTGCTGATTGCGGACGAAGATGGTGAAAGGATGCTTCCAGACGGCTCTAAAGTGTGGATGGAAGCTGGAACAAAAGTAATTTATGACAGTAATTTCATCAACGACCGCCAAGTGCGCCTCAAAGGCAATGCCGTGTTCGAAATTGTCCACACATCAGACGCATCTCCATTTTACGTGAATTTGAACGACGCTAAAATAAAAGTCACAGGCACATGCTTCACTGTCAGAGAAAATGCCGACGAAATCTCAGTTATCCTGCACGAAGGTAAGGTTGATTTCATGAGCGAGAGCAGCGGGCAGAAAATTCACATATCCCCAAATCAGCAGCTGACATATTCTTTAAGGGACTCATCCCTGGCTGTAAAAGCTTTTTCCCAAGGAATATCATGGCAATCCGGAGCTTATAAACTTGATAATGTTTCGATGGATCAGCTTAATTCTTTTTTGAAATGGAAATATGGAATCTCATTTGACACGACCAGCCTCCCTGATAATAAAAGTCTCAAGCTGAATGGCACAATTGGATTGAATGAGACCACGAAACAGGTTCTTGATAAAGTCAGCTACTTGCTGGGTGCTGAATACTCATTCAAAGACAATGTCGTCACGGTATATTAAAATGTTTAATACACATAAACAATACTATTATCATATAACTAATCATTATGCAATCATCAAAATTCAAAAATGTGGCTAGATGCATCATTCTTGCGTTCATAATCACATTCATGAGCCTGTCCGATGCGACAGCGCAGATTGTCGTGAAAGGGCAATCGATGACTCCGATCCAAGTCATCAAACTGATTGAGAGGACAAGCAGTTATTCTTTCTTCTACAATGCCAAAGATTTGGCTGATATCCCTGCCAAACCATTCGATGTCAGCGGTTCCATAGACGAAGTAATGGATAAAGTGTTCTCTCAGACAGGAATATCCTGGAAAATCCAAGGAAATGAAATCATTCTCAAACGAGATGGAAATAAGCTATCAAGACAGACAGGAAGCCAGAAAGGGCGCACAGTTACAGGAATAGTCACCGACGCAACCGACGGAACGCCAATCATAGGCGCTTCGGTGTTCTTCAAAGGCACAAAAAACGGTGTCATAACAGGAAATAACGGAGAATATTCACTTAATGTGACTGGAAATCATGCCGAAATCGTGGTTAGCTCGTTGGGGTACAGGGATAAAATCTTGTACATCAGCGATCAAGGCATAGTCAACGTGCAGCTGTCCCCTGACAGCGAAGTCCTTGGAGAAGTAGTAGTGGTCGCTGCCGGAACGCAGAAAAAAGTATCGGTTACTGGAGCGATTTCAGCCATCGAAGGAGACATCCTTTCGGCTCCGACTTCTTCACTGACGAACAACCTGGCAGGAAAACTCGCAGGCGTCATCTCTATGACACAAAGCGGACAGCCAGGGTCAACATCCCAATTCTACATCCGCGGAATAAGCACATTCGGCGGCAGGACGACTCCTCTCATATTGATGGATGGAGTAGAAATTTCAGTTGGTGATTTAAACAACATTCCTACTGAATCAATCGAAAGCTTCTCTATCTTGAAAGATGCCTCAGCAACTGCGATATACGGAGCCAGAGGGGCAAACGGAGTAATGCTCATAACGACGAAGAGCGGAAGCGAGAACACCAAGGCTAGAATAAACGTCACTATAGAGGAATCTGTCCTACAACCAGTAAACATCATTGATTACGCCGATGGGGCTACATACATGAGAACTTACAACGAAGCCCAGGTCGGCAGAACAGCTTCAGCAACTCCAAGATATTCAGAGACTCAGATTAAAAATACGGCTGCTCATGTCAACAAGTATATATACCCTGATGTCGACTGGTATGACCTTATGTTCAAAAAATACACTACAAGCCAAAGGGGTAATATCAACGTTTCAGGAGGGGGATCCAGAGTCTCTTACTATATGAGCTTACAGATGAATCACGACAACGGAATCTTGGACGTTCCTAAAGAATATTCTTTTGACAACAACTACAACCGCTATTTGTACACTTTCCAGAACAATATCAGTTACAAGGTTACGCCTAGCACGAAGATTGACCTGAGAATGAATGCACAGATCATCAAGGAAAAATCCCCTAGCACTTCAGCTTCAGACATATTCAATGCAATTTATATGAACACGCCAGTGTCTTTCCCTGCTTTATATCCACAAGAGGAAGTTGACACTCATTTAAAGTTCGGCAGCCAGGTGCTCTCCGTGAGCCGTTTCTACACGAATCCATACGCAAACATGCTTAATACGTTCAAGGAAACCAACGAGAACAAGCTGAACGTCTCTTTAAATCTGAATCAGAATTTCGACTTCATCACTAAAGGGCTGTCACTTACGGCATTAGTGAATTTCAACAACTGGTCCCAGACCTATTTCACAAGATCCCTCCAGCCTTATCTTTATAATGTAGAAGAAGGGTCATGGTCAGAGGATGACATGTCACATTTTGAACTGAATGAGCTACAAGTCGGCTCAGAATACATAAGCCAATCCGGAGTGACCAGGTCAAGCGACAACACTTTCTATCTGGACTCCAGGGTCAACTGGGTCAGGAGTTTCGGGAAACATAACTTGGGTGCTATGCTCATGTACATGATGAGAGAATTTCGTAGCGACGTGCTGCCGAACAGGAACCAAGGATTCTCTGGCAGGCTAACCTACGACTGGGCATACACATATCTTGCCGAATTCAACTTTGGGTACAATGGGACAGAAAGGCTGAAAGAGAATTCTCGTTTTGAATTCTTTCCTGCGGTATCATTAGGCTGGGTCGCCAGCAACATGGATTTCTGGGGACCATTAAAAAAACAGGTCGATTACTTCAAAATAAGAGGGTCATATGGATTAGTAGGAAGTGATGAGACGGGCTCCTATGCCGGAGCTCCGCATTTCCTTTACATAAATTCCGTGAATATGAGCGGAGGGACTGGCTTTGCTTCAGGTTACACTGGAGGAACTTGGAAACAAGGATCAATCGTCACGGCGTATGCGACGCAGGGAGCTCACTGGGAGAGAGCTAAAGAATTAGATCTTGGAATAGATTTGCATCTGCTTGACCAGATAACCGTAGCGTTCGACTGGTATCATAACAAACGTGACAGAATTCTCATGAAAAGAGCCTCTTTTCCAAGCATCCTTGGCTATGGAAGCGCAATCCCTTGGAGCAATATCGGGAAAGTAGACAATAAAGGAATAGAATTAAGCATCAAATGGACCCGGCAGCTCACTAAAGATTTCATGATAGATGCCAGATTCAATTACACCTACACAAAGAACAAATATGTCTATGTAGATGAACCTGATTATCCTTATGTCTGGCAGACATCCACAGGCAAGCCACTCAGCCGCATGACAGGCTATATTGCAGAAGGGCTGTTTAAAGACCCAAAAGAGATATCTGAAAGCGCCGACCAGAGTAATTTCGGAAGCACTGTCATGCCTGGTGACATCAAGTACAGGGATGTAAATGGCGACGGCAGCATAACTAGCGAAGACCAGGTGATGCTTTCTCCATATGGAAATATTCCTAGGATTCAGTATGGCATCGGGGTTAGCATGGTATATAAGAAATTGGATTTCAGCGTCTATTTCAACGGATCGGGAAAAAGGAATGTGATGATTAACGGCATATTTCCATTTTGTGCCAATGACACGAATGACAGGAATCTCATGAAATGGATAGCAGACAGCCATTGGACGGAAGGAGCCGATAATTCAGACGTAGATTATCCTCGGCTCGGCGTTCTCACTACACAGATTCTCAATAACACTCAGCCCAGCAGTTTCTGGATGAAAAAAGCCAATTTCCTCCGTTTCAAGACTCTTGAAATCGGATATTCTTTCAAGTATTTCAGAATCTACCTTAACGGTGACAATATTGTTGTCTGGTCACCATTTAAATATTGGGATCCCGAACTATGGTACAACTCATATCCTCTATCTAGGACATTCAATCTAGGTTTACAGTTTAAATTCTAATAATCGAAAAATCATGAAACATTTTAATATAGCATTGAAATTATTGTTGGTTCCAATTCTAGCATTGCCATCGTGCAACTATCTCGATGTCGTTCCTCCGGAGCAGGCAGACTTGAACGACATGATGAAAGACAACAACGCCGTGATAAACAATCTCTACTCTTGCTATGGATACATCCAGAATGGAGGATTAAGTCCGATGAGTTACTCCAGAATAAGCGGAGGAGGTTCAGATGAAACTGTCTGCCCTCAGGAATGGGAAAATCTTGGACAGAATGCACAATGGAATTCCATAACGCCCTCAACCATAAACAATAACAACTCTTATCCTTGGTTCGTCTGCTACAATGCCATAGGATATTGCAACCAATTCTTGAGGCAGCTGGACGAACTTAAGCCGGACATCACGTCGGCAGAACGGCAGCAATATGTAGCTGAAGTGCAATTTCTGAAAGCATACTATCATTACAGGGTGCTCGAATTATATGGGCCATGTCCAATAATTGATGAACTACAGAGCCAGAACATCTCTAAATCGGATATTCCTGGAAGATCACACTTCGACTATTGCGTAGATTATATAGTGAATCTTCTCGATGATGCTGCCTCAGTTCTTCCTGACACGCACACTCTTCCTGATGATTTCGGAAGGGCGACATCAGTCGCTTGCAGGGCATTGAAAGCAAGGGTTCTTCTTCTTGCAGCATCACCAATCTGGAATGGAAGTTTCCCTGACAAATCGTGGAAGAACACAAACTACGAAACTCCGGGCTATGGGAAAGAAATCGTCAGTTCGGTATATGATGAAGCGAAATGGCAAAGGGCAGCAACGGCATGCATGGAGGCCATAACCCTCGCTGAAGACTCCGGTTATAAGCTATATTCAATGACAGAATCTGAGCAGCAGAGACAGAATCTCGGGATACCTCTTCCTCAAATCCCAGGAAATTCCATCAGCGATGATTTCAAAAAGAGGGTGATGATGTATCGTTTCATGATGACATCAACTCCGGACGAGGGAAATAAGGAAATGCTATGGGGAATATATTTTGACAGCGATATATACAAAGGATCCATTCCTCATTTCGTGCTCAAGAACAACCTTAATAATAAAATCGGCTGGTGGGGAGGCTTATCCCCTACACTATACACCGTTGAACATTTCTATACGGCGAACGGGAAGCTCCCTTCCGAAGACGTAGAATTCACGCCACAGTCCGACTGGTTCAAATCCGCAGGATTAAGCAATACGGACATCATTAATCTGAACGTGAACAGGGAGCCACGTTTCTATGCGTGGATATCTTTTGACGGGGATGAATACTCCCCTACCATCTCCGCAAAGAAGCCTTTGATAATGAAGATGCGAGATCCAGAGGAAGGCGGATACAATGCTGCCTTATGGGGCACCCGTAATTACAGCGTAACAGGGTTTCTCAATAAAAAATGGGTTCATCCAAATTACTATTTTACCGGCACAGACTGGGGAACCAACAATCCTCGTTTCTCATATGCTATCATAAGACTTACCGAACTATACCTGGATCTCGCAGAATGCTATGCGCATCTTGGGAATACGTCTGACGCACTCAGATACCTCAACGCCATCCGCATACGCGCAGGTGTTCCGGAATGGACTGCAAGCACCCTTTCGGCAATGGGCAAATCAATCTTAGATGCCGTCATGGACGAACGATTCGTCGAACTTTATATGGAGGGATTCCGGTATTTCGATATCAGGAGGTACCTGAAAGGCAGGGAGACTATGAATTCAGAGTGTTACATGGGGCTGAATGCCATAAAGACAGGGCCGACATTCTCTGAGTTCAATACTCCGACGCATATAGATCAGCCTTTCTCATGGAATGACCGCATGTATCTGATGCCGATTCCGAATAAGGAGAATTACTCGAATCCTCAAATGATTCAGGCTCCGGGATATTGATATATTAATGCTTAAATATTAAGACATCATGAAAAAATTTATATACTTTCCTTTCATTGCACTTGCATCATTGATGATAGCATCCTGCGACAATGACAACAAGAAGGAAATATTCCCTGAGGAATATTATAAAGTCCTATACTTAAAGAATAGCGGAACGAGAACTTATACGATGAATACGACAATGGATGACGTAGTCGATTCCCTGCTCATAGTCAAGGCTGGCGCCAAACCGCAAGAAACGGCATCAGTGCATCTGGCAGTGCTCTCTAAAAAAGAGACTGCAGGCCTCTGGGGATACGATGAAAACAGCTTTGAAATAATCCCTGAATCTTCTTATTCCTTTGCAGATGGCCAAGATTTCAATTTCGAATCGGATGAGTTTAGCAAATATGCACCAATCTCTCTAAATCCTATGAATATTTATGAGGCACAAAAAATTGATCCAAGCAAATTGTGGGTCTTGCCAATCCTGCTTGAGAGTCCCGACTCCGCTAGCATCAATAAGAATAAGAACAAGGTACTGATGATTTTCAACGTGAACGCTCCTCTCGTAGAATGGGCTTTTAATTCTCAAACTGTTGATATCATTTACAGGACAGCCGAGATCCCTGTCAAGGCAGTGATATCTAACTCTAACAATAACACAATAAATTTCAAAGCGATAGTTTCTGCCCCTGACATTAAGGCTAACGTTGAAGCTTATAATAATAGCAACAATACGAATTATGAACCTCTGCCCGAGTCATCTTTTTCAATCACAGACAATGAGTTCAAGGTTGGCAGCCTTGAGGCCACTTCGGTCCTAAAACTCACTAGAGAAGGATTAGTGTCTGATCATCAATATCTTCTTCCCATCAGAATCACAAGCCTCTCCACCGACAAGGTTGAGTATTCGGATGATGTCCGATACATAATCGTGAACAATCCTAAATATTGTTATGAAGATATGGATCAGACCAAGTTCAGCATAGCCTACGTAAGCTCCGATTATTTTGATGGTGACTGGAGAGCTAAATTCATGATAGACGGCACTATTTCAAAAGGATGGGGATCGCCATGGTCGACAAATGGTGATGTGAAGCTTGCATCAGATAATTACGATGATTACTGCTATCCAGATGAAAACAGCAATTTCACTTTCAACCAACATCATAAACATGTCGAATACCCAAGTTGCTTCTGCGTCAGACCATATAACAAGATTGTGTTCGTAATTGACCTCAAGGAAACTGTGCCTATCTTTAGCGTGGGCGTTGAAAAACAGTCTGATCGTAATTTGGGAAACGGAGACCTCAAAGGATTCAAGCTTTACACTGAAGATCAGTTCGTACTGAAACCAGCCGCTGAGTACTCAACGCCAGAGGA
This sequence comes from Bacteroidales bacterium UBA1680, assembly GCA_002320605.1. GTDB lineage: Bacteria > Bacteroidota > Bacteroidia > Bacteroidales > UBA932 > Cryptobacteroides. Next base: position 37,618 of record DCKG01000032.1, on the reverse strand, counting down.
AAAAGTTGCAGCAATAAAGAACTATAATACAGCTGAAGCGGGAAATAACTGGCGTTTTTGCCTCGACTGGAAAAACATTCCTAGGGGAACAAGCGCTGGACTCCCTACTACATATCAAAATATTCCGGACGAGTATCTGAACACACCTGTAGCAAAAGGAAGATACTTAAGATTTCTTGTAACTGACAGCTACAGACCTGGCGCTAATACTATACAGCTTGGGGAACTATATGTTAGAAAATTATTATCTGTAGACGGCTACACAGCCCAATAATTTCAAAAACGATGAAAAGAATAAATTATCTACTCTCTTTTTCAATTCTGCTATTAGGTTTCTCTTGCTCAGCTTGCAGCAAGAGCGACCCTAATCCAAATGTCAAAAAAGACCCGAAAGATTCAACTCAAGCAGTTACTGGTAACGGCGGCTATCTTTTCGCACATATTAAGAATTCTGCTGAATACGGTCACATGGTATATGACCTCTCTAGGGACGGAATGAAATGGACAAGGCTCAATAACGGAGAAGAACCTCTTCCAACGTATTATGGTCATCCATACATCGTGCGAGGTGGAGATGGGAAATATTATCTAATCGGCACGTCAACCGGCACCGCACACCATCCAGTAGTTTTTTACTCCGAAGATTGCGTAGCTTGGAAGAGACACGACATTTCGAAAGAAACTCTCGCTCTTCCGGACGGATACATACAGGATGAATGGTCATATGGTGCATTGAAGATTTTCTACGATGACGCTAGCGGGCAGTATATGATTACTTGGCATGCTCACAATAAGACAGAGAGTAATCAAGCGAAATGGGAATCAATGCGCACTTTCTATGTACTCACGAAGGATTTCAAGACTTTCACACCTACTAAGAAGCTCTTTAACGATTTCACCGGCGCTGATGTCGATATTGCAACGATTGATGTATCCATACATAAATATGAAGGTAAATATTATGCGATACTGAAAGACGAGCGCTGGCCTGAAACCGTTTCAACAGGCAAGACCATCAGAGTGTGCGTTTCTGATAATCTGCTCGGACCATATAGCAATCCAATGCCAACTATCCTTCAGAACTGGAGAGAAGCCCCCACGCTGACAATGTCCCTTGACGGCAAACTGTGGTATCTTTATGTTGAAGACTACCGTAAGGCAGTCTATGAACTATGGACATCAGAAAAAATTGTTGGTGGGACATGGACGAAATCATCTTCTTTCGTTGCACCGGAAGGTCGTCACGGCTGCGTGATTAAAATCGACGAAAAGACTTATCAGGCACTTGAAAAAGCTTATTTAAAGTAATCTGAACATCCAATCGAAAGAAGCCGATCCCAAAGTGATTTTGGACCGGTTTCTTTATTTCTGCAATTACAGGTCGAGCGAAGTGCCGCTGCGCCTGCCCCATGAGATTCCATAGAGAACTATTCGGATAAAATTAGTAAATTAGCGAAATATGAAATTTCACCTTGTATCGCCTTATAAGCCGGCTGGGGATCAGCCTGAAGCCATAAAAGGACTTACTGATGCTTTAAACTCAGGTGTCAGCGACGTTACGCTGCTAGGAGTGACTGGCTCAGGGAAGACTTTCACCATGGCAAACACGATTCAGAATCTTCAGAGACCCGCCCTGGTGCTAAGCCATAACAAGACTCTTGCAGCGCAGCTCTATGGGGAATTCAAGTCTTTTTTCCCCGAGAACGCGGTGGAATATTTCGTATCGTATTACGACTACTATCAGCCAGAGGCGTATCTCCCGACCACGGACACTTACATAGAGAAAGACTTGAGCATTAACGACCAGATTGACAAGCTAAGGCTAAGCGCTGCATCCGCCCTCATGTCGGGGCGCAGGGACGTGATCGTGGTCTCCAGCGTATCGTGCCTCTATGGCATCGGCAATCCGGAAGACTTCCATGCCCAAGCAATCCCTGTAAAGAAAGGCGAGCAGAGAAGCCTGACCAGATTGCTTTACAGCCTGGTGGATGCAAATTACAGCCGGACAGAGGTGGATTTCAATAGGGGGACATTCCGGGTGCGCGGAGACACCATCGACGTGTTCCTCGGCGGATCTGATGAGGCATTGAGGATAGAGTTCTTCGGGGACGAAATCGATTCCCTTGCCATGATAGATCCTCTGACCGGGGCGACGATTGAGAGGCTGGAAGAGGCGACGATATTCCCTGCCACGAACTTCGTCACGACACGTGAACGGAGCGTCAAGGCAGTGAGCCAGATCCAGGACGACCTGAAAAAACAGATCGACTACTTCAACGAAATCGGAAAAGGACTTGAGGCCAAACGTCTTCAGCAAAGGGTCGAGAATGATCTCGAGATGATCAAGGAAATGGGCTACTGCCCCGGAATCGAAAACTATTCCAGGTACCTCGACGGCAGGAAACCCGGGCAGAGGCCATTCTGCCTGATTGACTATTTCCCGGATGACTTCGTGACTTTCATCGACGAGAGCCACGTGACGATTCCCCAGATACGGGCGATGTACGGAGGAGACCATTCCCGCAAGTCCGTTCTGGTCGAATATGGATTCAGGCTGCCTGCGGCGGCGGATAACAGACCTCTGACTTTCGATGAATTCAATTCCATAACGGGACAGAAAGTCTATGTGAGCGCCACTCCGTCGGATTACGAGCTGGAACGCTCCGGCGGGCTGGTAGTCGAGCAAGTCGTGCGGCCTACCGGACTCTTAGACCCTCCGATAGAAGTGCGCCCGACTAAGAATCAGGTGGATGATCTCATGGAGGAAATCCGGAAGAGGGCAGAAAAAGATGAAAGGGTTCTGGTCACTACCCTGACGAAACGCATGGCAGAAGAACTGACTGATTACCTGGACATGAACGGCGTCAGGGTGCGGTATATTCATTCAGACGTGGACACTTCCGAAAGGGTGGAAATCATCGAGGATTTCAAGAACGGGCTGTTCGATGTCTTGGTGGGCGTGAACCTGCTTAGGGAGGGCCTGGATATTCCTTCGGTGTCTCTTGTGGCCATTCTGGACGCGGACAAGGAAGGATTCCTCCGTTCCGGAAGGGCGCTGACCCAGACTGCAGGAAGGGCGGCCAGGAACGTGAACGGGCTGGTGATAATGTATGCCGACACAATCACCGACTCCATGGATGAAACCATAAGGGAGACCAACCGCCGCAGGACGAAACAAATTGAATATAATAAATTACATAATATTACCCCTACACAGGTGGCCGTGAAAAGGAATATCCTGGCTTCCGAGCTCTACGGAGAGGCGGAGAAGCCGGTCAATCCTAGAATCAAGAACGGGCCTAGCGGCAGGGTCAGCGCCGCAGACTCCATCTCCCATCCCGAATATATTCCTAATCCTTCTGACCTTGGGAGAGGCACGGTTTCCGTTGGCCTGGGACACGATTCCAAGAGAGACAACGACACAGCTTACGTCGATGGATTCGTGGCTGCGGACCTTGCAGCCGTGCTTCAGGATCCCGTCATACGTTCAATGTCAAGGGAACAGGTTCAGAAAACCATCGAGGAGGACAAGCGGCGTATGGAGAAATCAGCGGCCGACCTGGATTTCTCGCAGGCTGCCAAGTACAGGGATGAAATGTGGGTTCTCCAGGAATATCTCAAAGTCTGGAAAGACAAATAATAACCATTAACATATTCATGAATCAAATGAAACGAATAATCATTTTTTTAGCCGTGGCTCTGGGAATCTCATCCCTCGCAAATGCGCAGAGCCCCGAATTTTTCAAGCCTTACAAGCAGACCGACCTTCGGCTGCCTTCCGTTCCGCTAGTGAATAACGACCCCTATTTCACTATCTGGTCGCCATTCGACAAGCTTACCGACGGAGGCACAGTTCACTGGACCGGGAACAGCAAATCTCTCACCGGCCTGCTCAGGGTAGACGGGACTACATACAGATTCATGGGGAAGCAGTCTTCTGACAGCGGCTTCCAGACAGCGGAACAGAAAAGCGTGGACGTGCTTGCGACCAACACCTATTACACCTTTGCATGCGGGCCTGTCGAATTAGACCTGGTTTTCACAGCCCCAATGCTCATTGACGAACTGAACCTGCTCTCAACCCCAGTCAACTATTTCTCGTATCAGGTCCGTTCCACCGATGGCGCTAAGCATGACGTGCAATTATATTACGAAGCTTCTTCGGAAATCGCAGTGAACAAGGCTGAGCAGCCTACCATCACGACTCTGATGACCCTCAAGGGCGTGACTTATGCTAAGACCGGCACGATTGAGCAGCCCATCCTCGACAAGAAGGGCGACCACGTGTGCATAGACTGGGGATATTTCTATCTGCCGGCAATCAACGGTACGGTCACTATCGGTAAGCCTGCCGACTTGCAGAATGCCTTCGCAGCCACAGGAAAAGCCGAGTCCAAAGAGAATGAGATCATCTGCAGGAAGACAGAGGACATGCCTGCTCTCGCTCTGGTCCATGACTTCGGCAGCGTGTCGCAGGCCTCCTCCTTCGCGATGGTGGGATACGATGAAATCCAGGACATCGAATACATGTACGAACGCTACAAGGCATATTGGGCTTGTAATAAGAGAGACATATTCATAAAAACCATATTCGATGCGTTTAAGGATATGCAGAAGAAATATTCATCAATCATGCTGAAATGCCGCGCCATGGATAAAAGAATATACGACGACGGCTTCGAAGCAGGAGATAAGAAATATGCGGAAATCCTGTCCGGGACCTATCGCCACGTAATCGGGGCGCACAAGCTGTTCGTCGACAAGAATGGCCAGCTGCTGTTCTTCTCGAAGGAAAATGACTCGAACGGCTGCGTGAACACTGTGGACCTAACCTATCCTTCAGCCCCGCTGTTCCTAGCCTACAATCCGGAACTGCAAAAAGGAATGATGAGAAGCATATTCGAATATAGCCGCTCAGGCCGCTGGACACGTCCTTTCGCCGCACATGACTTGGGAACGTACCCGAAAGCGAACGGGCAAGCATACGGCGGGGACGGAATGCCGCTTGAAGAGGCCGGCAACATGCTCACTCTAGCAGCTGAAATCTGCCGCCTGGACGGGAACACTTCCTTCGTCGATGAATATTGGGATATTTTAACTACTTGGACTAATTACCTCGTAGAAAACGGCCAAGATCCTGCTAACCAGCTCTGCACCGACGATTTCGCAGGACACTGGGCTCACAACGCCAATCTTTCCGTGAAAGCTATCATGGGCATAGCAGGCTATGCGCTCATGGCAAAGCAGAGAGGCGATAATGAGACATATTCCAAATACATGGGCACAGCAAAGACGATGGCCGTGAAATGGGAGGAAATGGCCAGTGACAGCGACCATTACCGCCTAGCATTCGACCAGCCTGACACCTGGAGCCAGAAGTACAACATGGTCTGGGACAAGCTCTGGGGAATAAATATCTTCCCTGCTGGCACCATCGACAAAGAAATCGCATACTACCTCACTAAGCAGAACCGCTACGGGCTGCCGCTGGACATCAGGAAAGACTACACTAAGAACGACTGGATAATGTGGACTGCCTCAATGGCAAAGGACAAAGAGACATTCCTGAAGTTCGTACACCCGGTATGGGACTACATCAATGAGACGGAAAGCCGCGTTCCGGTAAGCGACTGGTACGACACCAAGACCGGCAAATACGAACACTTCATAATGCGTTCAGTGGTAGGTGGTTTCTGGATGAAAGTCCTGATGGACAAGGAAACATCCAAGAACTAGACCCTAGAAACTTTCACCACGTGCTTCAGATTCTTAATCTGAGACACGACCTTATCGAGCTCCATATTAGACGGGACGGAAATCCTGAGTTCAATCTCATAGGTTCCGTTCCGTCTGTTTTCATTCACGTTGAATGCCCTCAGCGATGCCTTGAAGTTATTCACGACATCGGTTATGCACCCGAGAATAGCAGCCTCAAGGGCGGCGGTAATCTTCAAAGTCACTTGAAAGCTGCCGCCTGAAGGGGTTTCTGCCCACTTAACCTTCTGGATGCGATATGGGTAGTTCTCTATGAGACGCGATGCATTCGGGCAGGATATTCGATGAATAGTTATTCCCCTGTTTGTCGTAACAAAGCCGAAAACATCGTCTCCGAACACCGGATGGCAGCATTTTGCCATTTTGTAGTCCAGCCCCTTGAGGTCTCGGGCATTTATGACCAGGATATCGTCAGACGAAGAATTCCTGATCCACGAAGCATTCTGTTCCGTTTTTCCCGCACTTTGAGCCTTGGCAGCCTCTGAAGCCTCTTCCTCCATCCGGGGGTGTTCCAGTATGAATGTCTTTATGTCGTTGACATCTATCTGACCATCATTCACAGCCGCATAAAACGCATTCTGAGTCGATAATCGCAATTTCTTCAGTAGCTCGGCAATATATTCATCAGGCAGCTCAAGCTTCCAATTCTTCAGCCTCCTGCTGACAAGCTCCTTGCCTTGAGCAGCTTTCTTATATTCCTCTTCATTCAGTTCCTGGCGAATCTTGCTCCTCGCCTTCGAAGTCACGACATAGCTCAGCCAGTCAGCGGAAGGCCTCTGGTTCTTGCCCGTCTGAATCTCTACTACGTCTCCAGTACTGAGTTTTTCCCTGATGGAGACGCCTTTGCCATTGATTTTACCGCCTGTGCACTTAACTCCAAGGCCAGAATGGATGTTGAAGGCGAAATCCAGCACCGTAGAACCAGCAGGCAGAATTCTTAGCTCGCCAGTCGGGGTGAAAACGAATATCTCGCGTGAAGGCGGCTGAGGAAGCTCGTCGGGCTTTATTTCTTGAGAATGCTCCAGAGTGTACCTGACAGATGTCAGCCATTTATCCAGATGAGCCTCGTGCTTGATGCCTTTGTAAGACCAATGAGAGGCCTGACCGTTCTCCGCCTCATCATCCATTCGCTTAGTCCTGATCTGCACCTCTATGTAAGCCCCTTCCTTATTTTTCACAGTTATATGAAGAGACTCGTAACCATTTGGCTTTGGCGTAGTTATCCAGTCGCGCAGACGATTTGTGTCTGGCTCGTATTCTTCAGTCACGTAAGAATACACTTTCCAGCAAAGATCTTTCTCGGTCGTTGAGTCATGGCTGCAGTCTATGATGAACCTGATGGCAAAAACGTCATACACGCCCTCAAATGGCACATTCTGCTTCTGCATCTTCCTCCAGATTGAATATGCTGCCTTCGTCCTGACTTTCAGCTTGTACTTTATTCCAGCATCAGAGAGCTTCTTTTTCAGCGGCTCGATGAATTCCGCAGTCAGGCGCTCCCGATCCGGCTCGGTAGCCTTCAGCTTATTCGTGATGGCACGATATTCTTCGGGCTCGGCATAGCGGAAATAGATGTCCTCCATCTCGCTTTTGATGTTGTACAAGCCCAGCTGATGAGCCAGAGGAATATATAGCATGAGGGTTTCAAGAATCTTCCTTTGCCTGGAAGAAGCTGAAAACATGGAGATATTCCTCATTACTTCCAATCTGTCGGCAATTTTCAGCACAGTCACTCTGGGATCCGTGGAATATTGCACTATGAGTCTCTTGTAGCTTTCAGCCTCCAAGCGGGTGTCCTTGGGCTTGATAGTCGAAATCTTGTTCAGTCCGTCCACCATAGCATAGACATCCTCTGGGAACCCGCCAAGCTTCAGGCCTTCGTACTCCCCTTTCCGTAAGTCTATCGCAGGATGCTTTCGGGTAGCCTCATGAAGGAAAACAGCCGCTGCACAGTCCGCAGTGAGACCGATTTCGTCCGTCGCGATGAGCGCAACGTTCATCGGATGCTCTATGAACGGCCTGCCATTGTCGCGCACCTCGTTTTCTAGCACCTTCGCAGCAATGTCATAAGCCCTCTGCACAAGAGCCTTTCCATTTTCGTCAAACTGCGGGAAATACTGAACAATACTAGCCATCTCTTAGTCATTTTTTCAAGACTAAAATACAATAAATAAAGCAAAATTCCGAATATCATATGCCTTGCTTCCTTGCCCAAGAATTGATTCCTGGTTATTGGGGCAGCCGCGAGGGAACCTATTGTCCTCCCAAGGGCTATTTAGCTGCTGATGAAAATACTGCTGCTTTCGATGCATACGAAGCAACTTTCCCCAAGAAAGAGAAGGCATTCCAAGATGGACAATTGCCTGTTTTATGGAAAATTACATTATCTTTGCAGTAGCGAAACAACCATTTCGGAAATGGCCGTTTCGTAAATTGTGAAAAAAAGAGGACTTAGGATATGAGATTTTTTGACAGGACAGAAGAAATAGCATCCCTGCATGAGATCCGCAGGATGTCAAAAGATAACGCCCAGTTCACAGTCGTGACGGGACGGCGCCGTATCGGCAAGACATCCCTCGTATGGAAGGCATACGAGGACGAACCTTTCCTATATTTCTTTGTTGCCCGCAAGGCCGAAGGAGACTTGTGCGAGGATTACCGTGTTGAAATAGAGAACAAGCTGAGAATTCCCATGATGGGACGGGTGGAGCATTTCAGAGATGTGTTTGAGTTTCTGATGAAAATTTCCACGGAGCGTCCCATCACGCTGTTCATTGACGAGTTCCAAGAGTTCTTCCGCGTGAATAAGTCGGTGTACAGCGAAATGCAGCGCGTCTGGGACATATACAGCCCGAAAGCACGCATGAACCTTGTCGTCTGCGGCTCGATATACTCCATGATGACTAAGATATTCAAGGACAAGAAGGAACCTCTGTATAACAGACAGACTCGTTTTATGACCTTGCGCCCGTTCACTCCGGCGGTATTGAAGGAAATCCTCAAGGAATACCATCCGGGACACACGGCGGAAGATCTGCTGGCCCTGTATTCCTTCACGGGCGGCGTGGCCAAGTACGTGCAGTTGCTTGTGGATGCCGGGGCGACGACCAAGTCAGCCATGCTTGACCACATCATAAAGGCCGACTCCATCTTCCTGGGAGAAGGTAAGACTATCCTTATCGAGGAGTTCGGCAAGGATTACGGGGTATATTTCTCGATTCTGTCTGCCATAGCGAGAGGCAAGACCTCCCGTTCGGAAATAGAGAACGTGGTTGGCAGAGAAATCGGAGGCTATCTGACCAAGCTGGAAAACGAGTACGAGGTCATCGCCAAGAAGCAGCCCGTCTTCGAAAAGAGTTCCACCAAGAATGTCCGCTATACTATAGAGGACAACTTCTTCACGTTCTGGTTCCGATTCATCTACAAGTACAGCTATATGCTGGAAATAGAGAACTACGAGAGTGTGAAGACAATCATCAACCGGGACTACGAGACGTTCAGCGGCCTGATGCTCGAACGCTATTTCAGGCGCGTTCTGATCGAAAGCCACGCCTACACACGCATCGGCGGATGGTGGGACCGCAAGGGAGAGAATGAAATCGACATTGTGGCCGAGAACGAACTGAACGAAGTCGCCACGTTTTTCGAGGTGAAGCGTAAGGCAGACAACATTGACATGAAGGTGCTGGAGAATAAGGCGGCAGCCTTCCATCGTGCCACAGGCAAGTTCAAGGGATATAAAATCTCCTACAAAGGGCTGTCTATGGATGACATGCAGGATTATTAAGCAGATAGTATGGATTTCGCTAAATATGCATTGCCATGGACAGATTCATTATCATATTATCCCTTGATAGGGCTGGCCGCTTATGTCAGCTGGCATTTTTGGCGAATTAAGCGTGTTTTACGGACGGCGCAAAGCTATCTGGCGCGGGAGGCTGAGATGGCTCTGTGGAACTCTCTGGCGTTGGCATTGTGCTCGCTCAGGGTCTTGGCAAACTTGTGCGTGCCATCCAGAGCGGGGCTCGCGCAAAAATACAGGTAGCCGTGCTCGTCTGGATTCAGGACAGCATCAAGGGAAGGCTTGTCGGGAACGCAGATAGGCCCAGGAGGCAACCCTTCATATTTGTAAGTATTGTAGGGAGAATCTATTTCTATGTGTTTGAGTAGTATTCGATTGATGCTGTAATCGAAGCAAAATGCGACGGTAGGGTCAGCCTGGAGTCTCATTCCCGAATGCAGCCGGTTCAGGTAAACGCCGGCGATGGCGGGATATTCCGGCTCATAGTTCGACTCCCCTTTCACGATTGAAGCCAATATTGAAACTTCCTCTTTAGTAAGCCCTTGATCCTTAGCTTTTTGTAGGTTATCTTTTGTCCAGAAAGCATCGTAGGCATCTTTGAATTTACTGAATATGGTTTCGAGGGAGTCTGTCCAATACACCTGATAGGTGGCTGGGATTATGAGCGAGAAAACATTTCGCGGAGTGAAACCATAATGCGACAAAAACACGCTGTCAGTCAATGCCTTATAGACGACAGCCGAGTCGAGCATCATCTGGTTCGATATTTTCTTCGCTATCTTTCCTTTCAGCCTCATGGTACCAGAAAGAACCAGATTCACCGGCGTTTGCCATCCGGCTTTCAGCATCCTGACCACGTAAATGCTAGGCTTCCCTTTCTCAATCACATAATGGCCTGGTTCCAATTCTTCATCCGCAAGATATTTATCGAAAACTCTTTCCAAGCTCCTCTTATTAATGACAATGCTGTCAGAGATGCTTTCCAGAATCTGCCTGGCAGTTGTCTGGGGATAGACGAAAATGTCCTTCGAATACCTGAAATTCGGCTTTCTGTTATCAGCGTAAAAGCGCAAAGCCACTGCGCCAACTGCCATTGCAGCAGCAAATAAAGCAATGAGGAGTGCCAGGGGCCACTTTTTCATATTCATGAATATCTTTTATTTTCTCCCGCGAAGCACTATCGTGTCCCCCTCGCGAGGCTGGTAATTTTCATCGAAGCCGTTCATCTTGCAGACGCTTGACATCTTCACGCCGAACCTCTGGCAGATGCCCCAGAGAGACTCCCCGTCAGAGCCCACGATGTATTTATCAAGCCCTTTCTCGGACCTGCTCTTCTTTGCCTGCAAATAAACGATGGTCCCAGGCTTCAGTTCCCGCGCGCCTTTCAAATCATTGAAGCGCAGTATTTCCCTGAGCGTCAAGTCATAAGACTTGGCTATGCTGAAATATGTCTCACCGTCGATTGAAGTCACGAATGGCACTCCGTTCTTAGAATAGGCCTCCCTGTGCAGGGAAAATTGCACTTCCTCGTACCTCCCGCTGGTGATTTTCTTTGGCTCCTCGATGGACAGCGGTGATGCAGGAAGATGACCGTAATCGATTTCTTCGGTCTGGCTTGAATGCTTCTTGGATCGTCTCGCAGCACGTCTTGCCGCCCTTGAAGATTTAGTGCTTGAGACTTTGCCGGAACTGCTCTTCGACTGCTTCACGGAACTGCCAGAAGCCTTCACGCCCACAGATTCCTCGTAACTATTCGCCAATGCCTCCGCCTCCGCCGCCGTCAGGGTGTCATATTCATAAAGCTTGTACTTCTCAATGTATTTTATCAGCGACTCGGCGTATGTTGGAGCCGTTGCATAGCCAGCTTTTTTCAGTCCATAAGCCCAGCCTTTGTAGTCTGTCGGCTTAAGGTCGAAAAGGAATTTATAGCGATCTCGGTAACGCAGGAAATCAGAGTGATCTTGAAAAGACTCTTCCGCAGAATCGTAAACCCTGAAGCACTCCCCTTTAGCATCATCGTCCACCTTCATGGTTTTCCCCTTCCAGTCATTGTGGCACTTGATTCCGAAATGGTTGTTTCCCTCGGCAGCCAAAGCAGACTGTCCCCAGCGAGATTCAAGAAGCCCCTGCGCAAGCGTGATGCTAGCCGGCACCCCGCTGCGATACATTTCCTTCACGGCCGTGGGAGCCCATTTCTTGACATATCGTTCCTGAGGGGTCTGAGCCATCGCCATGCCACCTGACACTGAAAGCAGAATGGCGCTAAATAACACTCCCCAGACCATAGAAATCAACCTTCTCATAAATACAGCTATTTTAGCCTCGTAAATATAAACAATATTTTGCTAATTGGAATCCATGGCAAATATCTCACCCCAGCGACCTCTCTCCAGCTAAAATTTCAATTCGCCTAAAACTGCGCTGGCCAGTGACATGGCTTGGGCGTAGCTGACAGATATTCGAAGAAGTCTTCTGCATTCGGTTTTCGAAATATTCAGCTTGAATGTGCCTGGAAGATCAGGGGTAGCATCAATCAACTTGGGCTCATTAACGTTCAAGCCCTTACGAAAACCATAAACAAAAACATTCCTGCGTGGTTCAATCAGGCAGCCAAGTGACATCGGCACATCATGAAGCTGGCCGGCAAGCCGCAATGCTTCAGGAACGGAGTAGCCTCCCTCGCCAGAGAGCACATTCCTGACCGTCTGGATAGCTTTCCCGTGAGAGCGAGTCAGCATATTCCTATCAAAGGCCAAGATGAAAGCTTTCGGTCGCTTCTCATTAATGATTTTGGCGACCTCGTAAAAATAAGTGCCCCTGCAGCCCTCCAGAGACGGCCTCTTTCCAGCCAGTGGGAAAGCCTGGCAAGGCAAGGATGCGCAAAGCACGTCGAAATATTCAGGAATATATCGCCTTACCTCCTTGTTGAGCACGGAATCGAAAGGCACTGCGCCGAAATTCTCGTAGTAGATTTTCTTGGCGACCGCATCAGGCTCGCTGGCAAAAACGCACTTCCCTCCAAGGCCGCAAAGAGCCAGCGAGAAAGTTCCGATGCCTGTGAATATGTCAGCAAAAGAGAATTTCGGGCTTGATGAATATTTCACGCCAGGCTCGGCGAGAATGCCGCTGAAGCTCATGGCAGCAAGCCTCTCGTTTTCCTTCGCCATCCCAGACACATCTTTAATTCCACCTATCACCTTGAGCGTGCTTCCAGTTTTTACCAGAGACAGCCCCTTACCAGAATTTCGGCAGCAGGAAATATATTCAAGAACCTCGTTCAAGCAGCGCTCCGTGTCATTCTTCAACTCAGATTCCCAGAACCTGAAAACCTTCCATCCGCCTTTGCCCAGCTCCGAATTTATCTCCTTATCCCTCTTTATGTTCCTATCTATCTTAGGATACCAGTAATCCCTGTTGCTCTTGATGTCTTTTTTCCGTGTCTCCCAATTGCGACCATGCCAGAACTCCCCGTCGCAGAAAATAGCCACGCGGCATTTCCTGACCGTGAAATCTGGGGTGCCCTTCACTCCGTGGTCATTTTTGCGGTATCTCACCCCTGCATTCCACAACAACTTGCCGAACAAGAGTTCCGGCCTAGTGCCACGACTCTTGTTCGCAACCATATTCTTGTGCCTCTGTCGTGACTTCTTAGCGTCACCGTTGCTTATTCTTCCATCCATTTCAAAAAATCATCAACGCGGGTGCGGCTGACTTCTATAGGGAACTTCGGCGCAGGCTCGACATTCAACCTGAGACGGCTGCCAGACAACTTGATTATGCCGCTGATCGCATCTTTCGCAACGAGGCAGTTCCTTGAAACCCGGAAGAATACATCATGGTTCAGGTTTTCAGAAATCTCGTCCAGCGAAGGATTGATGACATAACTCTCCCCTGCCTTATTCGTAAGCCAGGTGCCTTTATTGGCGGAGAAGAAATACGCTATTTCAGAAACCTTGACAGGGACTATCCTGCTGTTAGTCCTTATCAGGTAGCGTTCCTTGTACATCCTCGGCTCTCGGGAAGGGTTCCCTGCCACAGAACCACGGCTGAGCGCTCCTGCGGAAAGCCTCTCCCTGCACCTGGAAACGGCTCTCTCCAGCAAATTGAGATCCACGGGCTTCAGCAAATAATCTATAGAATTCACCTCGAAAGCTTTTACGGCATAACTGTCGTAAGCCGTGGTCATTATCACCTGGGCGCCAATGGTCACGGCGTTGAAAATCTCAAAACATTCTCCGTCCGAAAGCTCGACGTCCATGAATATGACATCACAGCCATCAGGATTTCGTTTCAGCCAAGCTATGGACCCTGCCACTGAATCTTCCTGCCCGACAATCTCAATGTCCTTGAAATTATCGTTCAGCAATTTCACCAGTCTCCTCCTAGCCAGAGGCTCATCCTCTATGATAAGTGTTCTCATTATTAATCAGTTTTAGCGACATCCCCGACTGGGATTAGAGTCTGCTCAATCAGGGGCAGCACGACTACATATTCATTGTCAGTCTTTTCAATTTTAATATTTTTTCCGCAAGCATCCAAATATTGCTGACGGATATATTTCTGTCCGATGCCGGTCGACTGGACAATGGTGAACTTAGGGTTAAGGTTATTTCTCACAGTTAAGGAACGGCCGTCCGATGAGATGACGATTTTGAGCGGACGACTTGACGAGACGGCGTTGTGTTTCGTGGCATTTTCGACCAGCAGCTGCACAGAGGCCGGCACCACGTACTTTTCCATAGCCTTGTCAGGAACATCGATATTCACGTCCAAGCCATCTTCAAACCTGATTTTCATCATCTCAACGTACATCTTGGTGTACTCAAGCTCGTCTTTTAACCTTACAAGGGTACGGGAGTCATTGCTCAGCATGTACCTGTACATTCCTGACAGTCTGTGGATATAGGCACTCGCATCTTCGTCCCTGCCATCGCAGACCAAGGCATCCAGCACGTTAAGCGAATTGAACAGGAAATGGGGATTGATCTGTTGCTTAAGCTTAATATATTGGAACTGAGCCATATTAGCCTTATTCCTCTCGTTCTCCATCGAACGCCTGGCGCTCACGATGTACCCGACTACGATGACAATCAGGTTTATGCAGACATTCACGATCAACGATATGAACATCAGCTCCTCAAAATACCTTGGCTCCAGCGGAAGATTGAAATGCATCGGCAAGTCCAATTCTACTATGAGGGCGGAAAGGGCTGAGGTAGCCATGAGTGCCAGCCCGACGAAGAGCCACCGGAGCAGAATGTTCCAGCCTGATAGGAACTTTCTGTAGAGATATTGCGTGAATATGCTCAGTGCTATCAGCAGGATGAGAACTATGGAATTGTCGAAAAAGTCCGATATGACATCCTTCACGTCATGTTCACGGAAAAGATCCGTTGAGAATGCCGCCGTAATGAAGGATCTCAATATGAATATGACGACGACGGCCGTAATCATCCATTTCAGGGAAGCATCAAAATATGACGGATCCTCCTCCGCCACCTGGACTCTGCTGAATCGTCGTATGAAAGCATACAGGGCCCATCCAAGCAATTCCGTAGTGATAAAGGTAGACACCGCTGGATTCAGCATACCTCTGAAACCCAACGCATTCCTAAAGATTATTTGAAGCCCTGCCCCGATAGCGTAACCTATTATATTCACCAATATTATGAAGACTGCTGAGAGTTCTATGCTCTGGCGCTCCCTAAGGCATATCAATAAAGTCATCACCATGGTGAGCAGGGTCAGCATCATGGTGTCGGATATCCTCATGGCATGGCAGAAAAGCGTCGTCAGGCAGTGCAAGACGGCGAATCCGTTGATGATCCAGGCTATGCTGGTTATTTTATGTTCCGAAGACATATCGCTTTACAAATATAACATTCCAAATGGTTTTAAGTAAAATTTCATTCATCCAGAATTTCGAACCATTCATCCAGTATTTTACGACAGTCGGCGGAAAAGATGTTTTTTTTCAAAACCAATGAGATATTTTTGAAACGATTTACAAACTACGAATTAGTAGCATTGATACCATGAATCACAAACCTAAATTGACATTCTGGCAGATCTGGAACTTAAGTTTCGGCTTTCTGGGCGTGCAGATTGGGTATTCTCTTCAGAATTCCAACACTTCAGGGATGCTGAAATCTTTCGGCGCAGACATTTCCAGTCTAAGCTATTTCTGGCTCCTGGCACCGATTGCAGGCCTCATCGTCCAGCCGATCATCGGCATGTTCTCCGATCAGACATGGACCAGACTAGGAAGGCGCAAGCCATACATCCTCGCCGGAGCCATCATCTCCACTCTTGCGTTGTGCCTGATGCCCAACTGCCCTAAGCTTCTCGCATTTGCCCCACTGGTGATGGGAGCCATCGTGTTCCTTTTCATGGACCTGTCCTTCAACATAACCATGCAGCCTTTCAGGGCGCTGGTTACCGACATGCTGGACGATTCACAGAAAACCGAAGGCTTCGTAGTCCAGACATTCCTCATAAACCTCGGCTCCATCATGGGAGCTCTGCTTCCCCTGATCATGAGCAAATGCCTAGGAGTCTCCGATGCCGAGATTCCAGGGCAGGCAATGAAGCATATAGCATACTCTTACTATGCCGGAGCAGGCATCCTGCTTCTTTCTGTGCTTGTCACCATATTCAAGGCAAAAGAATATTCTCCGAAGGAATTTAATGAATATAATGCAGTAGAAATCACTGAGGGAGAGGAAAAACCATCATTCTGGCATCTCGTGAAACATGCGCCTAAATCTTACTGGCAGCTGGGCATCACCCAGTTCTTCTCTTGGGCAGCGTTATTCCTCATGTGGAATTACCTACAGCCGCTAGTCACCAAGGCCTACGTGGTGGACGGGGTGGTGAATGTTGGTCAGGCTCAGACTTGGACAGGTGTGCTGAACGCCATCTATCCCGTGTCAGCCTGCGTGATCTCATTGGTTCTGACAGGCTTGGCCAATAAATTCGGAAACAAACCTACTTATGCGCTATGTTTGTTCTCCGGGGCCTTAGGATATGCACTGCTCGCACTTACCGGCTCTAAAGCCCTCATGGCGGTTGCGATGTTGTTCATAGGCGTGGCTTGGGCCGGCATCCTCGCTATGCCATATTCAATATTCTCTAGGACCATAGATGCTCGCAGCGCAGGTGCCTACATGGGAATATTCAATTTCACGGTTACCATTCCTCAGATATGCATGGGGCTGTGCGGAGGCTTGCTTGTCGCCCTCATCAAGAAAATTGCGTTCGGAGCAGGGTATTTCCAGTCCATCGCCGTAAACGCAGCCGCCAAAGCATTGGCAGAGAGCAGAATAGCCGCAGGAATATTCCTAATCGCAGGCTTGTTCATGCTTCTGGCTTCAATCTCCGTTCACTTCGTGAACGACAAGAAATACAATGACTAATCATATGTTAATAATTAATTCTTAATCTAATGAAAAGAATATTGACCCTATTGGGAATAATATTAGCGTTTTCCCTTTCTCTGTCCGCGCAAGGCGGATACCAGGTCAAAGGCACGGTGGTCGATGCCACGGGGCCTGTGATCGGAGCTACAGTCATGGAAGCCGGCACCAGCAATGGAGTCTCGACCGACCTTGACGGGAACTACGTCCTGAACGTTTCCAGCGCAAACGCCTCAGTGCAGTTCAGCTGCGTCGGCTACGTCTCGCAATCCTTCAAGGCATCCCAAGTGCCAGCTAAAGTAATTCTCGCCGAAGACACCGAGATGCTCCAAGATGTCGTTGTCATCGGTTACGGCACAGTCAAGAAGACAGACATGACTGGTTCCGTCACCACAGTGAAGGCCGATGACATCAACAAAGGCGTGATTTCCACGCCGGCGGACATGCTTAGAGGCAAATCGGCAGGCGTAGTCGTTACTTCAGGAAACGGCCAGCCAGGTTCCGGAGCCACCATCCGAATCCGCGGCGGTTCTTCTCTTAAGGCCAACAACAACCCTCTCATCGTAATAGACGGCCTGCCGGTGAGCGATGAGGGCATAACCGGTATGTCCGACCCTCTCTCAACGATCAATCCGGACGACATTGAAAGCTTCTCCGTCTTGAAGGATGCATCGGCAACCGCCATCTACGGTTCCAGGGCATCGAACGGAGTAATCGTCATCACCACAAAGAAGGGTTCCGGCAACAACATTCCAAGCATCGACGCTAGTTTTTCAACTTCGATAAGCCAAGTATCCGGTTACGTTGATGTATTGAACGCATCCGAGATAAAGAACCTCATCGCCACCCGTCTCGGAACCGATTCCGATGCTTACAAGGCATTGGGTTCGCCTGACACGAACTGGCAGAAAGAAATTTACCAGATCGCTCCCACATATGAGGGAAATCTGAGCGTCAAAGGCAAGTTCTCTGCCGGGAAGGCTTTCACTCTGCCGTACCGTGTTTCCGCAGGCTATCTGTCGCAGGAAGGAGTGCTCAAAACTTCCAAAATGAACAGGGGAACCCTCTCAGTCAACCTTACCCCGACGTTTTTCGACAACCACCTTACCGTCAACCTGAACGGGAAGGGAGTTTATTCCAAGAACTGGTTCGCTAACCAGGATGCCATTGGGGCAGCGATTCACATGGACCCTACGCGTCCGATTTACGATGCCAGTTCGGCAGGCAACCATGGATATTCAATATGGCGCGACCTCAGCGGAAACGTAAACGCCATGGCGACCATGAACCCCGTTGCCCTCCTCGAAGAAAAAGACGACCAGTCTACAGTCAAGCGCTTCATCGGGAATGCCCAGTTTGACTACAAGGTGCATGGCTTCGAGGACCTCAGGTTCAACCTCAACCTCGGCCTCGATTTCGTGAAGAGCGACGGCTGGAGTGAATCCCCTCAGGGGTCAGAGCAGTCCTACCATAGCACTGCGCAGTCAGGATCTGGTTATCACACAGACTACACCTTCATGCGCCGCGACCAGACTCTCGAAGCCTACGCTGCCTACAACCATGATTTCGGCAATCATCACGTTGATCTGATGGGCGGTTACTCATGGCAGCATTTCTGGCACAAATCCACGAACTATCAGTATAAGCTCACTGACGGCAGCGTGCTGGACAACACTCCCGGGCGGTCCGAATATTACCTGATCTCATTCTTCGGAAGAGCCAACTATGGCTACGACAGCAGATACCTTCTAACGGCCACCGTTCGTCGCGACGGCACCTCCAGGTTCCAGAACCACAAATGGGGCTTGTTCCCTTCCGTAGCATTCGCATGGAACGTAAAGAACGAGTCTTTCTTGAAGAGTGATCCGGACATATCCACGCTGAAGCTTCGCCTAAGCTGGGGACAGACCGGCCAGCAAGATATCGGAGCCGGAGACTATCCTTCATTCGCCACATATTATAGCAACCTGATCGGAAGCTACTATTATTTCGGCAACACTCTGGTCAATCCGATCACTGCGCTAGGCTACAACGCCGACCTCAAGTGGGAGACCACCACGACCTACAATGCCGGAATGGACTTCGGTTTCTTCAATGACAGGCTGACCCTTTCCGTCGATGGCTATTATCGTAAGACCAGCGACTTGCTCAACTACATCCCCGTAGCTGCCATGTCGAATCTCACGAACTACCTGAACTCCAACATTGGAGACCTTGAGAACAAAGGTTTCGAGGCAGATGTGAACGGCATCATAATCAGCAAGGCTGACATGAGCCTTACGGTCGGCGCGAACGTCGCCTACAATCGCAACGAAATCACCAAGCTGACAGCCTCGGCAAGCGATAAGACCGGCGTTGCCGTCGGAGGAATCTCCGGCGGAACCGGAAATAATGCCCAGATGCACCAGGTGGGCTATCCTGCATACGCCTACTACGTTTATCAGCAGGTATATGACAAGAATGACAATCCAATCTTTGGCGAATATGTCGATCGCAATGGCGATGGAGCCATAGATGCCGACGATAAGTATTTCTTCCACAAGCCATCCCCTGACTGGACGCTCGGAATGAACGTCAGCTTTACCTACAAGAGATGGACAGCGGCTCTCTCTGGTCACGGCAGTTTCGGCAACTGGAACTATTACAACGTAGCTTCTGACAACGAAGCCCTTTCTGACCTATGGGTGAACAGCTTTGTCTCCAACAGGCTTTCTTCTTGCGGCAAGACGAATTTCGAGACTGCCGAATATCTCTCCGACTACTATGTGAGAGACGCATCCTTCTTCAAATTGGACAACTTCACCATCGGGTACACGTTCCCAAAGCTGTTCTCAGCCGCGAAACGCAATGTCGCCCTCAACATCTACGGCACAGTGCAGAACATCTACACGATCACCGGATATGACGGTCTCGACCCTGAAATTTTCCAGGGCATCGACGGCAATTTCTATCCGCGTCCTAGAACTTACACGCTTGGAATAAAACTGAACTTCTAATATTTGATGAATATGAAAACAATAAGATATATTCTTGGTGCCTTTGCAGTTACAGCTGCCCTCGGACTGTCCTCATGCGTCGGCGATTTGGACGTGACTCCTATCGACCCGAACATGAACACTTCGGACAAGGCTCTGACTTCCGAGGCCGATTTTACGAACTTCCTTGCAGGAATATACGCTGGTTATGCCACATCAGGATACAAGGGTCCGAACAATGATCCTTCCATTTCCGGGCTCGACGGTGGAGCAAGCCAGTACGTCAGGGGACTGTACACGATGCAGGAACTGCCTACCGATGAATCCATGTGCAACTGGAACGACCAGACCATAAAGGAATTCCACAGATTCAATTGGACTACTTCCGACGTGTTCATCTACGCATTCTACTCCAGGCTATGCTACCAGATTTCCATGTGCAATGAGTTCATCCGCCAGTCCAATGCGACTTCGGTCAGCCTGAACACAAAGGCTCAGATGATAGATGAGGCGAGGACGCTCAGAGCCCTGTGCTACTACCATGGAATCGACGTGTTCGGAAACATGCCGTTCGCAGATGAAAGCATGACCGTAGGCTCCGTGAAGCCGGATCAGATTTCAAGGAGCGCCCTATACGGCTGGCTTGAGACAGAGCTCACGAACCTCATAGACAACGGACATATTCCTTCGGCTCGCAGCGCAGAATACGGAAGAGTCGACAAAGGAGTTGCCCAGATGATTCTTGCCAAGCTCTACCTGAACGCCGAAGTCTATACAGGCACGGCAGCCTGGGACAAATGTGCCACAGTTCTGAAGGCAATTATGAGCGAAGGCTATTCTCTGCACGACAATTATCAAGAACTTTTCCTCGCCGACAACGACCAATGCACCGACGAAATAATGTTCGCGATAGAACAAGACGGAGTGAACACTCAGAGCTATGGCGTCACGAACTATATAATATTCGCCTCCACAGGAGGGGAAATGGATCCTGCTTCCGTAGGCATTTCTTCAGGCTGGGGCGGATTGAGGTCCACCAACGCTTTCGTGAGCAAATTCGCCAGTGATGATGCTCGCAGGCTCTTCTTTGAAGGCGGCACGAATGGCGGCCCGGTGACCGACGACGGGAACTTCAAGGCAGGTGGCTATCCTTGCATGAAATTCAAGAACATAAACAGCGACGGAACGGCTGGCAAGGCTGCTGGCTTCGTAGACACTGATTTCCCTGTGTTCCGTTATGCTGATGCACTGCTAATGTATGCCGAGTGCGCCCTTCATGGGGCAGTGACGGCAAGCGAAGGGCTAAACGCGATAAACCAGGTCAGGACGAGGGCAGGCCTTGCGAACATCACGGAACTGAACGCCAACACGATTATCGATGAGAGGGGGAGGGAACTTTACCAAGAGTGCTGGAGACGCTCCGATCTCGTCAGATTCGGAATGTTCACCACGGACTCCTACCTGTGGGACTACAAGGGTGGGGCCGTAAACGGCAAGTCGGTAGACTCTCACCTGAACCTCTACCCTATCCCTTCACAGGACATGATCAGCAACGACAAGCTCGAACAAAACCCAGGATACTAGCAGATAAATTGAAAATCAATGAATATGAAAAATATTAAAATACTTTGGGCAATGGCGCTTGGGCTACTCACTTTCGCCAGCTGCGACGATGAGCCTCACGCCTTCTATGCAGACCCTACGGAATTTGTCCTGAACACCCCAGCCTGCGTGAACGGGATATACGACCTGGAAAATTCCAAATCGATGGAACTGAGGTGCTCGCAGCCGGACTACGGATTCACAGCCGCTACGACATATTCTGTTCAGGTGTCCCTGAACAACAATTTCACCGACGAGGGTTCCTACTCTACCCTACCTACCACCTACGCCAAGGCTAGGATGTCCGTGGCTGCGGACGAGCTGGCAGAGGCGCTGACGGCTCTTTCCACGGCAGATCCAGAGGCATTCCCTTATAACACGCCTCTCTATGTCAGGCTGAAGGCTCAACTGACGAAAAGCGGCAAGGGTGAGATATACTCGAATATAGTCAGCATTCCTAACGTCCGTCTCTACTACGCTCTGCCAGCAGTCGTTCCTCCTACAAGCCTCTACTTGGTTGGGTCGCACTGCGATTGGAACTGGGATACTGCCACCAGCATGATTCCGACTTACGATAACAATGGGACATTCTGGCATCTAGTCTATATTGATGCAGGCGGAAGCGTGAAGTTCAACTGGGAGAAGGACTGGAACGGCAACGAAGTCGGCTTCGCCGGAATCGACGGGCATTACGCCGACAATGCTGGCGCCGACATCGGATCGACCGATGATGGCAACATCAGAATCACGAATGCTGGCTGGTACCTGTTCGTAATTCGCACCGCAGTCGCAGGACGAGGCTATCAGTTCACGCTAGAGGTCAATAAGCCTAACGTCTACCTGTTTGGAAGCGCCAAGGGCGGAGCTAACGCCTGGGGCGCCGACGAAGATGGCCTGTTCACGGTTCCGGATTCCAAGGACGGAGAATTCGTATCTCCGGCATTCGCCGCAGACGCTGACCCGGAATCAGGCATAAGAGCCTGCGTGATCATAGATGGCGAAGACTGGTGGCACTCAGAATTCATGGTGTTCAACGGCAAGCTCGCTTATAGAGCGACAGGCGGAGACCAGGAACGTGTCACAGGCAATGCCGGACAGCGTCTTTACATAAATTTCACTAATGAGACCGGTCACATAAATTAGATTCTGTCATGAAAAAGAACATATTGATAAGCATCTGCATTTTAGGCATGGTGGCATCAGGCTGCCAGATAGGCGATTTCGGAGACGATTTCGCCGCACCTCAACGCAACGAGCAGGAAGAAGCCGTAACGTTTCCATCGTCCCTGAGCGTAACCCCTGCTAGCCAGATCTTGCTGCAGGAATACAAAGGCGACTCCGTGCAAGTCGCGACACTTGGCTCAGTGGACATTCCGGAAGGAAGCACTCTCGGCAATTTCAAGCTTGTCATGGATGATAAATATACGATTGGCTTGAGCGAAAGCCTCAAGACCACCGCCGAAGAACTGCAAAGCATCGTCGAAACAGCTTTCGATGCGGACACAGTCTTGAGAGAATTCAAAGCCAGAATAGCGGCAGACATTTATTGCGGAGAACAGACCATGTATCTGGCCTCGCAGGAATACACCCTGAGCATGAGGCCTTTCGACATCACGGCAGATTCTTGGACGCTGATCGGAGTAAACGGGGACTGGGACAACGACATTGCCATGAACGAGGTCGCTCCAGGCATCTGGGTAAGCGGCCGTGTCAGCATCTCCTCAGGGGATTGGAAGTTGCGCTGCAACCACGGATGGGACGTGAACAGAGGCGGAGCCACTCCAACTCAAGCAGGCGAATTGGTAGAGGCTGTTCCTGGTGGCAATAATATCAGCCTCACAGGAGACCTGATCGTAGTTTACAACGCCAACAACGAAACCATAGGCTCCATGACATGGGGCATAGTAGGAAGTATCGCAAGCATTGAAGGGTTCAGCTGGAACGGAGACATTCCGATGAATCTCGGCAAGGATGGCAAATATTACGGCATCCCAGTGACGCTCACCACCACCGATGAAATCAAGCTTCGCAAGGATGCTGGCTGGGACGAGAACCGCGGAGGCGACTGCTCTGCCGCTGATGCCGAATTCGATGCCGTCAGCGGTGGAAATAACATCAAGGCTCCTTCTGACGGCACATACATGGTTGTCTACGATCCTACCAGCGAGAAAATCACGCTCAGCAAGCTCTTCTGGGGTGTAATAGGCGGTTTCAACGGCTGGGGAGGAGATATCTTCATGATTTACGATGGAGCCGGCAAGTGGGCGGCTTACAACAAAAGCCTTTCAGGAGAATGGAAGCTCCGCCAAGGATGCGGATGGGATGTCAATCGCGGTGGTGCTTACGTATCCGCAGGCGAACCATTCGCCGTCACCAATGGTGGAAACAACATTACCGTTGGCGACATTACAACCTTCGACATCATCTATGATTCTTCTACTGAGACCATAACAGTCCAGTAATTTTTCGGCCTGATGCCCCTAATCGCGGCATCAGGCTGCCAATTCAAAATATTAATAGATGAAAAGGAATATAATATATTCATTATTAGGAATATTCTTCATTGCGGCACTAGCTTCCTGCGGCGGTGATGATCCAGTAAAGCCAGACGTTCCGGATACTCCCAGCACCCCTGACAATCCAGACACGCCGACTGCGGTGGTTGCCAATCCGGCAAAATTCGACGGCAACAAACGGGCTGGAACGACATATCAGCTTCTGGTCTACAGTTTCGCCGACAGCGACGGTGACGGCATCGGAGATTTCAATGGGATAACCCAGAAGCTAGACTATCTGGACTCTCTAGGCGTTACTGCCCTCTGGCTGTCTCCAATCCATCCTGCATCATCCTACCATGGATACGACGTAACTGACTACTACGCGGTAAATCCGAAATTCGGGACGGAGGAAGACTTCAAGCGGCTGATTGACGCAGCGCATAAAAAGAATATAGACATATATCTGGACTACGTGCTGAACCACTCTTCTGCGAAAAACACTCTCTGGTACAGCAACGAGACTGTCGAGACCTGGTTCACGCAGGCTTGCTCATCTTCCACGAATCCATACCGGGACTACTACATCTTCTCCGAAGACCCGAAGAGCGACATAGCCGCCGGAAAGATTGACATGATTGCTACAGAAGGAGCTAATGGCTATGATTCCGGGCAATGGTTCAAGGTCAGGTCCGGTTCAGGAGCCGCTGAGCATTTCAATTCCGGACAGACCTATTATCACTCTCACTTTTGGACGGACTGGTTCGCAGACCTCAATTACGGAAAGGTCGTCGATGCAAGCTCATCCCCAGCATTCAAAGACCTCGCAAAATCCGCCGACAAGTGGATTGGGATGGGAATTGACGGAATGCGACTGGATGCCGTGAAACACATCTACCACAATGAGTCGTCGGATGAAAACCCAACGTTCCTCGCACAGTGGTACGAACACTGCGATTCTGCCTACAAGGCTCAAGGAAACAGCGACGATTTCTTCATGGTGGGGGAAGTGTTCAGCGAGGCTTCCTCCGTGGCGAGATACTATAAAGGCCTCCCATCCTGCTTCGAATTCAGCTTCTGGTGGCGGCTGAAGGATGCCCTGAACAATCAGGTCGCAAACACATTCCCTTCCACAATCCTAGGCTACGAGAAACTTTATGCAGGCCAGCGTACCAACCCTGTCGAATCCACCAAGCTTTCCAACCATGACGAGGACAGAACGGCCTCCGACCTTTCAAAGTCTCCGTCAAAAGAAAAACAAGCCTGCGCCTTCCTGCTGACCGCTCCGGGCAAGC
Source organism: Bacteroidales bacterium UBA1680 (assembly GCA_002320605.1). Lineage (GTDB taxonomy): Bacteria > Bacteroidota > Bacteroidia > Bacteroidales > UBA932 > Cryptobacteroides. Next base: position 12,259 of record DCKG01000032.1, on the reverse strand, counting down.
CTTTCATCTACCAAGGAGAGGAATTAGGATATTATGGCACAAAAGCCAATGGAGATGAATATGTCAGGACTCCTATAATGTGGGACATGGCAGGTACTCAGGTAGCATCCGGAGCCATCGGTGGCAAGGTGGATAAGAATATGCTGTCGAAGGCCATCTCCGTAGAAGCTCAGAATGCGAATTCTTCCTCGATCCTGTCTGTCTACAAGAAATTCTCGCGCCTTCGCAACACGTATCCGGCGCTTGCAAGCGGCACCATGTCGGAACATGATTCCTATAACGGCAATTCTGCCTACAAGGCCATTGCCTGCTGGTACATGACTTCAGCTGACGGCTCCCAGAAACTGCTCGTCGTGCATAACGTGGCAACCACAGGCACTCAGAGCCTGACTTTCCAAGACGATCTCTCGAAGCCTGTGGCAGTTCTAGGCAGAGCTACTTCCTTGAAGAACTCGGACGGAACATACACGCTAAACATGAGTTCCAACACATCCATAGTATTCCAAATCAAATGAAAAAGTTGAATTTCCTTGCCTTTGCTTGCGCGATTTCGATGGTTGCCGTATCTTGCGGCAATATGAGCGACACAGACAATATTCCCGATGCTAATTCTAGCGAGATCGCCAGGATCGAGCCGCCATCCTGGTGGATTGGCATGAAGACCAAACTCCAGCTTATGGTCCAGGGAAAAGGCATTTCCGGCTATCAGGTATCTATCGAAGAATATAACGGCGTGAAGGTGAAGGAGGTGCACAAAGCAGATAACCCCGATTTCATATTCATAGACATCGATGTAAGCACCACTGCGCGCCCTGGCACTTTCTATCTCATATTTTCGAAAGAGAAAGAGCAATTCAAGTACGCATACACTCTCTCAGAGCGTTCCAAAGGCTCTGAGAGCAGGACGAGTTTCAATAATTCTGACCTAATTTATTTAATAAATCCGGATCGCTTCGCTAATGGCGACCCCACGAATGATTCTACCTCCGTGACTACCGAACCAAGCAACCGCAAAGCTCCTTTCGGCCGTCACGGAGGAGACATTCAAGGCATAATAGATCATCTGGACTACATCGCCGACCTTGGGGCGACTGCCATCTGGCTCACTCCCCTGCTGGAGGATAATCTGAAGGAGGAGTCCTACCATGGCTATGCATGCACGGACTATTACCGGATCGATCCTCGCTTCGGGACTAACGAGCTTTACAGGGAAATGGTCTCCAAGGCTCACGAAAAGGGGCTGAAAGTCATCATGGACGTGGTGACGAACCATTGCGGGATTGACCATTGGTGGATGAAGGACATGCCTTTCAAGGACTGGGTCAACATGCATGACGAATATGTCGGGACGTCGCATCGTTTCTCCGTGCTCACCGACCCTTACGGGTCGCAGCATGACCGTGAAATCATGAGTCGAGGCTGGTTCGTTCCCTCAATGCCGGACATGGATCTGGACAATCCTTTCGTCCTCAGTTATTTCGAGCAGTGGGCAGTATGGTGGATAGAATATGCAGGCCTTGATGGCCTGCGGGTGGACACATACCCCTATAATGCGAAAGAGGCGATGAGCGAATGGTGCGCATCGGTTCGTCGCGAATATCCTAGGATGAACATCGTCGGGGAATGCTGGGATCACTTCCCTGCTGCAATCGCCTATTGGCAGGCCGGCAATGGGAACAAGGACGGATTCGACACGAATCTGCCGACGGTAATGGATTTTCCGCTTTTCGAAGCAATGTGCAGGTCTCTCGGCGTCGGGCCTCGTGGATCGATCGGGGACATTACGGACGTGTATAATTCTTTGTCTGGCGACTATGCGTACACGAATCCGCTCAATCTGTTGGTTTTCTTCGCGAATCACGACTGCCTGCGCTTCGGGGACATCGTCCGCAGGAATCCCGATAAAATGAAGATAGCATATTCAATTCTCGCCACCATACGTGGCATACCGCAGATTTTCTACGGGGACGAGATGATGTTTGCCAACGGCACTCAGCATAAGAGCGACGGAATGCTACGGATGGACTTCCCTGGCGGGTGGGAGGGTGACAAAGTAAATCTGTTCACGGCAGAGGGTCGTGCCAAGGCAGAGGCAAATCATGCGGCCCTCGCCGCCGATTCCACGACTTTCAACGCTACGGAGAGCGCCAGGGACACGATTTTCTCGAATGCCAACTCGCTCCATGACTATGCCTCCAGGCTGTTTAACTGGCGCAAAGGCAAGACTGTAATCCACACAGGCAAGACTTTGGAATTTCTACCGAAGGACAACGCTTACGCCTATTTCCGCTACAACGACTCGGAGGCCGTGTTCGTATTCATTAACAACTCCGCCGAAGATCGCAAGATTCCGTGGGGTGATTATGCTGAAATCACGTCTAAATTCCCTTCCGCCGGCATCAACGTAATGACCGGCAAGACAATCACCATTGGCCCGGACACCATAGTCCCACCAACCACGGCACTGATCGTTGAGTACAGCATAAAATAATAAAAGGCTGCCTGATGAGGGCAGCCTGAATTTTTCGCATTATGATTGTTATTCCGCAGGATGGATAGCTCCCATAGGGCAGGCATCGGCGCATGTGCCGCAGTCGATGCAAGCATCCGGATCGATATGATAAACGTCACCTTCGTGGATAGCACCCTGAGGGCATTCGCTTGCGCAAGTGCCGCAAGCTACACAATCAGTTTCAGAAATCTTGTAAGCCATAATATTAAAAATTAATCGTTATGTAAGCAATTCGTGGCTCGAAAGCCGTCTGCAAATATATATCCTTAATTTCTCAAAAACAAACCCCAGATTGCAAAAAAGACTAGAGCCATAACCACCTTTATACCCTTTGCCTTTATGAACGCTCGGCGGCTGTCTGCAAGCAGCGGCAAGCCCGCATGTCCCTCCTGCACAAGAGAATTCACGAAAAGCACAGGGAAAGGAATCACTCCGCTGGCGAACAAAGTCACGAATATCAGGTGCGGACCGGATTCAGGAATGAGGCCTATCAGAATTGCCAACAGCATCATTATCACAGTGTTGCCTTTTATCCATTCATTCAAATCCACGAAATGGAAAAGCGTTCCTACGACGATAAGCACGCCGAAAGTCCAAGCGAATATGCTAGGCAAGTGCTTGCAAACCACATGCTCCCACAGATGTTCCTCAACGAAATGGTCTGAGGCGAATATGGCAGCCCCCAAAACGACGAGGCTCAGGGCACCGAACAGCCAGTACATCCAGTCTTCACTAAGCAGGTTCAGTCCATCTGGCTCGGCCTCATGGCCATCTTCGAGAAGGCCTGACAATAAAGCAATCAGGAATATTCCTACGCCTAAAAGAAGGACTATCCTCCGCCATTCCCAATGCCTCCTGCCATGCTTTTCCGCCTCGACGTCTTCTTGATGACAACCGTAAGTATCTTCCAGACGAGTCGGGATGGCTCTGCCTTTCTTGTAAAAGGCATCTGTCAGCAAGCCTATGGCAACTGCCAGAACGAAAAGAATCGAAAACAGCAGAGAAGCCTTGCCCGGGAACATCGCTAGCATCATGAAAGCCTCATCGCCTGCCGTGGCAATCATCATCGCCAGCAAGGCTCCGAAACTCAGCATCCTGTGCGTATAGAGAGAAACGGCGGCAAAGCCTCCCACGCAGCCAGGAACAGCCCCAAGCAAAGCCGACAGAAGAATTTGCAAGAAACTGTTCTTTTTCAGTCCATTGAATATCTTGCCGCTCGACCCCACGTTGAACGACTCTATGAGCATCATCATGATGACGACAAGACCGCTTATGAGAACAGCACTTCGAAGAGCATCTAAAAGGACATTCAGCATATTCCTAATCTATCCAGCCAGTTACGAATAAGTTAATGATGGGCCGTAGCGGGGAGTTTGTGTAAAGGTTTACAACCAGCAGAGTCTCCCCTTTCGGCAAGCCAGCAGTATCCAGAATGAAATGCAGCGAAGAACTCATGCCTGCCGCCACTTCCCCAACGGGTTCCAGCTTCAGATGAGAACTCTCGGAGTCTGCCTTGTATATTCTTAAAACGCTTTTCCCCTTATTCGTAAAGCCGAAGGCACCGCTCACGGTCGTGCCAGCAGAAACTTTCTCGAATGAATATGTGCTCTCGGTGAACATGGGCTGCGAACCATTATTTCTCTGCTGATCTGTCCATGACGAGAAATTCTCTTTCGTAATCGCAAAAATGCCGATCTTTTCATGACCGGAGCCAAGATTCGGATTAGGATCCGAGACCACCGCCTCCTCGCCGGCAACCTTATCCTGCCCGCCGGAACCGGAAGCCTTGAATACCCTGCCACCGACGACAGGCGTAGCATAATAATAATTCTTTCCCCATAGCGACCTGTCCGACGTGATTACGTATGACAGAGTGGCAGTTTCTCCTGACGGAATAGGGTTCGGGGACAACTTTAAAGAAAGATTCCGGCTGATGTCCTTAAACGTAACGTTCAAAGGGCCAGGGCCCAGGTTAGCCACCTTCACTTCCCCGCTCTTCTGTTCGCCTTGAGAAAGATTCCCGCCCTTTATTTCAGCCGACTTCATGCCCAGATTTCCGAAATGGACAGGATACATCTCCTTAAGGCTCAGCTTCTTAGCATGACTTTCACCACGGAGTCTCAGCACGATTGGCTTTTTCTGTCCGGAAATATATACAGTCAGAGTCTTATCAAAGGGATATGCCCCCTCGTCATTGCTGTAAGTCGCCTTAATAGTCCCGCTCTCGCCGGCCTTGAGAGGCTGCCTAGTCCATTCGACGTTGGTGCAACCGCACGAAGAGACCACGTTATATATCACCACAGCCTTGGAGCCAACGTTTTTAGCCTTGAAAATAGCTGTCACGGGTCCGTCTGAAAGCATTATGTCGCCGAAATCATAAATCAACCGGTCGAACTCGACGGAGCCGAACGTCTTGCCACCATTGCTGCCCTGCGCCAAGGCGGCGAAAGATAGCAGCAGAGCTGCCAGAATCGCAGATGATATATTCAGTTTATTCCTCATACTCATAAAAAAACGCATCGTCATTTTCTGCAAATTTCCTTCCAGATGCGAAGATATGACAATTGGACAGTCTTTAAAATCAGGCAGATTATTTGTAATTTTGCATTTCTCGTTAAGACATGAGCATGGAACAAGGAATAAGCAATTACAGTGATGACAAGATAAAACATCTTGAAGACGTCGACCATATCCGAAGGAGACCCGGAATGTATATCGGGCGTCTGGGGAATGGCTCGAACCAAGGGGACGGCATATATGTGTTGCTGAAGGAAATCATTGACAATAGCGTGGACGAATTTTCCGCTGGATTTGGCAATAAAATCATAATCGACATTAAAGACAATGTAGTGACCGTCAGGGATTTCGGCCGAGGCATCCCGCTCAACTCCGTGGTTCTCACCACAAGCAAGCTGAACACTGGCGCGAAATTCGACGATGGTGTGTTCAAGAAATCCGTAGGACTGAACGGAGTCGGCACTAAGGCCGTCAACGCCTTGTCGGAGGAATACTACGTGGAGTCTTTCCGAGACGGAGAAAGTTCTTTCGCGCTCTACAACCGAGGCACGCTGAAAGATAGTGGCAAGAAGCAAAACGTAAATGAGAAAAACGGCACGCTGGTAAGGTTCAAGCCGGATGTCGAGATGTTCGGCCACTTCGAATTCAACATGGATTATGTGGAGACCATGGTGAAGAACTACTCCTACCTTAAGAAAGGCCTAGCCCTCGTTCTTAACGGCGTGACATACAAGTCGGAAAACGGCCTCCTCGATTTAGTCAGGGACAGCCTCTCCGAGACTCCCCTCTACGAGCCGGTTCACCTGGAAGGCGAAGATATAGAGATAGTCCTCACCCATGGCAACTCTTACGGAGAGAATGTTGCCTCTTTCGTGAACGGACAGAACACCAGGGACGGAGGGACACATCTGGCCGCATTCAGGGAGGCAATCGCCAAGACTCTCAAGGACTATTACAAGAAGAATTATGCCCCTGAGGACTGTCGGCAAGGCATCATAGGGGCGATCTGCATCCAGATACAAGAGCCGAATTTCGAAGGTCAGACAAAGACGAAGCTCGGCTCTACCTACATGTGGGAGAAATTCCTCACGGATGAGCATGGGAACAAGATCATGAATCCTGATGGCTCCCAGGTGATCGACCGCGGGCCCACAATCCGTTCCTTCGTGAATGATTTCGTGGCAAAGAATCTGGATAACTACCTGAGGATGCATTTGGATGTCGCCTCCGTCATCGAGGAGAAAATAAAGGCGTCGCAGGCTGAGCGTGAAGAAATCTCCGGAATCCAGAAGAAGACTCGCGAACGCAACAAAAGGGCAAACGTGTATAACAGGAAACTCCGCGACTGCCGCTACCATTACGGTGAGAAAGTGCCTAAGGACAAGGAAGAGTTTGCGGAGAAATCCAGCATATTCATAACCGAGGGAGATTCTGCGTCCGGAACCATCACTAAGGTGAGAAATGCCAACTACCAAGCAGTCTTCAGCCTTAGAGGCAAGCCGATCAACTGTTACAAGGAAAGCCACAAGAGGGTAGCTGAAAATGAGGAGCTGAATCTGCTGATATCTGCCCTTGGCGTAGAGGAAGACCTCGCCAACCTGAGGTACAATAACATCATAGTGGCGACCGATGCCGATGATGACGGGATGCACATCAGGATGCTGGTTCTGACTTTCTTCATGAAATATTACCCTGAGCTTATCCGTCGTGGTCACGTTTTCATACTCCAGACCCCGCTGTTCAGGGTCGCGAACAAAAAAGAGAGGCGCTACTGCTATTCCGACGAGGAGAAAACTGCAGCTATAAATGCTTTGAAGACGAGCTTGCAGATCACGCGATTCAAGGGTCTGGGAGAAATATCCTCCGATGAGTTCGTGAATTTCATCGGGGACGACATGAGACTTGACACGGTGAAACTCTCCGAGGAGGAATCTATCAATGAAATAATGGAATTCTACATGGGAGACAACACCATCGACAGGCAAAATTTCATCAGGGCTAACCTGAAATCAGAGACTGAATTGGAAGACGTTAATATTTAGGAATATGAGCAAGTGGTCAAAATTCTGCGGATGGCTGCTGAAAAAAATGGGGTGGACCTCTGACAGCGGCCCGATTCCGGAGCAAAAGGCGATAGTGCTTGGAGTGCCTCACACATCGGCGTGGGACTTCATAATATCTTACCTTTTCTACACCCAATTCGACAGAGTAGCCCATGTGATGATAAAGAAAGAATTCTTCTTCTGGCCGGTAGGCCCGATCCTTAGAAAATGCGGGTGCATCCCCGTGGACAGGAGCAATTCCGTCACCCTAGTGAAGAGTCTCATAGAGGAAATGGAGAAAGTCGATTACTTCATATTGGCAATAGCCCCGGAGGGGACCAGGGAAGCCATCAGGAAATGGAAGACAGGCTATCACCTGATTGCCAAAGAAGTCGGATGCCCTGTTTACGCCGGTTATTTCGACTGGGGCAGGAAACACGTAGGAATCGGAGAAAAATTCCCTCTAACGGATGACGCCAGGGCTGATACCGACCGGCTGCAAGCCCTATACGAGAAAATGAAGATGCAAGGCAAGAATAAAGACGGTTACATCACTCACTGATGCCATGGCAGGTAAATTTTTCTTGACGAACAAAGAGTCTTACATGACTACCCTGGCGAAGTTGTTCGACTATGCCACCGACAACTTCGCCAAGCGCCCCATGGCAAAATCGATTGATGATGTACAGGAATATACTTATGAATCTTTCCGGCACAGGTGCCTGGAATTGTCGCACCGCTTCAACCGTTACGGCATCAGCGCAGGCGACAAGATAGCCATATTTTCCCAGAACATGCCGAACTGGACTGTAGCGATGTTTTCATGCGTGCCTTTCGGCAGGGTCACGGTGCCCGTCCTTCCGGACTCCTCCGAGAACGAACTCACGAACATCCTGGCGCATTCTGAATGCAAGGCCATATTCATTTCCAAGCGCCTGCTCCCCAAGCTCAGTGATGCGGCGAAGGCTCGTCTGACCCTCGTCATCGACATAGAAACTTTCGAGCTCATCGAGAAGGACGACTCTGCCTTCACTTGCGAAGGCCATGTAATGGAGCCTCAGCCGGATGACCTTGCATCAATAATCTACACCTCTGGAACTTCCGGCAAAGCCAAAGGCGTCATGCTGTCGCATCGGAATTTCTGCCAGAACCTCATCGAAGCAGCTCACGCACAAAAAGCGAACAAAAGGGATCGCTGGCTGTCGATTCTGCCCATGTCCCACACCTACGAGATGGCATTCAGCGTGCTATACCCTCTGTACGTCGGAGGCTGCGTCTATTATATTCGCAAGCTCCCTACCCCTTCCATATTGATGAATGCGATGCAGAAGGTGCATCCATCCATAATGTGCGCCGTGCCTCTGATCATCGAGAAAATCTACAAGTCTAGCATAGTGCCGACGATAGAGAAAAGCCGCGTGCTCTCGTGGATGCATAAGAACATGCCTTGGCTTCTGTACACGCTAATCGGAAAGAAGATCAAGAAGAGTTTCGGAGGCAAGCTGAAATTCTTCGGCATCGGAGGCTCGAAATTGGATCCGACCGTGGAGGCTTTCCTGAAGAAGATCCATTTTCCTTATGCCATCGGTTATGGAATGACCGAGTGTGCTCCTCTCATAACCAATGCGTGTGTGGGCAAGACCTGCGTTGGGTCTATCGGAGTGCCTGCGTATAACGTGGAGGTGAAGCTGCTGAACGCCGACCCTGAGACCGGAGAAGGAGAAATCGTATTAAAAGGGGATAATGTGATGCTTGGTTACTATCGCGACCCTGAAAGAACCAGAAGCGTGCTTTCTGAAGACGGCTGGCTGCGAACCGGCGACCTTGCCACGGTGGACTCGAAGGGGAGATATTTCATAAAAGGGAGGCTCGGGAATATGATAGTGGGGCCTTCGGGCGAGAATATCTATCCTGAGGAGATAGAGGGCGTGATAAACGGCATCCGCGGGGTGAACGAGTCGCTGGTGGTGCAGATGGAGGGCAAGCTGGTGGCTCTGGTGAAATTCGATGAGAGCGTGCTGAACTGGAATCAGGAAGGCGAAGACAAGTTTTTCGAGAACCTAGAGGCCAGGAAGAAGGCAATTCTTGAATATGTCAACAAGCATGTTAGCAAACAGTCGAAAATCAGCGAGGTGGAGCCTATGAAGGGGGATTTTGAAAAGACCGCCACCAACAAGATCCGCCGATTCCTGTACAAGGGGAAGAAAGGCATCTCCCCAAAAGAACCGGATTCAGAAAACAACGAAGGCAAGGCACAATAAAACGTCTACGAATATGGTCTCTTTTGAAACTGATTATAATAACGGTGCCGTTCCTGAGATTTTGAACAGGCTCGTTTCCACCAACGATGAAAAGACGACGGGATATGGTTTCGACGAATATTGCGTGAGCGCCAAGGCAAAGATTCGCGAAGCCTGCGGAATGCCTTCTGCCGAGGTCTATTTCCTGATAGGCGGAAGCCAGACGAATTCCACCGTGATCGACGCTCTCACTCTAGGCTGTGAGGGTGCAATTGCCCCAAAGACCGGACACATTAACGTACACGAATCTGGGGCCGTGGAGGCTTTCGGGCACAAAGTGCTGGTCATCCCAAGCGATGGCAGCAAGCTGACTGCCTCAGGGATAAACGAATATATGACAGCGTTCCTGGCGGACGACACTTTCGAGCACATGGTTCAGCCGAAAGTCGTATATCTCACCTTCCCTACAGAATACGGTGCAATATATTCAAGAAACGAACTCGAAGACATATATTCCGTCTGCAAGAAGTTCGACCTCTCGCTTTACATTGACGGAGCTCGCTTAGGCTACGGGCTTATGTCACTGAAAAGTGATGTGGATTTGCCGTTCCTCGCCTCCCATTGCGATGCTTTCTACATTGGAGGCACGAAGGTCGGGGCTATGTTCGGCGAGGCAGTCGTCTTCTCGAATATTCTCGCTCCTAAGCATTTCTTCACCACCGTCAAGCGTCACGGGGCTCTGCTCGCAAAGGGTCGCATGCTGGGCATCCAGTTCGACACCCTATTCACTGATGGCCTGTATTTCAAGATCGCACGTCACGCAATAGAAAAGGCTGAAACCCTTAAAGAAATATTCAAGCGACACGACATCCCGATGGCTTTCGACTCTCCCACCAACCAGCAATTCGTCATCCTGACTCGCACCCAACGAGAACGACTCCAGAAAGACGTCGCCTTCGAAATCTGGGAGCCTCTCCCCGACGACAGGCTAGTCTGCCGTTTCGTCACCTCTTGGGCCACAACCGACGCAGAACTCCACGCCCTCGACGAAGCCCTGGATAGGCTCTAAACCCTTCACGCGTACAACACGACAGCCACGCATAACACAACAGCCGCGCATAACACAACAGCCGCGCATAACACAACAGCCACGCATAACACGATTGTCGCCCTTAACGACCAGTCCACCACTCCCGCACAACCCCACACGTCATCCTCCGCGACCCTACACGTCATCCTGAACTTGTTTCAGGATCTGCTTTTTGCAAGCCTAGATTCCGGATCAAGTCCGGAATGACAGGAGGAAATGAGCACGATTCTCGCCAGTGGCACGGTGTGCGATTCGAGCCTTTCGCACACCGCATGG
>DCKG01000032.1:0-1523 GCA_002320605.1 Bacteroidales bacterium UBA1680 | reverse complement strand
CTGCGGCTCGGTGTGCGATTCGAGACTTTCGCACACCGCTAGCCTCCAGCTCGACAACGGGCGCGTTTTGGACACATCTGTGAAGACTGGCGACTGGGATCAGCAGCTGAAATAGCGGCCCTAAATTAATCCGGGGGCGGGTCCAGCCCTCTTCCGGGCTCGGGAGCTGCAGACGACCGTCGGCGGCTCCCTATGCAGGCTCACCCGCCGCGGAAGCGGCGGTGGGGAGGTGTGCAGCGTGCGAACGGCCATCTGCCGGTTTTCCTGCTTGCCTCTTCCTCATTGCCGTTACTGAAAGATAATTTTCGCAATCGTGGAATCTCACCTTCCTAGGAAGATTCGACTTAATTTTTTGCACAAAAGGGAAGAAAAAAATAGCTATAAAATTGACAATATTTGCTATATTCTTTTCTCGATCTTAAAAATTTGTAACAAGTTACACTTTTTTAAGGTCGATGATTGCCGTTTTGCAAATGAATCATTAATTTTACATCTGAAAAATTTGTAACAAGTTACAAAAAAATCAGATGCTATGATTCAAAGAACTCAATATCTGCAACAACTTATCGACAGCATGGGCAATGGTTTGGTAAAGACCATCACTGGCATAAGACGCTCTGGCAAATCGGTGCTACTGAGGGATATATTCGGGCAGTGGCTTAAAGATAATGGTGTGAAGGATGACCACATCATATATCTCTCTTTTGATGATATGGAAATAGAGGAATTGCGTAAACCTAAGGAATTCTTGAAGATGGTTCGTAGCAGGATCGTTGATGATAAGACACACTATCTTCTGCTCGACGAAGTTCAGCTTATGGATCGATTCGTGGAGGTTCTTCTCAGCCTGATTCACCAAGAAGTGTTTGATATCTTTGTAACGGGTAGCAACTCCAGATTCCTTTCCACAGACATTATAACTGAATTCAGAGGTCGTTCACAAGAAATTCATATGCAGCCATTAACTTTTTCTGAATACCTAAGTGTATTTGACGGTACAAAAGACGAAGCATGGAGAGATTATGTTGAGTTCGGTGGGCTCCCACAAATTCTGTCTTTTAAGACCAGACAACAAAAAATCACATACTTATCCAACCTTGTTGAAATGGTATATGTCAAAGATATAGTAGAGCGTAACAAGTTGAAGAATGGTGATGGGCTTGCGGAATTGCTGCGCATTTTGGCTTCATCGATTACCTCTCCGTGCAACCCTGCCCGAATATCAAAAACATTTGAGAGTGTTGAAAAGAAACACATACCCAGCGAAACAATAGCCCGTCATATTCGCTATTTCCGCGATTCATTCTTGATAGCCGAGGCTTTGCGCTATGATGTGAAGGGACGCAAATATATCGGCACAGAGACAAAATATTACTTTACGGATATGGGATTGCGTAACAGCATTCTTGGTTTCAGACAAATAGAGGAGAATCATCTTATGGAGAATCACTAGTGTCCGGAGAAAAATTCTCCGATAAAGGTTTAAATATTAAATATCAATAACATACAAGCCTTAGAAAATT
>DCKG01000031.1 GCA_002320605.1 Bacteroidales bacterium UBA1680 | reverse complement strand
GGGAATCTCAAATTCGGCACATTAAGGATTGCTTGTCGAGAAACTAGAACTTTGCACAATTAAATGTTTACAACATGGAAGAGAAAACAACATTCAGCAAAGTTGCCGAGCTTTGGAAAGCCGACAAAAAGCAGTATGTCAAAAAATCGACATACGCTGCCTACTCGCTTCTCATTTACAACCATCTCGTTCCGGATCTGGGGAAGAAGGCAGACATTCAAGAAACAGATGTGCAGGAGCTGGTCAATCGTAAACTCGATTCCGGGCTGTCACAGAAAACCGTCAAGGACATTCTTGTAGTTTTGAAGATGATTCTACATTTCGGAGTAAAATATGGTCATCTCGAATTTCACCAGATTGACGTGACTTTTCCGACCGAAAGAGAAAAGCAAGACATTGAGGTGCTATCGGTTGCAAATCAGAAAAAATTGATGAACTACTGCCAAGACAACTTCACCTTCCTCAATCTTGGAATTCTGGTGTGCCTAAGTGCCGGGCTGCGTATCGGGGAGGTCTGCGCTCTGAAATGGGAAGACCTTGATGTTGCTGCTGGAGTGATAAAAGTCTCTAAAACTATTCAGCGCATCTACATGGTTGATGGTGACAAGAAAAGCACTGAACTCATTGTTGACACTCCAAAGACTAAAAATTCAAATAGGGAAATCCCAATGACAAAAGAGTTGCTGTCTATTGTGAAACCACTTAAGAAAGTTGTCAGGAGCGATTTCTATGTATTGACAAATACGGTCAATCCTACTGAGCCGAGGACTTACCGTGTATATTTCAATCATCTTCTGCAGGAAGTCGGCTTGTCCAGAATGAGGTTTCATGGCTTGCGCCATAGTTTTGCGACTCGCTGCATCGAGAGCAAATGCGACTATAAGACGGTGAGCGTGCTACTGGGGCATTCGAATATCAGCACCACGCTGAATCTTTATGTCCATCCGAATATGGAGCAGAAAAAGAAGTGCGTTGAGATGATGAGCCGGACTCTTCGATAGCATAAAAATCCTTCATCCTGTAATTTAGCTCAATAAAAATCCGTATCTTAACACCATGAAATAATAAAGGAGGCAATAATGGCAAAAGAAGCAGGATACGTCTACATTCTCACAAATCCTAGTTTCAGGGAAGACTGGGTCAAGATCGGTAAGAGTTCACGTCCGGTTGATGTCCGCTCCAAGGAGCTGGACAACACCGCTGTTCCATTGCCGTTTGATATCTTTGCCACACTAAAGACTGTAAAATACGAAATAGTCGAGAAGAAAATCCACAAGGCAATTGACAGACTCACCGATCTCCGTATCCGCCAGAACCGAGAGTTTTTTAATATCAAGCCGGAGCTTGCTCTTGAGATTCTTCGTGATGAAGCCACGATTCTTGACGATGCCGAAATTACTCTGTACAAGAATAATGTCCCCATCTCAGAAAACGTGGAAGAAGATCATGGAGAAGAAACTGAACATAGAAAGCAACGACCACGCTTCAAGTTCAGCATGGTTGGCATTCCCATCGGCTCCGAGCTCGTGTTTACCCCGACCTGTATTAAGGTAAAGGTTGCCAGTGATGACCAGATTGAATACCAAGGTCGCATATTCAAATTGTCACCCTTCGTTGGATCTTACATGCCAGCGGAAAAGCGCAATGCCTCAGGAGCTTATCAAGGGGCTAAGTTCTTCACTTACAATGGGGAGGTTCTTGATGATATCAGAACAAGGGTGGAGAATTCCAGGCAATGAAGCCAAGCAGCACATTCGAAGTCGTGAGTAGGACTCACGGCTTTTTTCTTTATTTCCCTTGTTATTGTTGCACTTCTGATAATATATTTGCCTGCCGGAGTGCCATCGCTTACCAGATTGCTCCTGCCTGACAGCTTGCTTTCCGGCCTTTCTCCTGCCGCCGTCCGTAGAATGGCTCAGATTACGGACGGGTGACGGGAAAAGCATTTGCCGTCCGTAAAATAGCCCGGATTACGGACGGGAGACGGGAGACGGGAAAAGCATTTGCTGTCCGAAGGGGGCATTCGACGCACGACATTTGGCGGCTTAAGTCACTTTCTATGCGAAGGAATGTATCTTGGCTTATTAAGCCCTATGGATGAAGGACTGCATCCATAGGGCTGAGCGTTTTCGTCTTAAGTACCTTGGCTTCCTCCTGCTCTTTCTTGACCTTGAGCACAGGGAACAGCGGAGATTATTGCGACCTGACTTTCCAGACTTTGACAGCCTGAAATCGTCATCTTTATAGCCCCTTCTTAATATGCGATTTCCAATAATGCATTCGTTAACTTGGGTGACGCAAGCCTGAAAATACTAACCTTTATAGGATGTTTGCTCGCAAGAAGAAGAACCGCAGTGAAACTGTAAGCATTATCGTAGCAGACAAAAGTATCGGAAACTGCATTTCTTATCTGCTAAAACACCTTTCATTAGCTAATAAAATATAGGATAGTTCCTGCTTTTCTGTGGACGTCGAGCCTCAATCTATCTCAACCCTGCGCCCGGTCTTGCTGGACTCTATGCTGCCAAAGACAGCCTTCATCGCATTCAGCACATCCTCCCCGTCGATAGAAGGCCTTGTATCGTTCTTGATGCAGTCAATGAAGCTGTCCACTATTCCGGTAGAGGTCTGGTTGTCATTGGTCTGTATCCTGTCCAGGTCGAACAGTACCCTCTCGCCATTCCGCATTATGGCTTCCAATGAATATTCGGGATTGTCGTAAATCCTCAATATTCCTTTCTCGCCATAAAGGATGGTAGAATTGTCTTCTTGACCATAATAAGTCCAACTGGCAGTCATCGTGCCCACGGCGCCGCCATCCATCTCGTAAATGCACATTGCATTGTCATCTACGCTTATAGGCTTGCCGGAGGCATCCCTCTTATCAAGCGTGGTGAGTCTTGCGGTCGTAGCAACCACCTTCTGCCCGAGAATATACTGGATCAAATCCGTCTTATGGACTCCTAAATCGGCCATGACCCCCATGACAGCCCTCTCCTTATCGAAAAACCACGTAGCGTTGCCAGGATCGATGCTCCATGTCTCAGGACCGGAATGCCCGAACGTCGTGCGGAACGTCAGAATTTTGCCTATGAAGCCATCACGCACCAGCTCTCTTGCCTTGCGGTGTGCCTTCGCCAGCCTTTGATTCTGGTCAATCATTAACTTACGCCCGCTGCGCCTCGCAGCCATGACCATTTTTTCGCAGTCTTCAATCGTGGTCGCCATAGGTTTCTCGCACAAGACATGTTTGCCCGCATCGAGGGCGGCTATTGTATCTTCTGCATGCGAGATGTTCGCCACGCACACGCTGACCGCATCAATGTCTTTGTCCTGCAGGATTTCTTCCAGCGTCTCATACGCCTTGCCTCCGAATTCCGAGGCAAGCGCCTGCGCCCTGCCGAGATTCAAATCGTAATAGCCAACGATTTCACAATCTAAGTTTTGGCAGTATTCCGGGATGTGCCTGACTTGCGCAATTTTGCCACAGCCTATGATTCCTATTTTTATCATCGCGAATATTAATTAATGGTTACACTAATTTATATAATATGGGTCAAAAAGAAAAGGAGTCCGCAAAAGATTTCGAAGTGTCCGAAAAATTATATGGATTTAAAGTGAGAAGAGCTGATATTCACGAAACAATTCGCATCGTCAAAGGTCACGAATTTCGTTTGCCTGCAGCATGGCCCAAATGGCTACCACGACTGATCCGGTACGACTCCGACGCATGACTTCGTCATGGCCCTTGAAAATGCCGATGGCGACAACGTGACCGTGAATCTTCCAGACTGTACATCCCAGAAATTCAAAGTAGTCTATGGTTGCGACATGCGCCAGAGCACCATCGAGGATTAGAACCGCTCATGGACGTCATATTACGGGAAGAACCTCATCGACACTTCCGTCCCTGCTTCTGAAAGCGTCCCTCAGCTGTGTCCGTACCCTTACATAAGATTAGCGGAGTATTATTATGTCCGCAGCCTTTCTTTCCGCGAGAAGAGGAAGTGGGACAACAAGATGTATTTTGCCCCAATCAGCCGCGATGAAATAAATAGGAGCGACAAGAAAATGGTGCAGAACCCAGGGCAATAGGCGGCCTGCGCACACATCTGAAAACAGGGGCACCGAAATCGATGTCCCTGTTTTTAATATATTAACGGAATATTATTCCGAAACGACCTCTACTTTCAGAGCGGCTTTGACCTGCTTGTAGCACTTCACCGAAGCCTCATACTCTCCGAGATGCTTGATGTCATCCGGAAGGGTGATGTTCTTCTTGTCCACCTCGATTCCGAGGTTCTTAAGAGCTTCCTCAACTTGAGCGGAGGTAACGGAACCGTAAATCTTTCCGCTGTCGCTGACTTTCACAACGATCTTGACAGGCATTGCCTCGATCTTGGCTGCGAGAGCCTCGGCATCAGCCACGAGCTTAGCCTCTTTGTGAGCCCTCTGGCGAAGCGTCTCCTCATGCTGCTTGAGAGCAGATGGAGTCGCAGCAATTGCAATTCCCTGAGGGATAAGATAATTCAGAGCGTATCCAGCCCTAACTTCAACCACTTCCCCGGCCTCGCCAAGGTTAGCGACTTCTTTCTTCAATATTATTTTCATGTCTGCGCTCTCCTAATTATTTAAGAAGGTCGGTAACGTAAGGCAGCAATGCAAGGCTGCGAGCCCTCTTGACTGCCTGAGCAACTTTCCTCTGGAACTTGAGTGAAGTACCGGTAATGCGGCGAGGAAGAATCTTGCCTTGCTCGTTCAGGAACTTCATGAGGAACTCAGGGTCTTTGTAATCAACATATTTGATTCCTGCCCTCTTGAAGCGGCAGTATTTCTTTTTCCTAACCTCAACTGTAGGAGGATTAAGATAACGGATGTTTCCGTTTTGTGAATCATTCTGTGCCATATTCTTTGCCTCCTCGAATTAGTTGTTTCCTTCTGTGCTTTCCTCGGATGCATCTTCAACTTCAACATCCTCTTCGTCTGCGATAGGCTCGTCTACTGCAAACTCATTCTCTGCTTTCGGAGCCGGAGCAACCTTTGGCTTAGCCAGATTCTCTCTTCTGTGTTCTGCATAGGCAACAGCATGCTTATCAAGAGATACCGTCAGGAACCTGATGATTCTTTCGTCACGGTGATACTGTGTCTCAAGAATCTTGAGGAATTCTGGCTCTGCCTCGAACTGAATTAGATAGTAGAAGCCTGAGGTCTTGTGCTGGATAGGATATGCCAGCTGACGAAGCCCCCAGTCCTCTTCGTACACCACGTTGCCTCCATTGTCCTTGATGAGGCTGATGTACTTTGCAACCGCTTCCTTCATCTGCTGTTCAGACAAAACGGGAGTCGCAATGAAAACGGTTTCGTACTGCTTTAACATTTTGTAATTGTTTAATTAATAAATAAATGCAATCCTTTTCGGGACGTATGCCAACCCAAAAGGACTGCAAATATAGGGAAATATTTAATAATTGCCAAACAGCCTCGGAAGTTTGACGCCGGCAGAGATGCAGCGCAAGCGATGGGGGCATTACATAAAAAAACCGCTCGCGGTTAAACGAGCGGTCCATATGATGGTTTGTTCGCTATTTCTTAGGGACGTTCTCAAGAAGCGCCGTGACGAACTTCCAGGCCTTCTCGACTGAAGCGATTTCCACCCTCTCGTCTGGAGAATGCGGATGCACGATGGTAGGACCCAAGGACACCATCTCCCAGTTAGGATACTTGGCGCCCATGATAGCGCACTCCAGGCCGCCGTGCGTGGCAGTGATCTTCAGGTCCTTATTGAAGAGAT
The DNA here is from genome assembly GCA_002320605.1 of Bacteroidales bacterium UBA1680. Classification (GTDB taxonomy): domain Bacteria; phylum Bacteroidota; class Bacteroidia; order Bacteroidales; family UBA932; genus Cryptobacteroides. Next base: position 159,689 of record DCKG01000031.1, on the reverse strand, counting down.
TCTTGTACGTGTCCTCAAGAACCTTTATCATAGGAGTGCCCAGCTTAGGCGCCCAACCGCTATATGCGCCGGAAGTGGAATACTTTGCTCCAGCCAGTTCGAACACGTAGCGGATGGAATCGGCATATGACATCTTAGCAGAATCAATCGAGCTGCGAGTAAGCGAATATACCTTCAGATGTCCTTTCTCTGTCCTTATCATAGCCATATTCGTGGAGGTTTCCGGCAGGCCAGGAAGGGTGTCGCTCATCCTCTTCACGCCATGAGGGCATGCAAGGATGGCCTTGACCGCTGCCAGGAGCGTCTTAGGACCAATGTAGCGAGCTGCAGGCTTCGGAGTCTTGTCGTAGAGCATCAGCATGTCCGGATCAGAATATTGGTACTCGAACTTGATTTCCTCGAATATTTTCTCTGCCAGTGCCTTAACCTTACGAGTCTCTGCGGAAGGAACAAGGATGCATGCCTCGGCCTCGAAAGGAATGGCATTGCGCAAAGAGCCGCCAGTGATGGAAGCGACCTTGACGCCATATTCATTGATAAGGGCTATTAATATTCTGCACAGGACCTTGTTGGCATTTGCCCTGCAAAGAGCGATGTCCATTCCAGAGTGGCCGCCCTTCATGCCTTTGACCGTCACTTTGTAACCTGTGAACCCGTCAGGAATCTTGTAAGTCCTGTAAGCGAAGTCAGCTATGCCATCGATGCCGCCTGCGCAGCCGGTGCAGAGCTCTCCTTCCTCTTCTGAGTCAAGGTTCAGCAATATGTCACCTTTCAGCACTCCAGGCTTCAGGGCATTCGCTCCTGTCATTCCTGTTTCTTCGTCATAAGTTATGAGGGCCTCCAGAGGTCCATGCTTAAGTGTTTTATCCTGAAGGACGGACAGGGCTATGGCCACCCCTATTCCATTATCCGCACCTAGAGTGGTGCCTTTCGCGCCAACCCACTCGCCCTTGATTTCAGTCTCGATGGGGTCCTTGAGAAAATCGTGCTTTGTGTCAGCTGTTTTCTGTGGCACCATATCCATGTGAGCCTGCATTATAATGCCTTTGCGATCCTCGAACCCCTTTGTGGCAGGGGCGGAGAAAATGATGTTGCCAGTGTCGTCGCGCTTCACGTCGACGCCGTTTTTCTTTCCCCATTCGAGAAGATATTCCTGAACTTTAGCCTCGTGCTTCGATGGACGAGGGATACGTGTGAGACCGTAGAAGTTCTCCCAAACGGCCTTCGGTTGTAAATCTTTAATAGTCATTTTATCAGTATTAATTAAAAGGTTATTTTCCTATCGGGTAGTAACTTACTGTCCCAAGCTGGTAAACCGGCATCCTGTCCTGAAGCAGCAATGACACTCCGTCTGAAAGCTTGACAGTACATATTGCAGGTATGCGATAGATGACTGTGGTTCCCTTGGCTGCGGCAGCCTTTCCCTGAGAAGCAGAGACATTCTGCGGCACCAGCTCCAGCAGATATGGCTTGCCAGACATGTTATCGGCGGAAACCACTCCGTCTGTGTCTGAAACCCTGAATGCGACATAGGTCTGGGTCTTCTGATCCCTCACCGGAACCACGTCGCATTTGATCTTCTGGGTCTGAAGGTCGCTGTAACCGATGAACATGGACATATATTCTTTCTCCAAAGCAGAGATTTCCGCAAGGGCGGAACCCATCGCCTCGCCACTGTAGGTGGCATCGGTGTCGCCGGTCACGATCTGAACCCTCTTCTTGCGAAGATTGAATATCATGTCGGCAGCCTCCTGTGCCCTCTGCTCAAGGGATTTCTGCACCACCATGTTCTGCTGCACGGCAACCCTGTTGAAAGACTCCTCCCCTTTCACGCCACGATAGAGCATCGTGGCCTCGGAAGTCAGGTTAGAGCTAACCCCCTTGTCTGCGAAATCGGCTCCTGACGCAGAGGCGAACCTGAACTCTGAGCCTTTCCCGAAACTGCCATCCGAAACAGCGATCAGGCCTTGTGCAGACAGGGCTGCCAGGGAAGCAGCATCTTTGCCTGCATTCACATAGTACCTCTGGGTCTGGTCGGCCTCTATGTACGGAGTCATCTTGATACTGCTGATGTGAGTAGTGGTTCCGTTAGCCTCGCGAGCCTGGACTCCGAGGTATTTCTGGGCATATTTCGCATAGGGTCCAGCATAAAAATGCTCTATGACGGCCTCTACTTCAAGCGAAATCGTGGTCTGCGGCAAGGCATAGGACATGGTTCCCGGCAAATCCTGGGCTGATAGCCCAAGAGCCGGAGAAAAAGTCAACGCAAGGCAGGAAACTGCCAAAGTCTTAAAATTTTTCATATTCATAAATATATTAAATTCATTTCCATCTTTTATGGCTCCAAAGGTAGTTCCAAGGCACCTCTTTCAAATCCTGCTCCAGCAGCGAGAAGAATTCCTGATTTATCTGCTGCGGCGTCATTACGGAAGCATCAGCGCAAATAGGAGTCAGCCGCATCTCGTAATGTCCCCTTATCACAGGCTTTATGTTCATGTAAAGCACATCCATTCCAAACTTATGCGCCATCGATGCTGCCGCCTCCATCGCATTCGTCTCCTGATGCATGAATGCTATCCTGTCGCGATTCCTAGAGATTTTATAAGGATACTGGTCATTCAGGAAAATGTAAATCTTCCTGTCATTCTTATGCTCAATCACATAGCGCATCACTTCCCCTGAACCGAGATAGCCCTTGTAGCCTTGCCTAAGCACGGGGGCGCAGCGATTCTTTCTCATCACCTCGTTCCAGACTTTATTCTCAAGAGGTTTGTAAACTACCACGATGTCTTCAATCATGTAATGCCTCTCAGGACGTGAGTCGTATTCGTATATGCCCCCAAGCAGCTCCCAGTTCCCGCAGTGAGAATCCATTATCATAACTCCATGCGGATTTTCCAAGGCTTTATCAAGTACTTCAGGATTGGTCATGGTTATAATCCCCTGCTTGCGAAGCCTCTCTGGGTTCCGACACCCTCCGAACCAGGCCATTTCCACAATAATATTGGCGAAGTGCTTGTAGAACTTGTCAGCGATAGCAGAAAGTTCTTTGTACTTCTTATCGGGAAATGACCGAGAAAGATTGATCATCACTTCATTCCTGCGATAATGTACTATGTCTTTCATTATCCACGCTATGCATCCAGCGCACGCATAATGGAATCCCAATGGCAGAGATGCGAAAGCTCTCATCAAGCCTTCAAGCAGTATTTCAGTAAATTTCCTCACGATAATTGCACATATCATCACAAATATAAAAAATCGGAATGAAAAACATATAGATTTGGTAGCGAACGAGAGAATTCATAAATTAGACGAAATATTTATTGAGTCATAAATTTCTATTCAATATGTTTAAGGGACATCCTAAAGGGCTTATCGCGGCAGCCTTAAGTAATATGGGAGAGCGTTTTGGCTACTATATTATGAATGCCGTCCTTCTCCTCTTTCTCTGCTCCAAGTTCGGCTTGGACGAGGGAACAGCCGGAGTCATCTATTCTGTTTTCTATGCGGCAATCTACGTGCTCAGCCTTGTCGGAGGACTGATAGCTGACCACAAGCAGAATTACAAAGGCACTATTCAGTGGGGGCTTATCGTAATGGCCATGGGATACGTGCTGATAGCGATTCCAATCGTGGCCACGCAGAGCAATCATTCATGGCTTCTGGCATTCACCTGCCTAGCTCTGGCACTCATTGCTTTCGGAAATGGCCTGTTTAAGGGTAATCTGCAAGCAATCGTCGGGCAGATGTATGACAACTTGGAGGCAGAGGCTGCGAAGAAAGGTCCAGAGGAGCTTAGAATCACTAAGAGCAAAAGGGATTCCGGATTCCAGATTTTCTACGTATTCATAAACATCGGAGGCTTGATCGCCCCATTCGTAGCCCCTCTGCTGCGCCAGTGGTGGCTTGGAGTCAAGGGCATGGTGTACAATGCTTCTTTACCAGCCCTTTGCCATCAGTATATCAACAACCCTGACGGAATGAATGCCCAGAACCTCACCAATCTCACTGACCTGATGAATCAGGTGAATGTGGGCGGGCTGGATGTCAGCAATCTGGGAGCGGCTTGCGGCAGTTATCTGGAGGTGTTCAACACTGGCGTGCACTACAGCTTCTTCGCTTCTGTGGCGGCTATGTTCATTTCCCTCGTCATATTCCTTGCTACCAAATCCAAATTCCCTACTCCTGGCAAGAAGTCATCTGCCGAAAGACAAAGCTACACGCCAGAGGAAGCCAAAGCGATGGCCAAAGAAATCAAGCAACGCATGGTGGCTTTGTTCGCCGTGCTAGGCGTCTGCATATTCTTCTGGTTCTCATTCCATCAGAACGGCCAATCGCTTTCTGTCTACGCCAGGGACTATGTTAACACGACCAAAGTGGCACCTGAGATTTGGCAGGCAGTGAACCCGTTCTTCGTGATAGTGCTTACCCCGATAATAATGCTCATCTTTGGAGGGCTGGCAAAGAGGGGCAAAGAGATATCCACGCCTAAGAAAATCGTCATAGGAATGTTCATCACGGCTTGCGCCTACATATTCCTAACAGTCCTCAGTGCCGTCAAGGGCCTTCCTGGCGGAGAAATTTTCCGTTCGCTGCCAGTTGCCGATCAGGATGCGATGAAGAGCGAGTGGTGGGTGCTGATCGTCACATATTTCTTCCTTACGGTAGCGGAGCTATTCATATCGCCTCTTGGATTGTCATTTGTCTCAAAGATAGCACCGAAGAACCTGCAAGGCATCTGCCAAGGTCTGTGGCTCAGCGCCACTGCTTGCGGCAACCTTCTGATCTGGATTGGGCCTGTGATGCTGAACAAGATGCCGAAGCTTTGGATGTGCTGGGCTGTGTTCATGGTAGTCTGCCTGCTTGCGATGGGCGTGATGTGGGGCATGGTCAGCTGGCTGGAACGCATCATCAACCAGCCTGCGCATGAGGCGACGGAGGCGCAAAAAGCGTAGTACATGACCGACGCAACGAGACAGCAGCTTCTGGAATGGGCGGAGACATACAACGACCCACGCTATTTTCAAGAAGATCCTATAGCTTTCCCGACCCGATTCGCCTCGGCGATGAAGGTCGGGAAAGCCTGCCTGCAGGATGTAGAGGTGGCTGCGATCTTCGCCGCGCATTTCGCATGGGGCAGGAGAGCAATGATCGTAAGGGATTGCGGCAGGCTTTTTGACGAGATGGGATGGAAGCCTTACGATTATGTCATGCGTGGCGGCTGGAGGAACGATGACAGCAGCATCCACAGAACGGTGAAGTGGAGCGAAATGGCAACAATCTGCTCCCGTCTGCGGGAAGCATATCTTCGCAGCGAAAGCCTTGAACCGATGAGTCAGGCGCAGATGAGGACATTGATTTTCGGCCAGAAAGATGATCCTAAGGCTCCGAATAAAAAAATCAACATGATGAGGCGATGGATGGTTCGCCACGATGGGAAAGTGGATTTAGGAATATGGAAAAGCACGAATCCGGCCTCGCTGCTGATTCCCCTGGACGTGCACGTTTACGAAGTGGCAGTGGATCTCGGGCTGACTTCCCGGAAGCAGAAGGACATCGTAACGGTGAAGGAAATCACGGATGCATTTGCCGACATATTTCCTGGAGACCCTTGCAAAGGGGATTTTTCGCTCTTTGGTTATGGAGTGACCCATCCCAAAAAGAAAGAATAGAAACACATGCCAAGGCTCTACATCATATCGGGCTGCAATGGCTCTGGAAAGACGACGGCATCGTACTCGATGCTGCCAGGCATCTTCGAATGCACTCAGTTCGTGAATTCGGATGAGTTCGCGAAAAGCCTCTCACCGTTCAATCCAGAAAAAGTTTCGATTGGAGCCAGCCGCTACATGCTTCTGAAAATCCGCTATCTCTTCTCGAAGAAGAAGGATTTCTGCATTGAAACGACTTTAGCCACAAGGTCGTTGCTAAAGATGATAAAGGAGGCACAGGAACAAGGCTATTACGTGACGCTGCTTTTTTTCTGGCTCAACTCCCCAGACATGGCTGTTCAGAGAGTCAAGGCCAGAGTGCAAGCAGGAGGACACAATATTGACGAGGATACCATCAGAAGACGATATTACGTGGGCCAGTACTATCTATTCAAAGACTACATGCCGCTTTGCGACCACTGGATGCTTACGGACAATTCCAAGACGCCTTACACGATGATAGCCGAAGGCGGTGACGACAACATAAAGATATACGATAAGCGTAAATACGATAAGATTCTGAAAATGAACGAGGAATACGTAAGGGGAAAAGAGGGACGCAGGAATGAGAACGAAGATGAACACTGAATATTATCTCTCGGCATTCGACACTTCGAAGGAAAACTTGGAAAAACTGGTTTCCGAAGCTCTTAAGCATGGTGGAGACTGGTGCGATTTATTTTTCGAGAACACGGTCAACGGGAACATAGTTTTAAGGGACGGAATAGTCTCCGACGGAGGCTTCAACGTTGATTACGGAGCCGGGATCAGGGTGCTGAATGGCGAAAAAACTGGTTACGCATATTCAGAGAGCACCGACATGAAATCTATTGCAGCGGCCGCGCGTGCTGCCTCTGCAATTGCGGCAGGCTCTGCGGATATTCCACCTGTCAATGCTGGCTCTATGAATATATTGCCGCACGGAGATCGTTACCAGATGCTGAAAGACTGGCAGTTGGGAGAATGCAAAATATTTTTGGAAAGACTTCAAGACAAAATATTCGTAAAAGATTCCAGAATAGCCAAGGTGCTGGCAGGGGTCTTCTATACCATCACTGACGTTCTCATGTACAATTCTACCGGTGAAATGACTTGCGACACAAGGCCTTATGGCACAGCATACGCATCCGCAGTGTTCATGCAGGATGGGAAACTGGAAACGAAGAGCGTCAGCAGAAGCTATATGAAAGGCGGGGAAATGCTTTCAGAAGCACTTGCGGACGAAATCGCCGCCGAGGTCGTGAAAGGAATCGATGACCGATTCGCCGCAAAGCGCCCGAAAGGCGGGCAGATGCCTGTCGTAATGGGCGCCGGAGCCTCCGGGATATTACTCCACGAGGCAATGGGGCATGCCTTTGAAGCAGATTTCAACCGAAAAGGCCAATCGATTTTCAGCGACAAAATGGGACAGAAAATCTGCGACAGCCGCATTACCATAGTGGACGACGGAACCATTCCTGGCAACCGTGGGGCAGTGAATTTCGATGATGAGGGAGTTAGAGGCCAGCGCACGCAGATGGTGACAAACGGGGTTCTGACTTCGTATCTTCACGACAGGATAAGCGCAAAATATTACGGAACTGAGCCTACAGGGAACGGCAGGCGCGAGGGATTCCGCTTCAATCCGATTCCTCGAATGAGGGCAACCTACATGGAAAGCGGTGATGCCCGCAAGGAGGAAATCATAGCATCCGTGAAGAATGGCATTTACGTGGATGAGTTCACGAACGGCCAGGTAAAGATTGGCGAGGGCGATTTCACATTCTTCGTGAATAGCGGCTATCTTATTGAGAATGGCAAGCTTACGCAGCCAATCAAAGACATAAACGTAATTGGCAACGGGCCTAAGGCCCTTGCTGACATAATTGCAGTTGGGAATGACCTGAAGATAGATGAGGGCTCATGGACCTGCGGGAAAGGCCAAAGTTGCCCTGTATCATGCGGCATCCCAACGGTGCTGGTCAAGAATTTAACCGTGGGAGGCGAATGAAATGATTGACGAAAAGTTATTGCTGACAGCAGAAGAAATAGGGTTTGCTGAGAGATGCTTGGAGAAAGCTATCGAATATGGCGCCCAGAAAGCCAGGGCATCAGTCGCCAAAAGCGTTTCAGACGAGTTCAAGACACTGAACGGCGAGCTGGATAGCGTCACGCACTGCCTCGACAGGGGGCTCTCCCTGAATGTTTTCGTGGACGGACGATATGGGACTTTTACGACGAACAGGCTGGATGCTGACCAGCTGGATGATTTCGTAAAAGAGTCCATCTGGGCTGCGAGGCTGCTCGAGGAGGACAGGTGCAACGATCTCCCAGACTCTTCCAGGACGGCCAAAGATGCCATCAATGGCGATGAGTTGGGGCTTTGCGACAATGAATATGCTACCATCACGCCCGAGCAGCGAAAGAAAACGGCTCTGGAATCCTCCATATTCAATGAATATAAAGACAAGTCCTTGATTTCGGAGGAAGGGGAATATTCTGACTCCGTGAGCGACAGGCTCGTTCTCGATACTCAAGGGCTTCGTGCGCGGCAGTCGGAAACCAGCTTCAGCTATGGATGCGAATCGACCATAAAAGATGCGGCAGAAGGCAAGATCAGCGGCTACTGGTGGGATCGATCCTCCCGGCTGAATGATCTTGACTTTAAGAATATATCGAATAAGGCATATTCATTGGCTATGGCTCAGGCAGGTCCGAAAAGCGTCAAAGGCGGGAAATATGATATCGTCGTTGACCCTAACTGCGCATCAACCCTTCTGAATCCTCTCCTGAGCGCCTTGAACGCATATTCAATCAATCAGAAAAGGTCTTTCCTAATCGATTCGCTCAATAAGAGAGTATTCTGCGAAGGTCTCTGCGTGATTGATGACCCTCGCAGAAAGGGGGAAAACGGCTCCAGACTTTTCGATGCAGAAGGGGTTTCTGCCGTAAAGGCTCCAATCATCGAGAATGGCATCGTAAAGGAATATTTCGTCAGCACTTACATGGCGAACAAGATGGGCATCGCTCCTACCATCAGCACCCCTTCCAGGCCGTTGCTGTTACCGTATAGGGTAAATGGGGGAAGGGATGCAATCCTTGAATATATTGGCGAAGGAATTCTCATAACTGGCTTCAATGGGGGCAATAGCAACCCTTCCACCGGCGCATTTTCCTTCGGAATAGAAGGCTTCCTGTTCCGAAACGGGAAAATCGTTCATCCTGTCAGGGAGACGCTTCTGACTGGAAATTTCCTAGATATGTGGAATTGTCTTGAAGCGGCAGGAAATGATTCGAGACGATGTATGTCAAAACTTATTCCTACCTTAGCATTTTCAAACGCAGACATTAGCGCATAATATTATCATGAAAGTAGACAAAAACAAAGTCGTCAAGCTCGCCTACGAACTGGTGGTTGACGGAAAAGTTGCTGACAAAGCCACGCAAGATCGTCCATTGGATTACATACACGGGACGCACATGCTGCTCCCGAAATTCGAGAACGAAGTTGAAGGTAAAGAACCTGGGGATTCGTTCGAATTCACGCTGACTCCTGCCGAGGGCTATGGAGAAGTTGATCAAACTCAAATAATCGACCTTCCCAAAACGGCCTTCATGGTGGATGGAACGCTGATGGAGGAGTTTCTCGTAGTCGGCCAGATGGTTCCTATGATGAGCCAGGACGGCAGAGTGGTCCAAGGAATCGTTCGTGAAGTGTCGGACGATTCAGTGAAGATGGACTTCAATCATCCTATGGCCGGTAAGACCTTGAATTTCAAGGGAAACATCGTGGAAGTCAGGGATGCGACCGAGAAAGAACTGACGGAGGGTCTTCATGGTGAGTTCCTGCCTCCGGAAGAGCATCATCACTGCAAACACCATGGCGACGGCGAATGCTGCCACGGCGAAGGACACAAGGACGGCGAGTGCTGCCACGGTGAAGGACACGAGGACGGCGAGTGCTGCCATGGCGAAGGACACAAGGACGGCGAATGCTGCCATGGCGAAGGCCATTGCAAAGACAAAGAGTAAAGCGACATGCGGACTGCCGTCGTCATATTGAATTGGAACACTGCCGATTATCTGCGACGATTCCTACCTCCCCTTCTGGCTTCGCTGCCAGAAGGAGCCGAGGTAGTGATCGCCGACAGCGCTTCGACTGATGAGTCTATGAAAGTGATGGACGAGCAGTTCCCTTCTGTAAGGCAGATCCGCCTGGATAAGAATTACGGCTTCACTGGAGGCTACAACAGGGCTTTCAAGGAACTTCAAGACATTCAGGAGCTTGAATATTTCATATTGATGAACACCGACATCGAAGTTCCCGAGGGATGGCTGAAGCCACTCATAGAGTGGATGGATGCCCATCCTAACTGCGCTGCATGCGCCCCGAAACTACATTCGTGGTACAAACGGGACACTTTCGATTATGCCGGCGCGGCTGGCGGAATGCTGGACCATTTCGGCTACCCATTCTGCCGTGGCCGGGTAATGAAGAGGGTGGAGAAAGATTCTGGCCAGTACGATTCGACCCATGACGTTTTCTGGGCAACGGGAGCGTGCCTGGTGATGCGGAAGTCAGCATATTCAGAAATGGGAGGTCTGGATGACAGGTTCTTCGCTCACATGGAAGAGATCGACCTTTGCTGGAGGCTTCAGCTGGAAGGCATGAAAATCTGCATCGTGCCGTCATCGGTGGCGTACCATCTTGGCGGTGGCACTTTGCCGCAGGACTCTCCGTGGAAGTTGAAGCTCAATTTCCGCAATGACCTGCTGATGCTGGAGAACAATGCAGCTAAGACATATTCATTGGAAAATATGTCAAAGGGACTTTCTCCGCAGAAAGCGGCATCCAAAGCCGTTCGTAAGGTGCGGAGGCTCATATTCATAAGAAAGTGCCTCGATGGCTGCTCTGCTGCCGTTTATCTGCTGACTGGGAAGACTGAATATTTCAAAGCGGTCCTTCAAGCGCACAAAGAGTTCAAGCAACTTAGGCGTGGCATTGAACTTGCTGGCATAGAAAGTTTTGCAGAAAGCCATCAAGGCATCCAGCCCCCACGGCTATTTCGCAGATGGATTGTTCCTCTGGCTATGCTGAAGGGAAATGGTATTTTTGAATATTTAAGGAAAACGTTATGAAAATCGTCATCGACGGCGCTGGCGAAGTAGGCTCCCATCTCGCAAAAATGCTTAGCCAAGAATCGAACGACATCACTGTGATCGACAGCGATTCCGCAAGGCTGGAGAGGATCAATTCGGAGGCCGACGTGATTACGTTCCAAGGCCCGCCCTCTTCTATTAAAGTGATGAAAGAGGCACAGGTCCAGAGGGCGGACCTGTTCATTTCTGTAGTGCCAAACGTTCCGCAGGACGTGAACATCATTAGTGCTCTCATCGCCAGGAATCTCGGAGCGAAGAAAGTCACGGCAAGAATCGATGACGCAGAGTTTCTGGCTCCAGAGAACAAGCTGTTGTTCAAGCAGATGGGCATCGAGCTCATGTTCCACCCCGAAAAGCTGGCCGCAGACGAAATCGTGGATATGCTTAAGCATTCACAGGCCACCGACGCCATGGACCTGGGGCATGGGAAGCTCCAGATTGAAGTGTTCAAGATAGAAGAGGACTCCCCTCTCATGGACCTGAAGCTTGCAGATTTCGCTGCCGTTGCGGCCACATCTGGTTTCCAGTTCAGGGTCATCGCCGTATCCAGGAACGGGAAGACGATAATGCCGAAACCCGACACGAAATTCATGTACAACGATAGGGTTTTCATCATCTCCACCCGCGAGGGAATGACGCCTCTGATGAAATACCTCGGGAAGAACACGCTGGAGATAAATTCAGTGATGATAATCGGTGGCTCGCAGATTGCTGAACTTGCCGCCGCTCAGCTTTCAAGAAAACTGGAGAGCGTGAAAATCATCGTCAAGGACATGGATAGGGCGACTGAACTTTCAGAGAAGCTGGACGACAACGTGATTGTCATCAACGGTGATGACAAGAACACCGATTTGCTTCTTGAAGAGGGAATCAAGGATATGGATGCTTTCGTGGCGCTCACTCAGAATGACGAGGCGAATATCCTGTCTTGCGTGGTTGCCAAGAAGTTTGGGGTCGAAAGGGCCATTGCCGAGGTCGAGAATAATGAATATGTCAGATTGGCTGAGGAGATGGGGGTGGACACTGTGATAAATAAGAAGCTCATTACGGCGGGCAGGCTGTTCAAATACACCTTGAGCGGAAAGGCCCGCCTAGTGAAATATATGAGCGGCACCGAGGCTGAGGTTCTTGAATATAACGTTGCGCCTGGAAGTGCCATAACCAAGGCTCCGCTGAAAGACCTGGGCTTTCCTCGAAATGCCATCATCGGAGGAGTAATTCGGGGGGCCGAATCCCTGATCGCCGTCGGCGACACCATCATCCAGCCATACGACCGCGTAGCCGTCTTCGCCCTCCCATCCGCAGTCAAAGAGGTCGACAAATTCTTCAGATAAACGCCCCACGGCTGTATTTTTGTGAATATTTCGTAATTTTACGGCAAAAGAATTGAGGTATGGCAGACAATCAGTTTGATAAGTATCAGAGGAATTATTCCGACAATCAGTTCTGGGAGAAAATCAGGAACGTGGCGAAGAGCGCAGGAGTGAAAGTTGTCTATGCGGCTCTTCTTCTCTATTATGTGCTTAAGAATCCCGCCACTCCGAAGGCAGACAGGCTGAAAATCATCGGGGCGCTAGGCTACTTGATACTTCCGATGGACTTGATTCCCGATTTCGTGCCTGCAGTAGGCTTCACAGACGACTTGGCCGCACTGATCTGGGGAATATATTCCGTTTCTAAGAATATAACGCCGGAAGTTAAGCTACAGGCAAAAGAAAGGCTGGGCACTTGGTTCAAAGAATATAGCGAAGCCGACCTGGAAGGGCTGTTCTGATATATCGCGTCATATAAAGATTTCTTATGCCCAGCTACCTCCAGATAGAAAATATTTCCAAATCATACGGGCCGAAAGTCCTTTTCGACAACATAGCTTTCAACATCAACGAAGGTGACAAGATTGCGCTCATCGCTCCTAATGGCACTGGAAAGACCAGCCTGCTGCGCATAATCGCCGGCAAGAACAGTTCCGATTCTGGTGGCAAAGTGCTGTTTCTAAAGGACATAAGAATAGCTTTTCTGGAACAGGAATATTTGTTCGACCCAGAGCTCACTGTCACTGAGCAGGTTCACAAGGACTCGCTGAAATGGACAGAGCATTTGTCGCCAGAACATCTTTCCGAATATGAGATCAGGATCAACAAGCTGGAGACTTCTTTCCATCTGGATTCGTCGATGAAGATGAAAGATCTTTCTGGCGGTGAAGTAAAACGGGTAGCGTTGGTAGTCATGCTGGCCTCCGAAGCCGATTTCTATGTGATGGACGAACCCACCAACCATCTGGACATAGATGCGATAGAGTTTCTAGAGGACTATCTCACCCATGCCAGATGCACTCTGCTGATGGTCACTCACGATCGTTATTTCTTGGACAGCGTGGCGAACATCGTGATGGAACTGGATCGCGGCCAGGTCTACATCTACAAGGGCAATTACGAGAACTACCTGGAGAAGCGTCAGGAAAGAATCGATAACTACAATGCCGAGACCGACAAGATACGGAACGTGCTGCGCCGAGAGCTGGAGTGGATGCATTCATCCCCTTGCGCCCGCACGGGAAAAGCCAAATACCGCAAGAATGCATTCTACGAATTGAAAGACAGGGCCGAGCGAGTCTATCGGAGCAATCAGATGGACCTGAGCGAAATGGGAGGGGCTTCGAGACTAGGCACGAAGATCATCAACTGCAAGGACGTGAGCTTCTTCTACGGTGGCAAATGTTATTTGAGTCACTTCTCTTACAATTTTCAGCGGTACGAGAAAGTTGGGATAGTGGGTGGCAACGGCGTAGGCAAATCCACTTTCGTGAACATATTGCTGAACAATCTGGATCCTGCCGACCCAGGTATGCTCACCGGCACGATAGAAAGAGGAGAATCCTTGAACATAGGCTATTACAAACAGACCGGAATGTCCTTCGATGAGGACCAGACGGTACTGGAGACGGTGAACGATACTCATCTGCTGGGCCAATTCCTCTTTCCTCACGACATGCTGAATAACTGCGTAGGCTCGCTCTCGGGAGGAGAGCGAAGAAGGCTATACCTGCTCACAATCCTCATGAAGCAGCCGAATTTGCTGGTGATGGACGAACCGACCAACGACTTGGACATAGTAACTATCAATATATTGGAGGAATATCTCAAAGACTTCAAAGGTTCGCTGATTATAGTATCCCACGACAGGCATTTCCTGGACAGGCTGGTCGACCATCTCTTCGTGTTCTGCGGGGATGGAGTAGTGAAAGATTTCATCGGGAGCTACAGCCAGTACAACCAGTACCTGAAAGATTACAAGGCTGCACAGAGGGCACAGGCCCGCGAGGCGGCTCGCTCTTCAAAAATCGGCGGAGCGTCTAAGTCCGGTGATGCGAACGAGGCCGATAGAGGCAGCGCTCCTAAGAAAAAACGCCTCTCCTACAAAGAGCAGAAAGAGTTGGAGCAGCTGGAGAAAGACATTGCCTCACTTACTACAGAGAAAACAGAGCTGGAAGCCAAGCTGAACGGCTCGCTCACCGATTACGAAGATATTCAGAAAGCCATTTCTCGCTTCGGCGAAGTCTCAGCTGAACTTGATGCCAAGGAAACCCGCTGGCTGGAATTATCAATCTAAAGGGAATCGTCGGGGATCTGCGGATTTGCCGAAAAAAGGAAAAGTATTTACATTTGTAAGATTGTACGCTAAGGAAAACACATGAAAAGTGTCCTGAAGAAAATATGGTTCCCGTTAGCAGTGGTGTGCTTCTTGGCACTCCAGACTGCCGCGATGGACATGCACTCTCCGAAAGCCCCATGGACTAGTCTTTGGGAAAGCATTCAAGACACTATCAAGTACAGGAATCAGTTCATAAAGCGTGGCGGAGGGAGCGTGGACGACACTGCTTATCTTAAGGCGATCCAAGACACGACGCCTGTCTTAAGCGCACGAGACACGATATTCCCACCAGATTCGCTTAAAGACATAGACCCTTTCCGCTACAGATACTACGTTGCCCTGCTTGACTCCGCAACACATGTTTTCGTAAGAGACTCCTTAAAGGAAGCTGGAGATTCCTTAGACTGGCCGAAGCTAGACTCTCTCTACGCCATCGATTCCACGATGCGAGCTAAGGATGCTTTCGACAAATGGTACGCAAGTCTTTCCAAGACGGACAGGAAGAAGTACGACATTCAAGTCAAGGAGAACTTCAAGAAGCATATCGCCGACAGCGTGCTCGCAATCAAAGACAGCATCAAGGCCATCAAAGACAGCATCCGCGAATACACTCCGAGAATTCTGGAGACTTTTGCCCTGCCAGATTCAATGCAGTACAAACGCATAATCCAATGGACGCACGAGAGGGAATTCCACAAAATGCACCTTCAATTCCCTGATACTGGCTACAATTACCGCTTCTACGACTACCCTATATTCAGAAAAGACGTGAATGCCACATGGCTCGGCGTTGCAGGCTCGCCGGTGCAGTACTACGACTATTTCAAGCGGGATAACGAGAACGGAGTAGCTTTCTATCAGCCGTACGAACCTTGGTCGTTTTCCCCTTCCACGTTGCCGATGTACAATACGAAAACCCCTTACACAGAGCTGGCATACTTCGGGACCTTGTTCGCAAATAGCCAGAAAGAGTCGGACAACCTGCACATAATGACAACGCAGAACATATTCCCTGAGCTGAATTTCACACTAGAATATGACAGGTTCGGAGGTAACGGCATTATGGAGAATGAGCGGACTGCCAACAAGACTTTCGTCGCCTCAGCCAACTACCTAGGGAAAAGATACATGATGCACGTCGGCTACATCTACAATAAGATAGTCCATAACGAGAACGGAGGAATCTCGGACAACAAGATGGTCACCGATACGACGCTGGACGCAAGGGAATATCCTGTCTACCTGACCAGCGCATCATCGGTCACTAAGAAAAATACAGTCTTCATAGACCAGCAGTACAGAATTCCTTTCACTTTCCTGAAGAAACTTAAATACAGGAAGGAAGTGAAGGCTGACGAGGCATACAGAGACAGCATCACAGCCACTGGCGACTCTGCCGAGATAGCAAGCATGGAGAAGCTGCTTGCAGAGAGGGAGCTGGCCAGAGAAGCGAGAGATACCACAGGGAACATGAACATTACGAGCGCTTTCATCGGCCATAGCTCTGAATATTCAGTATTCACTCGCATGTATCAAGACGAGATATCCAGCTCAGACACGCACGGGCGCAATTTTTACAGGAATAATTTCCTCTATAATCCTACGCAGTCCCACGATTCTTCCAGAGTCATGAAACTGGAGAACAGAATATTCATCAGGCTGCAGCCTTGGTCCAGCGAAGGCATAGTTTCCAAACTTGACGTGGGGGCAGGCAACAGGCTGCTGAATTTCTACAATTTTGATTATTCATCCTTCGTGGGACTGAAAAAGAACACTACATGGAATTCCACATTCATCTATGCCGGAATAGAAGGCCAGCTGAAGAAATTCATCCAATGGGATGCCAAGGGAGACTTCGTGCTAGTGGGTCCTGAGTCGCAAGATTTTAGCGTAAAGGCTAATGCTAAGCTAAATATTTTCCCTTTCAGGAGACAGAGATACAGCCCTATCTCCTTCAACGCTCATTTCGAGACAAGCCTGAAAGAGCCAGATTACTACTGGCAGCGCTATTATTCAAACCACTATGCCTGGAACAACGGTTTCGACAAAATTTCCACGACTAAAGTCACTGGTTCCATGTCGATTCCTCGCTGGAATATCAGTCTGGACGCCGGGTATGCGCTTATTAAGAATAACATATATTTCGACAGCACTGGCATTAGGCAGAACACATCTCCCATAAGCGTTTTCTCAGCTTCGCTGACTAAGAATTTCAATATTTTCAACTTCCTGCACCTGGACAACAAAGTCCTCTTCGAGGTTTCCTCCAATGAAGACGTGATTCCAGTGCCTACCGTTGCCATCAATGCGCGTTACTACATTCAGTTCAATGTCAAGAGAAACATAATGCAGATGCAGATCGGAGCGAACGCCTGGTACAACACTAAGTTCTACACACCAGGGTGGAATCCAGCCATAGGGCAATTCTATAATCAGAAAGAGGCCAAGTACAACAATGGCCCATACATTGACGCATTCGTGAACGTTCAATGGAAGCGTGCATGCATATTCATAAAAGTTGAAAACGTGGGGCAAGGATGGCCTGCCAGCAAGAATGACTATTTCAGCGCCAACCATTTCATCAGGACTCAGCGCGCTCTTAAATTTGGAATTTACTGGCCATTCTACCTGCAACCTAATCAGAACAAGAAGGTCAGCGTGTCGTCTGGAAGCATAGGCGGAGGTGGAAACTCCACTAGAAGAGCCTCCTCAAGTGGCGGATTCGGAGGGATTGGTGGCGGACTCATGAATAATTCATCCTCTTTTGGCGGAGGAGGCACAGAAATATATTAGCAGAATGAAAACTACTGCTTATGGGCCTAAAACGAATTACCAAAAAATTCTTGAGATTCTTAATTCCAACACTCATCGTGCTGGCACTTATTCCACTTTCAGTTGGTGAACTCTCTCAGACAGGCAAGAACCCTTACGAAAATGCCCGGCTACGCTGCGTCATCGCCCTCGATTCGATAGAAACTCTCAGGACTGGATATCTGACAGATTATAATTACGAGCTTCTGAAACAGTTTGCCTCCGACAATTCGGCTCGAATAAGAATAACTCTGGCTGAGGATGGAGCTGATTATTCTGACTCACTGCTTCGTGACAGCGTCGACATTCTAGTCGCTCCTGCGACTTGGAAGGGCGGGGCCACTTTCCGGAAAGTGATTATGACGGACAGCACCGGCACATGGTTCATCAAGCCAGACAGGAAAAAGATAAAGTCTCTGGATTTGTGGCTGGGGCGGTTCGTGAGGATGGAGAACTATTTCAGCTTCTACAACCGTTTCTTCGCCTGCTACAACCCTTATCGCAAAGGCAGGGATAAGAAGATTTTGACCCCCTACGACGACCTTCTAAAAGAATATTCCAAAAGCATCGGCTGGGACTGGAAACTGCTGGCCTCGCTCATGTGGAATGAGTCCCGCTTCAAGATAAGCGTAAAATCAAAGCGCGGGGCACAGGGACTGATGCAGGTCATGCCTGCCAGCGCAGCTAAATTCGGGGTCACTGACCTTCTGGATCCGGAGGAGAACATCAAATGCTCTGTCATGATCCTGAGCAGGCTTCAGGATATTCTTAAAGGATATGGAATAGAAGGGGCCGAATTGACGAAATACACCCTGGCAGCCTACAATGCAGGGTCGGGGAATATTACCGATGCGATTTCCACGGCCCGCGGCAAGAAAGTCGATGTCAGCAGGTGGAGCAATTTCGCGGCATACTTTACCGGCGAAAGAAACGATGCCCTGAAATTCGAAGGTCTGGAGACAATCGCTTACGTCAGAGTCGTTCTGGGCCGATACGATATATTCAGAGGCGTCGTGCCACAAAATTCTGCTCAAGAAAAGGAGATAGAGCTGGAAGAACAGCAGGTAGAGCAGATGATAGACTCACTGGGCTCTGACAGTCTGGGCGGGATCGACCCTGGAAATGAAGAGACACGGGATGAGGAGCAGGAGCAGGATCACTAAATAAGAGACAGCGTCGGCAAGGAGAATTCCGGACAGGTTCACGCTGACGGGCACGAAAGACACGAAATAATTCTCCGGATTCAGCTTTATGAGATGAGTGAAGCCCTGCACGGCACAAAAAGCAAGCGCCACCAGATTGCCGATGAGCATACCTTTGAATACAACCTCGGAAGCAACCCTAAGGAATATTTTGGAAATCGCTCCGTCCGTCATGCCCATAGCTTTCAGGATCCCGATAGTCGATATGTTCCTGAAAAGCATTATCAGGAGCCCCGAAATCATGTTGAAGCCAGCGACTATCGTCATAAGGATAAGGATGAACAGAACGTTGAAATCTATCAGGTCCAGCCAGTCGAATATCTGGGGGTAACGAGCCATCACGGAAGTCGCAACCAGGCCGGTCTCCTCACTATCGTCCGCAGTCATTGCCAGCATGCCGACATGCCGCGTCAAATCTTCCATGGAAGCGGCGTTCTTGTAGGCTTTCGTCACAGCAATTTCAAGTTCCGAGACCGAATCCTCCCCCCATCCGTTCAGGCGCTGAATGTCTTTGATGTCTGCAAGTATCACCATATTATCGGTGCCGTCCATGACACTCCCATAAGTGCCGGAAACAGTGAAATTCCTTACTTTAATGTTCTCGCCAACGAAATAAGCCAGCAACTTGTCGCCAGCCTTGATATTCAGAAGATCTGAAAGCCTCTCAGGAATGAGGATGCTCAGCCGTGAAGTATCCGAGGCTTCCCTCTGGACGCCTTTGAAAACCACGCCATGGATATTATCATCCTTTTTTATGATTCCAGCCCTATACACTGCAGGAGATATTGACTTTACTCCTGGCAGAGAATCGATGAGCATTTTAAAACTCGGGTCAGCAGGAATGAATGAATCCTCGCTCACGTAATTCATGTCTTCAGGCATTAGCTGGATATCCCCGGTGAGCTTGGAAATGCCATCTCTGATGTCTGTCCTAAATCCTGAAGAGATGGAAACGGCAATGATTATGATAAAGAAGGAGATAGCGATGGATGCCATCGCTATCTTCCCTCCGAAACGGAGGCGTCTGGCTATGAAGCGGGACGCATCCATGAATATTTACCAGATGTGGACTCTCTCGCTCTCCGGCCTCCACATAGGGTCTCCTTCCTTGATCCCGAAAGCGTCAAAGAAGCTCTGGAAATTCCGGATCGACATGTTCACCCTGTTGACCGCCAGGGAATGCTCGTCAAGTTTCGTCAGACGTGCCTTCTCCTCGTCGGTGATGTTCTGAGCCCATATAGTTGCGTACGACAGATAGAACCTCTGCTCTGGAGTGAATCCATCTATCAAGCCGACATTCTGCCCGGCAATGGCATTCTGCATGGCAGTGAAAGCGATGCTCAGCCCGCCATGGTCGCCGATATTCTCGCCGAGAGTGTGATGACCATCAGCATGAACGCCAGGCAGCACCTCTACGGAATCGAATTGGGCTGCCAGTACCTCTGCCTTTGCCTTGAATTTTTCTTCGTCTTCCTTCGTCCACCAATTGGACATGTTACCGTCTTTGTCGAACAGGCGGCCCTGATCATCGAAGCCGTGAGACATCTCATGTCCGATCACTACGCCTATGCCGCCATAGTTCACGGCATCGTCGGCATCCGGGTTGAAGAATGGAGCCTGCAGGATTGCCGCAGGGAAGCATATCTCATTCGTCGTAGGATTGTAATAAGCGTTCACCGTCTGCGGAGTCATCCCCCATTCAGTCTTGTCCGTCGGCTTTCCAAGCTTTGACATATTGTCGGCAACGTACCATTGGCTGGCGGCACGCAGATTCTCGTAATAGTTCTTGCCGCCACCAACCTCGAGCGTAGAATAATCCTTCCATTTGTCCGGATAGCCAATCTTGATAGTGTAATTGTCCAGTTTCTCGTGAGCTTTAGCCTTCGTGGAGTCGCTCATCCAGTCCAGCTCGTCGATATGCTCTCCTAGAGCCTTCTGCAGGTTGTGGACGAGATCCAGCATCTTCTGCTTGGATGACTCCGGGAAGTATTTCTCAACGTACATCTTTCCCACAGCCTCTCCAAGGACGGAATTAGGCACTCTCATGGCTCTCTTCCAGCGAGGTTTCTGTTGCTGGATGCCGCTCATCTGCCGGCTGAAGAAATCGAAGTATGCATTGTAGAAATCATCGCTCAACG
Source organism: Bacteroidales bacterium UBA1680 (assembly GCA_002320605.1). GTDB lineage: Bacteria > Bacteroidota > Bacteroidia > Bacteroidales > UBA932 > Cryptobacteroides. Next base: position 139,034 of record DCKG01000031.1, on the reverse strand, counting down.
CTCCGCAGCCTCCTGTCAGAAGCTGTCCGGCCAAATAATCCTTCAGCTGCTGCAAATCAGCTTTGGCGAAATATTCAGTCAAGCCTTTGAAATAGGAAAGCTCCCCGACGACAAGTTTATCCTGATCCGGAATATTCCTTTCAGCAAGATAAGCCTTGAAGTTGAAGCCAGGATAATTTTTTTCCAGTTCCGCAGTGCTCATTGGGTTGTACTGGGCTTGAATGTCTCTTTCCTGCACCTTCGTCCATGAATATTTAGCAATCATGTCCTCCACCGCAAGCGCATTTGCGGCTGCCTGGTCAGGGTTTCCATTGCCTGCAAGCGAGAAGAGCTTCGAGAGCATATTCTTATAACCTTCCTTCAAAGCAGCGTTAGCAGGGTCTATGTAGTAATCCCTGTCGCCGATTCCCAAGCCAGACTGGCCGAAATAAAGAATCTGCATGTTGCTGTTGGCCAAGTCGGCGCCAACGTATGCCCCGAAGAATCCGCCTTCGCCCACATCGTGAAGCTTGGCGAGTTCTTTCACGAACCCGTCTTTGTCGCTTACGGCATAGATTTCATCGACATATTTCTTGATAGGCTCGGCTCCTTCCTTGTTGAGAGTCACCGAGTCAAGCCCCTGCTTGTACAAAATGACGATTTTCTCTTCCGTAGAGCCAGCTTCCGCCTGCATGTTCTCCATGCTCTTGAACAGCCTGTTAAGCCTTTCCTCTGAAGAGTCTCTCAGAGCATCGAAGGTGCCATATCTGGCATATTCAGGCTTCAAAGGGTGACTCTTCTGCCAACCGCCAGTGGCATATTGGTAAAAATCCGTTCCTGGCGCCACCGTGGTGTCAAGATTCGAAAGATCCAAGGCTGGCGTTTTCGGGGACTGAGCAGTCTGACCGCATCCAGCCATAACCAATAGAGATGTCATAAAAAATATTGCTTTTTTCATAAATCCATGTGATATTATAATATTTTCAAAGTCATTTCAGGATACAAATATAAATATTTTGGCGATATTTGCAGCCAATGAAAGATGCGAAGACATTCTTGGACACGTGGATGCTGCCTCTAGCGCTGACGACTGGCATAACGGTTTATCTGCTTTTCCGTTTCGTCCCATTCATGATGCCATCCGAACCAGCAGTTTCCGCTTTTGCAAAAGAATTCCAGCCAATCGCCGTTGCCTGCATGCTCTTCCTTCAATACAACAAGGTATCTCCACACGACATCAAGATTCAGAAATGGCACATCTGGCTGCTGGCTCTGCAGGCAATCGGCTTCGTGCTCCTAGCCCTCATCACAGCCGGAATGGAAGAGGGTATTTGGAAGATACTCATGGAATGCGCCACGCTCTGCATAATCTGCCCTACGGCGGCGGCAGCCGGAGTGATTACCGACAAATTAGGAGGAAGCCTCTCGCACACTATCTCTTACACCGTGCTTTCGAACTGTCTGGCAGCCATACTGATTCCATTGCTGATTCCCGTGATAAATCCCACGGACGGAGCGACCTTCAGCTACAGTTTTCTAAGAATATGCAGCCGAGTCTTCCCGCTCCTCATCTTCCCGCTGCTCCTCGCATGGTTCATAAGGTACTGCATTAAGCCCCTGCAGCACTTTCTGATGCGCTACACTTTCCTGGCTTTCTACATATGGGGCATCAGCCTCACGTTCGCAATGTTCCTGGCAACCAGGGCCTTGCTGAATAGCGGAGTTTCAGTGTCCGGTGCCATGCTGATCGGCATAGTCTCGTTTGCATGCACTTTATTCCAGTTCTATGCCGGCAGAAAAGCCGGGAAACCATACGGAAAGATAGAATCCGTCACTGCGGGCCAAGCTCTCGGGCAGAAAAACACTGGCTTCCTGATTTGGCTGGGATATTCCTTCTTGACCCCAGTGACTTCCGTGTCAGGAGGTCTCTACGCCATATTCCAGAATTCGTTCAATTCCTGGGAGCTACACGAGCATGATGAAGAAACAGAAGCTAAAGAGCCTGGAGCCTGACTTTCGCCGATGTCCTTTCTGTCTCATCAGTCGTGACCTCCACGAGCTTCTGAAGGTATTTTTTCTCAAGTTTCGTGTTTTTCTCATTTCTTGCAAGCAGCACGCAATTCTTGATGGCCGTGTAATCGTCTGGCCTGAGCTTCAGAACCTTGTTGTACATCTTGAGAGCCGCCTTATCGTTATGCTCTGCGACCAGATAGTACGAGCCTAAATTCGTCATGAAAAGCGTGTTCTTAGGCTCGTAGCTCAGCACTTTTTCCGAAAGGTCCTTGAAAGCCTTGAATGTCCGAGGCGTGCCCATCTTGAAGAAGGTATAGCAGTAATCCTGAAGCAAAGATGCGAATGAATCATCCTGCATCTCCAACCCCGGATAAGTCCATTTCGGATGCTTGGTGTAATTATAATCGATCAGTCCTTTCAAGTCTCTCAGAGCCATGTCAGGGCTCTCCCCCTCATAATTTATCAGGGCGGAGACTTTTATGAGCCGTAGGTCCAGCCTGTCTGGCGCCATCTCGATCGCTTTGTCAATAGACTGTGAAGCCTTCCCGAACAGTTCATCGTCGTAATGGGCTATCTGGTAATAATATACGTTTTGCCCAGTGGAATCCTTCAGACTGATCACTGGCTCATTCCCGAGATATTTCGAGACTCTCAGGGAATCTATCGTGAAACTCTGGCTCTTAGCAAGGTAGAAATTAAACAGTCCGACTTTCGGATTCACGTCGTCAGGATAATCCTCTTCCCAATGATTCAGAAGAGTCTCCACTCCAAGCCCGTTTGCCCCTACCCTCGTTACCAGATTCTGATATCGGGCAGCATACTCGTCAATTGTCGGCTTTTCCTGCGAAAGACCCGTGACGCAGGATATTACTAAAGCCAGCGAAATAAAAAATATTCTTTTCATCATGATTCAGTTTTCTCAATATCCATTCTAATCCTCCTGCCATGAGGCAGCAAGCTGTTCCAGCGATTACCAAGATTCTTCACGAACCCTAGAGGATGACCCTGAAAACATATCAGCAGATACCCCTTGGGATAGCCTTCTACGAATATATTGTCTCGGTGCAGGAATTGCAGCGCCGTGCTTTCATCTACCTCTGCTCTAAAATATTTAAAATTATGAATATCCTGCATTATGCTCTCGTCCGCTGCGAGCGCTAAATCAGCAGATGGCACGAAATCGTTCCCCTTTCTCGCACCCAAAGGGATTCCTATCCTGAGCGGTCGGAGCCAGGCAAGCGAGCCAGCATCCTTCCTGATGGATTCCGGAATCCAAAGCATTGAGTCATCAGGACGAAATCCTTTGCTATTCCATGAGCTGGACACAGAAGTCTTATGGAGCAAAGCGGCGAACTGCCCCTCACCTTTCACAAACCCAGGCACTAGCAGGGCACCGCCATTACTAGTCCTGAATATGCCTCTGAACATCTCGCATTCCATTATTTCAGCACCCAATTCAGCAGCGATCCAATCTACGTTTTCTTCATTCTCAGCAGCCTCGAAAGTACACGTGGAATAGATCAGGAATCCACCCGCACGAAGAGCAGGCCATGCATCCCCAAGAATTCTTTTCTGCCGGGAAGCGCACAAAGCCACCACATCCTCGGACCAGTCTTCCAGAGCCTTCGGGTCTTTCCGAAACATTCCCTCCCCAGAGCAAGGCACATCTGCGAGAATCACATCGAAAAAGCCCTCCATTTTTGCAAATGCTTTCGGATCGGCACTCGTCACGACCACATTCGCATCGCCCCACAGAGTCACATTTTCAGCCAGGATGCTTGCCCTGCCTCGCATCACCTCATTAGCGACCAGCATGAAGCCATCGCCGAATTTCAGCCTCAGCGAAGCCGCCAGATCGGTTGTCTTCCCACCAGGAGCAGCGCAAAGGTCCAGCACCCTGACTGGCCTTCCTAGACCTTCCAGCTTATTCAAAATATTCCTGAATATGCTGCCGACGTACATTGCGGAGGAATCCTGCACATAGTAACAGCCGGCATGGAATAACGGGTCCAGAGTGAACCGAGGCCTATCTTCGAGAAAATAACCGGATTGGCACCAAGGCACCTGCGCAATGTCTTTCCCGAAATGCGCTTTGGCGAAATCTGAAGAAACTTTTGCTGGGTTCAGCCTTACTGAAACAGAGGCTGGTTCCTCGAATGCTCTTGCTGCCGTGGCAGCATTCTCACGCCCCACAGCCCTATCCAAGATATTCCAGAACCTGCTATCCCCCAGTTCCAACATATTCTTATTGCTGGCGATTCTTGTCCAGCTCTTCCTTCATCTTTTTCAAAGCATCTTCGTCCACGCCTTCCGGCATCCGTCCTTCAGACATTGCCACAAGAGCATCCACGACCTTGTCCATCCCCTCTTTCAGCTTTTTCCCAAGGAGCATTTTCATCATCAGATTCAGGTCTGCGTTGAACTCAATATAGAAGTCGGTCTTGAATGGGTCAGATGCAGCTGCGTCGAAATGCAGCGAGCCATTGAACTGGAACGGAGCTCCGTCATCTATGAAGCCTATCTTGGAATAAGGAATCCTTTCTTTTATCATGATGCCTATCTTAAACCCTTGCACCGTAGCCGTGATTGTGTCATAATCCGCTGTGACATCGCCTCGATTGCCCTCCGGTATGAACTGAAGAAAATTGCGCAAATCAGCAAACGCCATGTACAGTTCCGCAGGCTGCTTCGATACTATGCCGTGCTTGCTATTAATATTCGTCGTCATATTCTTAAAAATTAATTATTTCCCCATTCGCCAGGACTCAGCCTCCACTGATTCAGCACTTCTTTGTCCGAATCCTTTATGAACCCCTCTTCAGAAGCTTCCTCTATCAGAGCGCTGTAATTCGAGAGGGTGTGCAATTTTACGTCGGCATCTTCGAAGTGCTTCCTGGCCGTTTCGAATTCGTATGTGAATACAGCCTCCATGCCGCAAACCTCCGCACCAGCCTCTCTCAATGCCTCCACTGCAGCTAGGCTGCTCATCCCCGTCGAGACCAAGTCCTCGATCACGACGACCTTTGCCCCTTCAGGCAGCACGCCCTCGATTTGAGAACCTGTGCCATGGTCTTTCGGCTTAGGACGGACGTAGACGAAAGGCTTTCCCAACCTGTCGGCGGCGAGTACTCCGTGGGCGATAGCACCGGTAGCAACGCCTGCGACCACTTCAGCTTCAGGGTAGAGTTTTCTAGCATCTTCAGATAGCCACGAGGCTACCTTTGACCTCAGCTGCGGGTCAGACAAGATTCGTCTGTTATCGCAATATATCGGTGAATGCCAGCCTGATGCCCATGTAAAAGGGGCATTTGGGCGAAGCAGGACCGCACCTATCCGAAGAAGCTCGGAAGCAAGTTTTCTAGCTACTGTTTCCATTTTCAATGAATTGGATTAAATTTGCATGCAATATGCAAATATAGTCATTTTAACATACGATGCACAGGATTTACCTTGAAAAGAGATGCGTTATGATCTGCTCTCCAGGAGAGAGCTCGCTTTCAGACCCCAACTCGATAGAATTGCATTTAGGTGGCACCAAAGCTGATATTTCAAAACTTGTATCTCTATTCGAAAGCTCCGATTCCCTTCAAAGAATATTCATCCCAACTGAAAACGTGGAAAGCACGTATGAAAATTTCTGTTCTAATTTCAGAGAAGTGACTGCAGCAGGAGGGTTAGTGTCCAACCGCCGGAGCGATGTACTGATGATTAAGAGAAATGGGCTCTGGGACCTGCCCAAAGGGCATCAGGAAGTGGGAGAGGATATCACTGTCACGGCGATGCGAGAGGTTCAGGAAGAGACAGGAGTGAAAGAACTCGAGCTAGGAAAGCTAATATGCGTCACCGACCATTGCTATTTTCGCAACGAGAAATGGCACCTAAAGCATACCTGGTGGTATGAAATGCTTTACACGAAGCCGATAGACCTCATTCCTCAGCGAGATGAAGACATCACGAAAGCCGTGTGGATTCCTCGCTCCTGCATAGCTTCTTATCTGATTGACACTTACCCTTCGATAATAGAGGTTTTCAGAAGCTCAGGAATCTAATCTCTAAGACTTGAAACATTTTCTCAACATTCACCGTATAATAATAGTCTATACAAATAGATCATATGAAACTTTCGCAATTTCAATTCCTGCTACCTAAAGACAAGCTAGCAAAGAACCAAACGACGTGGCGTGACGAATGCAAACTGATGGTAGTTCACAAAGATACAGGTGAAATAGAGCACAGAATCTTCAAAGACATCATCGACTATTTCGGGAAGGGAGACACTTTCGTTTTCAATGACACGAAAGTTTTTCCCGCCAGGCTGTACGGCAAGAAAGAGAAAACAGGTGCCGACATCATGGTATTCCTTCTCAGGGAACTCAGCAGAGAGCAACATCTCTGGGACGTGATTGTAGACCCTGCCAGAAAAATAAGAATAGGCAATAAGCTTTATTTCGGTGAGGATCAGAGCCTTGTCGCAGAAGTAATAGACAACACCACTTCCAGAGGCAGGACCCTGAGATTCCTCTATGATGGCCCGTACGAGGACTTCAGGAAGCAGCTTTTCAGCCTGGGAGAGATACCTGTGCCAAGATTCATCAAGGACAAGCTAACTCCAGCCGACACCGAGAATTATCAGACAATCTTCGCCAGGAACGAAGGCGCCGTAGCAGCACCCGCAGCAGGCCTGCATTTCAGCCGCGAGCTGTTCAACAGAATGATACTGAAGGATATCGATAAAGCTTTCATAACCCTCCACATGGGAATTGGCCAATATCGGAGGGTTGACGTAGAGGACCTTTCGAAGCACAGGATGGATTCCGAGAGGTTAATCATAACTCCAGAGGCTTGCGATGTCATCAATAAGGCTAAAAATGCCAGACATAAAATCTGCGCCATAGGAGTCACCGTGCTTAGAGGACTCGAAACTTATGTCACGACGAACAGCGAAGTGAGGCCGTTCGACGGATGGACTAACAAATTCATCTTTCCTCCATACAATTTCTCTATACCGGACGCTCTTGTCTCGAATTTCCACATGCCAGAGTCCACGATGCTCATGGCCGTGGCAGCATTCGGCGGCTTCGACAACGTAATGAATGCATATAACGTGGCCCTGGATGAGGATTATCGCTTCGGGCCTTACGGCGACGCTATGCTGATAGTTTAATACCGAATAAGTTAGATTAACATACCTCCGAGATTCTGATGATTTCACAGGTCTCGGGGGTAATTTTTACTGTCTCATCTATTCGAGAGCAAAGTATTGCCGCCACGCGGGAGGCATTCTCAGAATCCGGGAATTGCAAAAGAAGAGCGTTCGCCTTATCTGCGATGGAAAACTTCAAGTCCGAGAATATGTCTTGCAGCTTCTTTCTGCCAAGTCCTCCATACTGAGTTCTTACGCCTAGCGGACACATCCAGTCGCCTTCGTGCCAAGAACGGACTTTGAGCGGGAAACCTATTCTCCCAGCATCTAAGGCGACGGTGCCCTCAGGCTGTCTTAAGGGCATGTTCTCTGAATATGCCGTAACGGCTATAGAAAATTTCCGGCCAGCGATCTCATACTCTCCAGGACATGAGATCAGGAAAGCTTCCAAAGGCTCGCCACCACGTTTATGGCTTATTATTAATTCATTAGAGGAAGCGAATAAAGAATGCTCACTAGAGAAGAAGTGCTTCCCAGCGATATTTCCTCCCGAATGCAGTCGCTTTACTAGATCTTCGATCACAGCAGCTCCGAAGCCATACTCAGCAAGGAAACTGAATATGAAATATTCCCATGCGGGGTGTTCTTTAAACTTGGATATTCCAATGGCGATGCTTCCATCTGTCCGCTTCGTCACGGCACGTTCTTTTATTTTGGCGCTCCACTCGTCTGCGGCTCTCTGAGCCTGGGCATAATTTGCCATATCCTTTGAAAGAGTGCTCAGGAACGCAGGATTTAGCTTCTCGAATAGTGGGAATATCTCGTTCCTGATCAGGTTCCTCTTATATGCAGGGTCTGCGTTCGTCTTATCCTCGCGCCACTTAATCCCCTGAGACACAGCATATTCATAAATATCTTTCCTAGAAAATTCCAGCATCGGCCTTAGCAAGACAGCCCCTGCGTCTTTCACCGGCACTATTGAAGAAAGCCTCATTCCGGTAGCTCCTCCTATTCCGCAGCCTCGCAACATGTTCAGAATCAGCGTCTCCGCATTATCATTCCGATTGTGTGCCACAGCCACGGCAACGTAACCATCCCTCTGGCAGACCTCCTCGAACCAGGAATATCTCAATTCCCTTGCTGCCATCTCGATGCTCAAACCCTTCGAGGCAGCATATTCCTTAGTGCAAAAATCTTTTTTCTTGAATATGATGCCTTGCGATTCGGCATATTCCCTGACCAATGCCTCATCGGAGTCGCTATCGGTTCCTCGCAAATGGAAGTTGCAATGAGCTATGGCCAAGCGGCATTTTATCGCGGAATGTCTGAAAAGGCAGGCCATGACCATCGAATCCACTCCACCGCTGACCGCAAGCAAGATGCTAGAGCCGCCGTTAAGATTCAGCGATGACAGTATCTGGTCGAAATGAGCCTGGCTGATCATTATTTCGGGCGAGGAAAGGTGTAAGAGAATCCGAATCCTATCAGTTCCCTGAACTGAATCCTCTTCCTGCCCTCAGGGTACTTGTCAATGTCACTCTCGTCTTTAATCAGGACATTGTCATCGTAAATCATGAAGGTCGTGAGCGAGAACGTGAAATATTTGGCCAGGACCCAATTGAAACGATTGTCCCAGTTCACCCTGAGATTCTGAGGATTATCCAGGTAATCAGAGAAAAGCACCAGCTGGGAGCTGTAATCTATGTTCGAATTTATCTTCAGCTTCAAATCGACTTTCAGCTGAGCTCCAAGCTGCCATTTGGCTGACTTATAATAGTTGCCATGATATCCGGTCACGTTCCCCGAATCGTCTGTGATGTTATAGGGGTACTGCGTCTCGTCTTTATATTTGCTCTTGCGCTCAAGACCATAACCTTTCCTGAGACTCTCGTCAGTGACCATGGTAAGACCGCCCGTAAGAGGAGCGAAGTTTACTACCAGCCAGTTATTCTTAGGATTCGGCACCCAGTCGATACCTAGACCGACCGTGAAATAGGCTGGCGAGAGAAAACCTGACTTCAAAGTTCTGGCATTCATCCAATCTCGCCTGGAAGGCTTGTCTCCCTCGTAATCTTTCGGGCTGTTGTAATTATAACTGTTAGTAAACTGCGAGCGGAAGGTGAACTGACCTGAATAATTCAGCTTATCAGTGATTCTGTGACCGTATTTGCTCTCCAGATAAATCCTGTCCGTGTTTTTCTGCACGAATGGCTTGTCGTCCTGGTAGATGAATCCAAAATCTACCTGCAGCCTGTTGTTCCAGAACTTCTTGTCTTTCGCATAATTGGCATTAGCGTCTATGTAAGAAGCCAAGGTCACGTTGTCGATTCCTCCTGCCGCCCAGTTATTGAATTTCGTCTGGCTGAACTGGAGGCTGGTGAGCAGAGATTTCTTCCAGTAATTAGGCTTAGGAGGCACGACCTGCGTCTGCGGAGCGTTTACCAGCGCGGCAGCGGCGGCAGCGGCAGCTGACTGAGCGTCTTTCTTCGTCGTGTCGGTCTGGGCATGGAGCGAAACCGACCCTAGCAATGCCGATGCTAATGTCATAGCAGATAAAATATTCTTAAAATTCATCTTCGGTTATTTTTATTAATATGATATAGCGAACACCACTCTTTGGTGCGATGGCTTTCCTGAATATATGTCCTTCCCTTCTTCCTCGCAGACGAAACTATCTACAGGAATGCACCTTATAGTTGCCTTAGTCTCATCCTTGATTTTCTGCTCAGTCTCGGCAGTGCCGTCCCAATGGCATAGCAGGAACTTTCCCGTCCCGATCTTTTCTTTGAACTCGTTCCAATCGTCGCATTTTTCTACGTGGGCGGCACGGAAATCGAATGCTTTTTTGTAGATATTCTGCTGGATGTCATCAAGCAGGCTCTCGATTGAATCTGCCAGCCCGTCTAAAGCAACTGTCTTTTTCTCCATGGTGTCTCGCCTGTGAACTTCTACCGTGCCATTCTCCAAGTCGCGAGGTCCTATTGCGAGACGTACCGGAACACCCTTCAGCTCCCATTCTGCGAATTTGAATCCAGGGCGGAGCGTATCTCTGTCGTCAATCTTCACGGTATGGCCTTTGGCTTCAAGGTCTTTCTTGAGAGCTGTCATTTTGTCAATGATCGCCACATGCTCTTCATCCGTCTTGAAGATAGGCACCATCACCACCTGAATCGGTGCGAGCCTTGGAGGAACAACCAGCCCGTTATCGTCCCCGTGAGCCATAACGAGAGCGCCCATCAGTCTCGTGGACACGCCCCATGAAGTAGCCCACACATATTGCTGGCTGCCGTCCTTGTCAGTGAATTGAACGTCAAAGGATTTGGCGAAATTCTGACCGAGGAAATGCGACGTGCCGGCTTGCAATGCCTTGCCATCCTGCATCATGGCCTCGATTGTCAGAGTGTCCAGCGCTCCGGCGAATCTTTCGTTAGGACTCTTACGCCCGACAATCACAGGCAACGCAAGAAATTCACGGGCGAACCTGGCATAAACTTGCACCATCCTCTCCGCCTCTGCCTGAGCCTCTTCTGCCGTGGCATGAGCAGTATGCCCTTCCTGCCAGAGAAACTCGGACGTGCGCAAGAACAGTCTGGTGCGCATCTCCCAGCGGACTACGTTCGCCCACTGATTGCACATGATCGGAAGGTCTCTCCAAGATTTTATCCAATTCTTATAAGTGCTCCAAATAATCGTCTCAGAAGTAGGCCTCACTATCAATTCCTCTTCAAGTTTAGCGTCCGGATCGACCACGATGCCGTTGCCGTCAGGGTCGTTCATGAGCCTGTGATGTGTCACCACGGCGCATTCTTTGGCGAAGCCTGCGACATGCTCCGCTTCCCTGCTGAAAAAAGATTTCGGTATGAAAAGCGGGAAATACGCATTCTGAGCCCCTGTTTCTTTGAACATGCCATCCAGCACAGACTGCATCTTTTCCCATATGGCATACCCATACGGCTTAATGACCATGCAGCCTCTGACAGGAGACTGCTCCGCTAAACCCGATTTAACCACCAGATCATTGTACCATTGGGAATAATTCTCTTCCCTGCTTGTAATTTCTTTTGCCATATTTTACTAAAATTCAAAAATTCAACCTATATTTATGCAAGAAATCCACAAGGTATGGATTTTGTTCTTGATTAGAATCGATAAAGATTCGAATCCTTGCACCTTTGATAGGTGCGAAGTTAAGAATTATTATTATAATACAGGAGGTCAATATATGAAAACACGCACATTAATAATCATCTCGGCGCTCCTTGCGGCACTGACTTCGTGCGGTTCGGCAGCGCAGTATGCTTCTAACGCCTCCCACCAGAGGTATCAGGACGGAGTCTATTACTCCTCTACAGATAATATTCTGAAGCCAGAGGCTAAAGAGCAAAATAATCAAGCCGTGCAGGTGGAGACAACGGATGCGGATCCACTTGTGGCAAAGACTAAAAGCTCCCCGATTTTCATGAAAAGCGGGGAGAAGGTCGATACCCTTTTCATTCCTACGGACAGGACCGCCAAGATATCTCTTAACGGCAGCAACACTACCGTGACTCTGTATGACAACTCGTGGGATACTTGGTATGCATATCAGCCATGGTACGCATCGTCTTGGTATTACGGCCCTATGTACTCTCCATATTACTGGGGATATTCTCCTTGGTACTATAACAGGTGGTACTACGATCCTTGGTACTGCAGGCCTTGGAATTATGGGTTCTCATGGAATTGGGGCTGGGGTGGCCCTTGGGGTGGTTTCTCGATAGGATTCTATGACCCTTGGTATTGGGATCCTTGGTACTATAGCGGATTGTACGGCGGCTGGTATGGAGGATGGGGCTGGTATGGCGATCCTTATTACCATCATCACTATTGGCACGACGACTTCGGTCATGGCTTTGCTTCCAGAGTACATACGCCTAGGAATTACGCTACTGGCTCTTCATCTCGCTCTGGCATAGGCTCATCTACGACTTATGGAATGCCTCGGTCAGGATATTCCACCAGATCGTCAGCTCCTCAGGTTACCAGGTCCGGGAATATCTCCAGGTCTGGCGCAGTCAGGACTTCAGGTGCTTCATCATCCGTAAGGTCTTCAAGCACATCATCATCCTCGTCCATTAACAGTTCGGCATATTCAAGAGCTTCGAACAGCAGATCCGCGATAAGCAAGAGAACATCAGCGACTTCTGTGTCAAGAACGCCTATGAGTTCTTATTCTACCAGGGGTTCTGTGGCTCGCAGCTCGGCTGCCGGGTCTTCCTATTCCGGAAGGTCTTCTTCTTACAGGTCAGGCAATGGCACAGCCACGAGTTACAGCCGGCCTAGCTATTCAGGAGGCTCTTCTACGAGCTCTCAGACATATTCCAGGCCATCGACCTCAAGGTCTTCTGTCTCGGTTCCAAGCAATTCGTCATACTCCACCAGGAGCAGTGGAAGCTATAATAATTCAAGCAGTTATGACAGAAGCTCAAGCTCCAGCAGCAGTTACAGCAGAAGCTCAAGCTCCAGCAGCAGCTATAGCAGGAGTTCCGGAGGTTCGTCAGGCGGATCTTTCGGTGGCGGACGCAGTTCAGGAGGATCGTCCGGAGGCGGTTCACGTGGCGGCGGCGGCAGAAGGTAACAGCAGTAATAATTATAGATACCTTCCTGAATTTATTCTATAATACGAACTAAAATGAAAAAGACATTACTAATTTCTCTGTTCTCTTTTGCGGCAATTGCCGCAGGAGCACAGACTGCGCAAGACGCATATACATTCAGCCAGAACACTTACTACGGAACTGCCAGATCCATCGGCATGGGCAACGCAGTCACTGCAGTTGGCGGGGATTTAGGCACCATCGGCTTCAACCCTGCAGGCTCAGCGGTAATGGGTTATTCGCAATTCACGATCACTCCAGGCATTTCCTTCGGCAGCACGAGCAACTCGTACAGCCCTTACGGCGACGGGAAATTCTCTAACGAGAATAACTCTTCCATATCCAGATTCAACATTCCGAATTTCGGTGCCGTGATTAACTTCAACTTGGGTAATGACCGAGGCCTTAAGAGCATTTCCTATGGCGTCGTCATGAACAGCACCAACAAATTCCTGAACAAAATCGTCGGAGGGGGAATGAACGACAAGTCCAGTTACCTTGGAGCCATGTCTGTCCTTGCAGAAGGTTTCAATTCTGGATTCCTGAATGGCTATCTTGACGCTAACGGTTCAAGCATCGATGACGGAGATTACCCGTATTACCACGGGGATGACAGAGGTTATTATGCTCCTTGGACCTCAATCGTGAACGCACAGGCGGGGGCCATAAGCAACTATGGAGACTCAAATGACCCGGCTTACGTCTATCGCTATATTGGAGCTACTGAGGTCTTCACCCCGACAGATCAATATGACAAAGACGGGAACCGAATATATAACGTTCACATCGGAGGGCCTCTGGATCAGACCTACGGGCGTAAGGTGACAGGCAGCAAGGATGACATAGCGTTGAACGTCGGCTTCAACATCTCTGACGTATTTTACTTTGGAGCAAACCTTGGGATTACGACCATAGATTACAATTATCACGAATATTTCAAGGAATATGCTAGGAATCCATCTGATTTCCCAATTGTTCTGACCAACAATAACGGCAACAATTACACGATTAATTTCGATAACTATCGGGCTCGCTATTCTTATTCTATGGATGCAACCGGGGTTTATGGGAAGTTCGGTTTCATAGCCAGGCCTGGCGGAGGCCTCCGTTTGGGTGCCGCCATTCAGACCCCTACCCTGTTCAATGTTCACGAGAAGTGGCAGAACGCCGCCGACGTTCACTATAGCGACAGGGGTAACGATGGCAGCGCTTATTCTCCTAAAGGAGATTTCGATTACAAACTGCGCTCTCCTTACATCTTCAATGCTGGACTTGCATACACTTTCGCTGGAATGGCAATGATAAGCGCAGATTACGAGCTGACTGATTACAGCCTGATGAAATTCAAGAATAACAACGATCACGAGTACGACAACGATACTTTCGATGCGGTAAACTCTAGCATTAAGGATCTAATGGGTAAATCGCACACCCTGAGGCTAGGAGCGGAAGTTAAACCAGTCGCAGACATTGCAATCCGAGCCGGATACAACTATACGACTACCCCTGTAGGACAATATATCAGCGATACCGGGAAGGAGACAGCCACCTCGCATCACAAGTTGAATGCTTTTTCTGTCGGACTGGGCTATTCCTCCCCTGGCTCATTCTTCTGTGACCTTGCAGGAAGGCTGACGAGCTATTCGAATGAATATATCTCCCCATACATCAACTACTTGAGCGATGCTGCTTCACCTCTTCTCAAGAGTTCTAGAGATCGCTGGGACGTTGTCCTCACTCTGGGCTGGAGATTCTAAAGATCCTTTAGATAAAGTATCGAGTCGGGACCTTCGTTGAACAAGAGGTCCATTATAGATAGGTTGGAAACGAAACCGTACTTCTGGGCGAAGACTTGGAAGTACGGTTTTTTCAGGTCCAGCTCATCCAAGACATTGTCTGGTCTCTTCGGGTGGAGTACTTCCCTGTAATCCAAGCCGTACTTAGTAGGAAGGGCCTCAGCGCACGATGCCACTGGAACATATTCATTTGTCAGCCTGATCTCAGCTGCGATGCCTGTTTTAGCCAGAAAGAAACGCAAAATGTTCATGTCCAGCTCGAAAAGGGTCTCAGGATGGTCATCCAAAATCGAGAATAGCTCATCTTTATAGTAGTCGAAATAGGCTGAAGTCTTGTAAGCAGAGGCAATCGCTCGCTCGGTGCGAATGAGCCATCCGGTCTTATAATCAACCTTTATCTCCGTGATCGGAAGTTCGTGAGAGCCCTCATGGACGATTGGGAAATTCAAATACTGTGAGCCGTCAGAAGCATAAAAACGACATCTGTTGCGCCAGCTCTGCTTCTGATAATTCTCACAAGCTTCAATATATACGACAGAAGGCTCGACTTTATCCGCAGACAAAACCAAGCCTTTAGCTATCAATGCGAAATAGCTGATCGGAGGAAAATAAGCTATGCTTAGCAGCAGGGCCATTTCCTTACTCTATCTCGCCTTTTTCCTTGGAATCATTCGCTCTGATTATGCCTCTCTTAGAGTTCTTGATGAAATTCAAGATGGTGTCGCGCTCTTCGCTTTGAGGGAATCCGGCCTCAACCTTAGCGCACCCGTCCGAGATGTTATAGCCCTGGAAATAGATAGTATCGTAAATATCCCTGATATTGCGGATTACGTCCGAGGAGAAGCCACGGCGGCGGAGACCGACGATATTGACGCCAGCGTAGCAGATAGGATCGCGGCCGCAAAGAACGTAAGGTGGAATGTCTTTGTTGATTTTCGACATGCCGCCCACCATTGCGTGACAGCCTATCTTAGAGAACTGGTGAGCCTTCGCCCCACCCCCAAGAATCGCCCAGTCATCCACATTCGTCTCTCCTGCCACTCCGGAATAGCTTACGAGGATGCAATGCTTTCCTATCACGCAATCATGCGCCACGTGAACATATGACATTATAAGCGAGTTGTCCCCGATTTTGGTGACAAGCTTGCCGCTGGCCTTCGTGCCCCTGTTGATGGTGGCGCACTCACGGATAGTGACGTTATCGCCAATCTCGACATGGGTTATCTCCCCCTCGTATTTAAGATCCTGAGGGATGGCCCCGACAACGGCGCCAGGAAATATCTCGCAGTTCTTCCCCATCTTAACATATTTGAATATGGCGGCGTGAGGAAGGATCTTGCAACCGTCCCCTATTTCAACGTCATCATCGACGAAAGCGAAAGGGCCGATTTCTATATTATCGCCTAAAATGGCTTTCTTGCTTACGCATGCTAGTGATGAAATATTATTCATGACTTTAAGATTTTACTTATTTAGAATATATTGTCTCACAGCCTTGGTCAGCATGCTATTGATGGAATGACCTGGCTTGAATGCAGAGACTTTTCCTTTAATGAAACCTCCACAGAGCCTCACGTCCCCGATGAGGTCCAGCAGCTTGTGACGACCGCATTCATTCGGGAAATGCAGTTCGAGGTTATTCAGATATCCGTTTTCATTAACGGAGATATTCGGATGGTTGAAGACCGATTTCAATTGCTCGAATTGTTCCTGCGGCAGGGGATGTTCAACTATCACTATCGCGTTGTCCACGTCCCCTCCCTTGATAAGGTTATTCTGGAAAAGGTACGCCACTTCGTGCAGGAATACGAACGTGCGGCAATAACCGATCTCGGTCGCATAATCCATGGAAGGATCCCAATGAGCCTCCTGTATGCCGAGTACCTTTGACCCGAAATCGATGGTTACATCGTAACTCACTTTTTCAGAAGGAGTTATCTTAACCCATGAGCCGGACTTCTCATCGGTTACCATTATCTCTTTATCCAAGGTGATATATTCCCTCATTGCATCTTGCTGCCTGAGCCCATCCCTTTTCAGAGCCTCGACATAGAATCTTGCGCTTCCGTCAAGGATAGGAACCTCGGCATTGTCGAGTTCAACCAAGACGTTATCCACACCCATTCCTGTCAGAGCGGACATCAGATGCTCCAGCGTCAGCACTGAGACTTTGCCGTCCGTGATGGTAGTATTCCGGGAAGTCGAGGAGATAGATTCAGCAAGAGGCTTTATGAACGCATTTTCACCGAGGTCAGTCCTATGGAAGAGTATTCCTGTATTCTCAGGAGCCGGTTTCAATGTCATGTGGGAAACCTTGCCGGTATGCAAGCCTTTTCCCTCGTAATGATATTCGGTGACCAGAGTGGATTGTTTCTGTGGAATCATTTATTCTCAATGTTTTCTGCTAATCTTTGCCCTGATTCTTGAACACAGCGTAGCTTCTTAAATAATTTTTTAATGGGAGAGACGGCGAGCCTAGGAGCACTTGGCCTTCTTCCTTAACATTGCCGATCACGCCAGCTTGAGCGCCCATCGTAGTATGGTCTGCGATGACGAGATGCCCGGCGATGCCGACCTGACCAGCAAGTACACAATTCTTGCCAATCTTCGTGGAACCGGCGATGCCACATTGCGCAGCCATCACCGTGTTATCGCCAATCTGCACGTTATGAGCAATTTGGCAAAGATTATCTATTTTCACTCCATTACCGATAATCGTGGACTCCATCTCGGATTTGTCAATCGTAGTGCATGCACCAATCTCTACATTATCGCCAATCACCACGTTCCCGATATGTTCAATTTTTTCCCACGAGCCGTCTTTTAGAGGTGCGTTTCCGAAGCCATCCGATCCGATTACGGCATTTGCATGAATGATGACGTTGTCCCCTATCACCATTCCAGGGTATATCACGACACCGGGATAAATAATGCAGTGGGAGCCGATTCTCGTGTTGTCGCCGACATAGACGTTCTCGTAAATCTTAGTATAATCGCCTATCCTGGCGTGATGCCCCACGTAAGAATGACTGCCAAGATAAACTTTCTTCCCGAACTTGGTGGTGAGAAACCATGACGACCGAAAGCCTCTGTGCCTCCTGTCCGTACGTCTTTTCGTGGCGACATACTTCAACAAATCAGCTAGTGACTTGTATGCATCGTCAACTCTCACCATCGTTAGCTGAACCTTTTCTTTAGGAGCGAAACTCTTGTTTACTAGCAGAATACTAGCCTTGCAAGTATATGCGTAATGCTCGTATTTAGGATTCGCTAAGAAACAAAGCTGTCCGGGCTTCCCATGCTCTATCTTAGCAAAAGACGTAACTTTCGCATTTGGGTCTCCCTCAACCGTTCCTTTCAGCAACTGAGCCAACTGCTTTGCTGTATATTCCATTACTTTCTACTTCTTAAGGTTCGAAATCGTCCACAAAGTAAGCAATTAATTTTCATTTTTACTATAATATCATTGCATTTGATAGTTTAGAATCGCTAAAAAAATCAAAAATTTTCATTTATGGATACATTAGTGAAAAATTTTAATATTTATTGGAGCATCATGAAAAATATTAAGTAACTTCGCAAAAACTAACGCAAAATGACTGCATCCCTCAATACAGGACGTGGCGTAAACATGGGCTACGTCATCTTTCTATCTATCGTAGCGGCACTAGGAGGCATTCTTTTCGGTTACGATACCGCCGTCATCTCAGGCACTACCACTATCGTTGGCCAGCAGTTTCGGCTGAACGACCTGCAAGTGGGATGGTACGTAGGCTGCGCCCTTATAGGCTCCATTGTCGGCGTGCTAGTATCAGGAATGATGAGCGACGGCCTCGGACGAAAAATCACCATGCTGATTTCAGCCATCATGTTCAGCATCTCGGCAATCGGATGCGCCGTCAGCGCCGACTTCACCCAGCTGGTCGTCTACAGGATCATCGGAGGATTCGGAATCGGCGTAGTGTCAATAGTCTCTCCTATTTATATATCAGAGATAGCAATCCCCGAAAAACGCGGCACATTAGTCTCTCTTTATCAGCTTGCCGTGACAATAGGGTTCTTGCTCGCCTACCTCATCAATTATTTCATTTTGAAGAATGCAACGAACGATGCTGTCACCGCCGGTGCCTGGGGAGCTAAGCTGTTCCACTCGGAATACTGGAGAGGGATGCTCGGATGCGAGACTATTCCAGACCTGCTCTTTCTCATAGTGATATTCTTCATTCCAGAGAGTCCTAGGTGGCTGATTGTAAAAGGGAGAGAAGATAAAGCATCGAATATATTATTAAGAATATTCAAAAGTCCTGATGCCGTCAGTGAGCAGATTGCCCTCACGAAGGCTTCCATCCAAGGCGAGACGAAATCGGAGTTGAAGGCTTTGCTGGAGCCAGGCATATTGAAGGCTGTCATTTTCGGCTCAGCCATAGCCATCCTAGGGCAATTCATGGGAGTGAATGCCGTCCTTTATTATGGTCCGCAGATATTCCAGGATGCCGGACTTTCAGGTGGAGATGCCCTGTTCTCGCAGGTTCTGGTTGGAATCGTGAATATGCTGACGACAGTCATCGCCTTGCTGATCATCGACAAGGTAGGGCGCAAGCATCTGGTCTACTGGGGCGTGAGCGGAATGATATTCTGCCTGCTGATGATTGGGCTTTATTTCTGGAAAGGCTCTGCAATCGGACTGGGGAGCACCTTCCTGCTGGTTTTCTTCCTACTCTACGTTTTCTGCACGGCGATTTCCATCAGCGCTGTCGTATTCGTGCTGCTCTCCGAGATGTATCCTAACAAGGTTCGCGGCTTAGCGATGAGCATAGCCGGACTGGCGCTTTGGGTTGGCACCTATCTTATCGGCCAGCTTACTCCTTGGATGCTTTCAACGCTTACTCCTGCTGGCACGTTCTTCTTGTTCGCCGCAATGTGCATACCTTATATGCTTATCATGTGGAAAGAAATTCCAGAAACTACAGGAAAAACACTCGAGGAAATAGAACAATACTGGAAAAATAAAAATTAAAGATGGATAGTTCTTTTTTAAACGATTCGGGCAGCAAGAGTTCGATCACTAAAAAACAAATAATAAACCTGTGCATAAGCGAAGAAAGCTGGAGCATCGCTGACTTCAGCAAGGAACTGAATGCAAGCATTCCTACGGTAAGCAAACTAGTCAGCGAATTAGTGGATGACGGCTTTCTCGAGGATCTTGGCAAGGTTGGCTCTACTGGTGGCAGGCGTTCAAGCATGTACGGTCTGAACCCAGATGCTGGCTACATTGCAGGAGTCGACGTCGGAAGGAGCCATATTCATTTAGCTCTGACAGACTTCAAAGGCAGGATGCAGCTTTACAAAGAAGATGTCCCTCTCAAGCTGGAAAGCACGCCCGAATCCCTCTCTGCTCTTGGAAAGGAAGTCAAGGCTATCATCAGGGAAGAAGGATTCGACTTCTCTAAAGTGCTAGGGTGCGGAGTGAGCGTGACTGGCCGAGTGAACACAGACACCGGCTACAGCTTCTCTTATTTCATCGGCGAGGAGCAGCCTTTCAGCGACTTGCTTAGCAAAGAACTAGGCATACCTGTCACAGTTGAGAATGATTCCAGAGCCATGGCATTCGGGGAATACAGGTGCGGGGTGTGCAACAACGAGAGCAATGTCTTATTCATTAACCTGAGCTGGGGTCTGGGAATGGGCATCATCATCAACGGGAAACTGTATTACGGGAAGTCCGGGTATTCCGGAGAATTCGGCCACTTTCCTATGCTCCACAATAATCAGATATGCCAGTGCGGAAAAGTCGGCTGCCTGGAAACCGGTGCGTCAGGCTCGGCAATGCACCGAATGATAATAGAAAAATTGAAACAGGAAAAAGCCTCGACGCTCAGCGAGAGATTCAAGAAAAAAGGGGACCTGACCATGGATGAAATTTTAGCTGCCGTAGAGGAAGAGGACGTGCTCGCAATAGAAGTCATGGAAGAAATAGGAACTAATCTTGGCCAAGGGATAGCTGGCCTCATTAATATATTCAATCCCGATCTGGTGGTGATCGGCGGCCGTCTCATTACTGGCAAGGACTACTTGATGCTGCCTTTAAAATCCGCAGTCAATAAATTGTCACTGAACATCGTGAACCGCGACACTACCATTAAGCTTTCCAAGCTGGGACGCCGCGCCGGCCCAATCGGAGACTGCATGCTCTCCCGCAGCAAGCTGCTGGGGCTAATGTAGCATATTCATAAAAATATTCACTATTTTTTCATAGTCCAGGCACCAAGCTGGACTTAATTACAACGTTGCTGCATAGTTTATAAATATTTTTAATATCATATTGTCAATTAATAAAAGCATTACTATCTTCACAACGGATTACACTATAATAATCAATTATGAGTAACACATCAAGAAGGGAATTTATTAAGAAATCAGCTCTCGCTGGAGCTTCAATAATTGCCGCTCCATCTCTGCTGCATGCCAGCCAGGCAGGCAAAGAGGCTGAAATTCTCAACGAGAAAGCGAATGGCGGGCAGCTAATAGTGCCAAAGAACAACGGGCTTAGAATCACAGGAACGTTCCTGGATGAAATTTCCCATGACATACCTCACCAGAACTGGGGAGCAAAAGAATGGGACAAAGATTTTCAGTATATGAGAGCCATTGGCATCGATACGGTAATCGTCATCCGCTCCGGTTACCGCAAGTTCATCACTTATCCATCTCCGTACCTGCTTAAGCAAGGTTGCTACATGCCATATGTGGATCTCATCGAATTGTTCCTGCAACTTTCGGATAAGTATGGGATGAAATTCTATTTCGGTCTGTACGACTCTGGCAAATATTGGGACACCGGGGACATGTCTTACGAAGTCGAGGCAAATAAGTACGTCATCGATGAGGTATGGAGAATGTACGGCAGCAAGCACAAGAGTTTCGGCGGCTGGTACATCAGTGGGGAAATCAGCAGGGCCACGAAGGGTGCCATAGAGTCGTTCAGGACAATGGGAAGGCAGTGCAAGGACGTGTCCGGGGGCCTGCCGACGTTCATCTCCCCTTGGATAGACGGGAAGAAAGCCGTGGATGCGGCAAGTGGGAACCTTACCAAAGAGCAGGCAGTCTCTGTCGAGCAGCATGAGAAAGAGTGGAACGAGATATTCGATGGAATCCATGAATATGTCGATGCTTGTGCTTTCCAGGACGGACACATAGATTATGACGAACTGGATGCCTTCTTCTCCGTAAATAAGAAGCTGGCAGACAAGTATGGCATGCAATGCTGGACCAATGCCGAAAGCTTCGACCGCGACATGCCTATCCACTTTCTCCCAATCAAATTCGACAAGCTGAGGCTGAAACTGGAGGCCGCCAAACGCTGCGGTTACGACAAGGCCATAACCTTCGAGTTCTCCCATTTCATGAGTCCTCAATCGGCATACCTCCAGGCAGGGCATTTATACGACAGATACAAGGAATATTTTGACATAAAGTAATATAGTTAAAGTTAATTAGTAGTGTATATGAAATCATCTTGGACAATGCGATTGCTATCAAAATTGGCGGCAACGATTCTGCTGATGATGGCTGCTGCGTGGACGACTTTCGCCCAGACCTCCATATCAGGGAAAGTGACAGATGAGTCAGGTTTACCGGTCCCAGGGGTAGCAGTCTTTCTTAAGGGCGACAAAACGCATGGCACGTCAACAGACGCCAACGGTGAGTACGCCATTACGGTAAATTCCGGAAGCGATGTCCTCGTGTTCTCTTGCCTTGGCTACAAAGACAAAGAGGCGGCTGTCGGGAAACGCTCGAAAGTCGACATCACAATTGAGGAGGATGCCACGAAGCTGAACGAAATCGTAGTCGTAGGTTATGCGACCCAGAAAAAGCAGTTCGTCGTCGGCTCGGTCTCCCAAGTCAACAGCAAGGAACTTCTCAAAGCTCCTATGACGAACGTGTCCAATCTCATGACCGGAAAGCTTCCTGGCCTCACGACAATTCAGCGTTCAGGAAAGCCTGGCGCAGATGAAGCCAGCATTACCATCAGGGGTTATTCAACCTTCACCGACTCCAGCCCTCTGACGCTGGTCGACGGCGTTCCTAGAGCCATCAACACGCTGAATCCTAATGACATTGCATCCATCTCAGTCCTTAAGGATGCGGCAACCTCTGCCATCTACGGAGTGAGAGGTGCCAACGGAGTCATTCTCGTCACCACTAAAAGCGGCTCGGAAGGCAAGCCGAAGCTGACTTACGACGGGTCAGTGACATTCACGAAAAACACGGCCATGCCGGAGCTTCTGAACGCTTCCGACTACATTGGATGGCACAACAAGGCCAGGGAGCTGGACGGGCTAGATCCTCTTTGGACAGATGCCACGATACAGAAGATGAAAGAAGATGGAATCTATGGAGAAACAGACTGGCTGGATCTCCTGTTCAAAAACCACGGCTTCACGCACCAGCACACCATTTCCGCTACCGGCGGAAACGCTAGGACGACTTATTACGTTAGCCTAGGTTATCTGGATCAGGATGGCATCGTGGACAAAACGTCCTACAAGCGCTACAACGTCCGCTCGAACGTAAAGACAAAGATAGCGGAGAACCTCAATCTCAGCTTAAACATCACGGCCTATCAGGACAAGTACGAAAACCCAGGCTTCTACATGAACAGCCAAAATGAGTTCAACCCTATCTCACAGGCAATTTACGCCATCCCAATCATCGCACCTACCTACGACGGCATGGCTCAGGGGTACTATGACGGCTCTTACACAGAACAGCCTGTAGCCGCAATTGAGCAAAGCGGTTATCAGCATCAACGTCAGTGGAGGTTCGAAGGAAATGCCAGGCTGGAATACGATTTCAGCAACATCCCTTTCCTTCAGGGACTGAAAGCATCTTTCTTCGGCTCTTATGACTATGGAAACACCTTAAATAGAAGTTTCCTGCATTCATACCAGCTGCGCTCGTTCAACACGACCACCATGTCTTCGGATCTTGTGTACGCATCCGGAATCGGAACCACGAGCACTTTCACGAAATCCAACTCGCTCGGAGACACTTACATGATAAGGCCTTCTCTCAGCTACGAAAGGACATTCGGGAAACACATGGTTACCGGCCTCATACTCTACGAGCAGCAGAAGAACTATTCCGATAACATGACAGGAGTAAAGAACGGCTACTATGCAGAATTCCCTGTGGATCTTGCCAATGGCAACTCTTGGGAAGGAATATCGGTTCCCGTGAGCGGTACATACGGCTATTCATCAATGGCCAGCGTTGCCGGAAGGGCAACGTACGCTTATGATGAACGATATCTGGCGGAGTTTTCTTTCCGAGAGGATGGTTCGTACAAATTTGCTCCTGAGAACCGCTGGGGATTTTTCCCTTCTTTCGCCCTAGGATGGGTAGCATCGAAAGAGCACTTCTTCCAGGACGCACTTCCGGCGATCGACTATCTGAAATTCAGGGCATCGTACGGAGAGCTTGGTTCCGATGACACATCGCCATACCTGTACATGCAGTCATATTCAACCACGGCTCCATCCTACGCCTACATCCTTGGAGGCAATGGTAAGACTGCATTTTATACGACGAACTACGTGTACAAGGATCTCACATGGTCTAGAACGCACAGCTGGAACTTCGGATTCGAAATGGACGCATGGAAGGGTCTCCTTGGAATAGAATTCGACTGGTTCTACAAGGTCACTTCCGACATTCTGGAATCCGTGAGTGGGTCCTACGCTCCTTCACTGGGAGGTAACGTGCCAGGAATCAAAAATTCAGGCAAGGTTGACAACAGAGGATTCGAGCTTGTCCTGAAGCATGCCCAGTCATTCAACTCCGGATGGAACTACTCTTTGAGAGGGACCTTGTCATGGGCCCACAACAGAGTGCTCTCCAAGCAAATTTCGGACGATCACCCTATGTACAGGGCGATTCTCGGGAGGACAATGGGCACCCTCTATGGATTCAAGGCCATAGGACTGTACCAGACACAGGAAGACATAGACAACTCGCCGACCGCTCCTTCCGGAACAAAGAGACTGGGTGACATCATGTACGCAGACATAAACGGTGATGGAAAGATTGACGCAGCCGGAGACTTCGTAAAGATTGGAAACCCGTACATGCCGGAATTCAATTTCTCTCTTTCCATGGACGTGGGATACAAGAACCTCTATCTCTCTGCTTTATGGCAGGGCGTCGCCAAATGCGGCTATCAGTTGAGCGCAGCCTACAACTCAGGAGTATTCGACAACACCATGTACACAAGGCCGTTCTACCACAACGGGAATGCTCCTTACTACCTGGTTGAAAACGCATGGAGGCCAGACCACACCGATGCCAAGTATCCTAGGCTAAGCACGATAGCCAACGGCAACAATGCATGGCCTTCCACTTGGTGGGTGAAGAATGGTTCTTACCTCAGGCTCAAAAACCTTCAGGTAGGATACGAGATACCTCAGCAGATTCTCAAACATACGGGAATAGATGGCCTTAGAGTCTACCTCGCAGGCACCAACCTTCTCACTTTCAGCTCGTTCAAATACGTTGACCCTGAAATGCCTTCTGTAAACAACGGTTATTATCCACAACAGAAGACTTACAGTTTCGGACTTAACATAACATTCTAATCCAGAATACAATGAAAAAGACAATATATTCAGTTTTTCTTTTCCTGCTGCTGGTTACATTAGGAGCTTGCTCGGACGTTCTGGACATAGATCCTACCGACAGGTACTCAGCAGCCACGGTTTGGTCGTCTGAATCAGTGGCAGACAGCTACACGCTGTCACTTTACACTACCTTCCGCGACCATTCCGAGATTTATGGTAATGGCGGCTATTCCTCGCCATGGCTCACGGACGCATATTCAGACATCCTGAAGAGCTGCTCATGGGATCTGTACAATCACAACTATAACAAGACTCTTTTCCAGGAGTCTGCGTTCAACAGCAACAGCGCAGGTGCATTTGAGTGCTGGTCCGACAACTATGGGCGAATCAGGCGAGAGAACGAATTTCTCCGCGACGCTCCAGAGTACGGAAAGAAATTCGGGGATGACTGGCTGAAAATCAGAATCGCCGAAGTCCGTTTCTGCCGCGCTTACACATACTATCTTCTCTGCCGAGTCTACGGCGGGGTTATCCTCAGGACAGAGGTCGATGGACCCAATGAAAACGACAAGGCTCGCTCTAGCGAGGAAGATTGCTGGAAATTCATCATCGATGAACTTCAGGCAGCGGGGGAAGACCTTCCGTCGTCTTGGGATTCTGGCAACACGGGCCGCGCCACCAAAAAAGCCGCTTACGCTCTGTTGAGCAGGGTTGCTCTGTACGCCCAGAACTGGGATGTCGCCGTTGACGCAGCCAACAAGGTTGCAGCCGAAGGTGCCACCCTCGACCAAAGCTATGCGAATGTCTTCAATTCTTCTGTCAGCAATTCCGAGATTTGCTTCGCTTGCGACTTTCTCGCCGGCGCACTGACCCACAACTACGACACCTTCGTCCGTCCATCGGGTGACACCCAATACGGGAAACAGATATATTCTGCTTTCGCCCCGACCAGCGAGCTTGTCGACAGCTATGAGATGGCAGACGGAACTGCTTTCAGCTGGGACGCCTATGGCAGCGACCCCTACTCCAACCGCGAGCCTAGATTCTACGCAACCATTCTATACAATGGTGCCAGCTGGATGGGAAGGACTCTACAGACCTATGTAGGAGGCACAGATGGGTTCAAGGCATACGAGAATTCCGGAAGCGCCGGAACGACCGTGACTGGATACTATTTACGTAAGTACCTTAGAGACAACGACAAAAGCTACGTAACGAACAATTCTTCTCAGTATAACATAGTCATCAGGTACGCTGAGGTGCTTCTCAACAAAGCAGAGGCTCTAGCCGAAAGCAATTGGACGTCCAATAGTGCCCAGGCACTGGAGGCTCTGAATACTGTGCGTGCTCGCGTAGGACTCCCTGCCCGCAATGCGACGACGAAAGAAGCCTTCATGGAATACCTCAGGCATGAGAGAATGGTCGAATTGGCAGGAGAGGGCTTCCGTTACTGGGATCTGAGGCGCTGGAAACTAGCTGAGGAAGTCATAAACGGAACCTCAGTGCATGGCGTCAGGATAACCAGAAGCGATGACGGGACCTATTCTTACCAGCAAGTCGATGCCGATGCCGGAAACACTAGGATTTTCTACAACCGTTACTACAAGTTCGCCATTCCTCTGTCCGAAAGGTCGAACAACAAACTTTGCACTAACAATGAGGGATGGATTTAATCTTATGCATTCGAATATGAAAACAGCGAAAAAAGTATTATATGCAGCACTTGGCGCCATTGCCACAATATTCATGGCATCTTGCGCCAAAGCAGATCCAGAGTTCGAACATACGGATAGTTCGATTCATTCCATAGAAATCCAGCCCGCAGGAGGTGGCGCAGGCCTTGCCGGATTCATTGACGAGACTACAGGAGAAATATTTTTCCCGATACCAAAGACATTGCGAGACAAATACGATGTCACGAGCCTGATGGTTAGGGCGAACCTGGAATATGACGCTTACGTTACACCATCACTCTCTGGGCTGAAAGACCTTTCGGAACCATATGAGATCACTGTCACGGGAGGTGATGGCGGAAGCAGAACCTACACGCTATGGGCATTTTATGTAAGACGTACCGAACAATAAATAATCAACAAGTAAAAGAGATAAACGAATATGAAAACAAATAAATTTTTATCAATAGCATTGATCGCCTTCGGGGCTTTATTTCTCGCCTCTTGCGACGATGATGACAAAGTTGTTCCTGAGCCAGTCGTCAGAGGCGACAAAGCTTGCAGGATTGAGAGCTTCGTGCTCAAATTCGAAAGCGATTCTTTAATCGGAGATGTGTACGACTACGACAAGTCGATCGACGTGTCTTACAAGTCCACCCAATACAGAAACATACAGTCTGCCTACGCCACCGTCACCCTCTCGGAAGGGGCTACGATTTCACCGGACCCATCGGTCCCTATGGACTACACTCAGCCTATCAGCTTCACGGTAACGGCGAAGGACGGTACCACCACCAGGACTTACACGACAAGGCCTAACGAGAAAGTAGTTCAGACTTATGTGAAAGTATCTCAGTTCAACAGCAAGACGCCTACCCAGCTCGGAGCCGGAACCACCAGCTGGATGGGAATAAGCGGGAATTACCTCGTTCTTGGAACGAAAGTCTACGACAGGCTCACCCTAGCATCAGTAGGCGACCTGAACATGACAGGGGTAGACGGGCAGATTTGCTATTTGTGCAACGATGCAGCCGGCCATCTTCTTGCAGGCGTAACTAGCGATGGCAACTTCGCTACAGCCCCTTCAACGATATATTGCTGGAAAGACGGCTACGACAAGGCACCGATAGTTCTTCTCGGCCCTTCCCAGGGAGCGATCGGAGGATTCATCAGTGCATGCGGAGACATAATCAATGGGAACGGCATAGTCACAGCCGTAGGCGGACGTTCAGACAATGGTCCTCACTTCTGCTGGAGGTTCGAAAAGGGCCAGATGGTTCAATACTATGCTTCCCTTAACACAGGCTTTCCTTCCAACGACGGTAGCTGGGCTCAGATGGTAAGCAACAGCTCCGAGAGCATCGAGGGTCCATGGTTCATGTGGGACGCAGTCGGCGGAGGCGCGAACGTAGGTTCTTGGACTTGGGATGGAACATCTGCCATAAGAATCAACACATTCCAAGGTACTGTTGGTAATGGAACGAACATGTGGGGCAACTACACATTCGGAGCCATCCGTGCTTTCAACTTCAACGACACCCCGTACGCTATCGTGTTCACGACAGGATGGCCAAATGCTTATATTTCCATAGTCGACCAGACTGGAAACGCAATCCTGAACGCAGCTGACGCTACTATTTCAGCAACAGCAGGGACATACTATCCAGCTTGCACCTACATCTACAACGATGCGGACGGATGCGGTTACGCTTATGCACTTGTCGGAGGCGTGGAAGTGAGAATCTGGAAACTTGAAATAGCAGAACTATAATGAAGAGCGTCAATTTGATATCAGCGTTCTTTGCTGTCTTGTGCATGGTGGAGTCTTGCTCAGGTGGGCATCAGACTCCGCCACCACTAGACAATAAAGACACCTCCAGCCAGGTAACGCAATCTCCAAAGGAAATTATGCTCTGGATAGACGCATCTGCGAATTTCAGGCGTTTCGCCAGCAAAGATTCGATCACATTCTACCTGGACAAGATAAAAGACTGCGGTTTCAACAAGATTGTCGTCGATGTCAAAGGCGTCGAAGGTGACTGTCTTTACAGCAGCAACATTCTTACTCAGGCGACCAGCCTGGAGAACTACACTGTCCACAGAGATTGGGACTATCTGAAATTTTTCATAGACGAGGCTCATAAGAGAAACATCAAGGTCACTGCTTCCACGACAGTGTTCCCGATGGGATCGCCAAGCAACAAGCAAGGTCCGGTCTACAGGGCTGACAGCAAATGGAATGGTAAGACTTGCATAGAGTATACTCCTAGCGGCATGATAGACATCAAGAACGACAACAGCAAAGTCGCGGCCTTCTTGAATCCAGCCCTCCCGGAAGTAAGGGAGTTCGCCCTGAGCTTCATCAAAGAAATAGTCACTAATTACGACATTGACGGTTTTGCTCTTGATTATTGCCGTTTTCCTGACTACCAGTCTGATTTCTCGGACTACAGCAGGAAGGATTTCGAAAAGTACATCGGTACGACGGTAGAGAACTGGCCAGCTGACATATTCACCTACGACGGATCAAGCAATCGAGTCGCCGGGAAATATTACAAGCAGTGGTGGGAGTATCGCTCCAAGATAATCCGCAATTTCGTAGCAGAAGCAAGGACAACCGTAAAAAACATAAAGAGTGACGTAACCTTGGAATATTGGGCCGCGTCATGGTGGGGCGCTCTGTACGCAAACGGCCAAAACTGGGCAAGTCCTACAATTGACCCACTTAAAGACACGCAGTACTACAGCCGTTATTACTCATCTTGGTGCTCAGACCAATATTACAAGACAGGATTCGCCGACCAGCTGGACATATTCCTGCTGGGAGCATATCTGTCAACCATCTACGGACCAAACAATGACGAGTCCATCGAATATTCAATAAACAGAGCGAAATCTTACATCGGTTCCGCCTGCAAAATATACGGGACAATCCAATGCGCCGACTCCAGCTTTGATGTCGGTGAAGCTGCTTACTATTGCCTAAAACAAACCTCCGGATTGATGATCTTTGACATTGTCCATGTGATCAACAATGGTAAATGGGAAACCATTAAGAATGGCATTGCCCGGGCACTTTCCGAAGAATAAATATTTGAATTATGGATTTTAAAAAATTAGCTGAACAGTACAAGGACGAGCTGCTGGACAACGTGCTCCCCTTCTGGCTTAACAAGTCGCAGGACAAAGAGTACGGAGGCTACTACACATGCCTGTTACGTAACGGTGACGTTTTCGACACCGACAAATTCATCTGGCTTCAGGGCCGCGAGGTATGGCTTTTCTCCATGCTTTACAACAAGGTTGAAAAACGTCAGGAATGGCTGGACTGTGCGATTCAGGGAGCCGAATTCTTAAAGAAGTACGGCCACGACGGCAATTACAATTGGTATTTCTCAGTAACCAGAGAAGGCAAGCCAATCGTGGAGCCATACAACATCTTCTCTTACACTTTTGCCACGATGGCATTCGGGCAGCTGGCAATTGCCACGGGCAGTGAGGAATATGCCGACATCGCTAAGAAAACCTTTGGCAACGTGCTCTCCAAGCAGGGCAATCCGAAAGGAAAATGGAACAAGCTGCATCCTGGGACAAGAGACCTCAAGGGATTCTCTCTACCAATGATTTTATGCAACCTGGCGCTTGAGATAGAGCCGTTGATTGACAAAGACTTCTTGATGCGCACAATCGAGGACTGCATTCACGAGGTCATGGACGTGTTCTATCGCCCTGAGCTGGGTGGCATAATCGTAGAGAACGTTCTGGCGGACGGCTCTCTGGCAGACTGTTTTGAAGGCCGCCAGGTAACCCCTGGTCACGACATCGAAGCTATGTGGTTCATAATGGATCTGGGCAAGAGGCTCGCCAGGCCGGAACTCATCGAGAAAGCCAAGGACACGACCCTTAGGATGGCCGAATATGGCTGGGACAAGGAATATGGCGGAATATATTACTTTCTCGACCGCAAGGGCTTCCCTCCACAGCAACTAGAATGGGACCAGAAGCTCTGGTGGGTGCACATCGAGACACTGATT
The DNA here is from genome assembly GCA_002320605.1 of Bacteroidales bacterium UBA1680. GTDB lineage: Bacteria > Bacteroidota > Bacteroidia > Bacteroidales > UBA932 > Cryptobacteroides. The sequence continues at coordinate 108,144 of DCKG01000031.1, read as the reverse complement.
TCCACCCTGAAGGGCTATCAGCTGACTGGGGATCCGAAGTGCCTGGAATGGTTCGAGAGAGTACATGAATATGTCTGGAGCCATTTCAAGGACTCTGAATATCCGGAATGGTTCGGCTATCTGAACCGTCGCGGCGAAGTCCTGCTGCCACTTAAAGGCGGCAAGTGGAAAGGCTGCTTCCATGTTCCAAGAGGTCTCTACCAGTGCTGGCAGATCCTGGAAGACTTGGCTACGAACGGTCCAAGTAAACTATAATCACTTCTCAAGCATAATGGAAATATATTCTTAATGATGAAACGATTCCTGCCACTGACATCTCTTCTCGTCGCATTTATGCTTCCAGGCTGCTCGTCCATTGAGCATTATGATATCATTGTGGTTGGTGGAACGACATCAGGCGTAGCTGCAGGAATCCAAGCCGCAAGAAGCGAAGCCAAGGTGCTGCTCTGCTCCGAGACCCCTTGGCTGGGAGGAATGCTGACATCGACAGGGGTAAGCTGTACTGACGGTAACTTTAATTTACGCAGTGGCATCTGGGGAGAGCTGATAGATAGTCTTTGCACTCATTATGGAAGCCTTGCAGCCCTTCATACAAATTGGGTCAGCAACATTTCATTCGAGCCTTCCGTCGGGAACCAGATATTCGTGAACATGTGTTCAAAAGAACAGAATCTCACGACTCTTTACGACACGAAAGTGTCAGACATTCGGAGGGTCGATGGAGAAGGCTGGGATGTCATGATCGGTAGAGAAGGAAAGCCTTCGAAAAAGGTTCGCGCCAGGATAATCGTGGATGCGACAGAACTGGGAGACATCGCCAAGATGTGCGGAGCAGGTTATGACGTAGGCATGGAATCCAAATCCACCACTGGAGAGGAAATGGCTCCGGAGAAGGCTAACGACATCGTGCTTGACATGACCTACGTGGCCATCCTCAAGGATTACGGGCATGAGGTCGAAATGGCCAGGCCAGATGGCTATGACTCTACTGAATTTGCGCTCAGCTGTGTCAATCCCATGTCTGAGGGCAAGTCAGAGAGCCTTTGGCCTGCTGACATGATGATGGAATATGGAAAGCTGCAGAACGGAAAGTACATGATAAATTGGCCTGGGAAAGGCGGGAATGACTATTATGCGAATATAATAGAGTCCGATCCTGCCAATCGCGCCGAGGTTATATCGGAAGCCAAAAAGCACACGTTGCGATTCGCGTATTTCATCCACGATTACTTAGGTTACCGCAACATAGGCTTTGCAGATGATGAATACCCGACCGCTGACAAAATGCCATTCTATCCTTATTACAGGGAATCCAGACGCATCCATGGTCTGGTCAGGTTCAACTCAGAGGACATAGAGCATCCTTTCAGGAATAACCTTTACCGCACGTCGATCGCTGTCGGCGATTATCCCGTGGATCAACATCACTCTAAGTACAATGGCGGGGAACCACTTCCAGACCTGCATTTTCATCCTATTCCTTCTTTCGGCATTCCATTAGGGGTGCTTATCCCAAAAGACGTGGACGACTTGATCGTTGCCGAAAAATCTATCTCTGTCTCCAACATTGCGAATGGAGCTACCAGGCTGCAGCCTGTCGTTTTGCAAATCGGTCAGGCAGCAGGGGCTCTGGCTGCAATCTGCGCAAAGCAGAAGATTTCCCCGAAGGATATAGACGTGCGTAACGTGCAGAATGTATTGCTGGATGCCGGAGGCTACCTGATGCCTTATCTGGACGTGCCAAAAGACAGCCATATTTTCAAAGCATGCCAGAGAATCGGCGCCACGGGCATCCTCAGAGGCGAAGGCAGGAGCGTAGGCTGGTCGAATGAAACCAGATTTTACCCGGACTCACCGCTGACAGCGGAAGCACTTGCCGGCATCAAGGAAATCTACGGCGAGGCAGAGGTCCCGGAAGCATGCAACGCAGAAAATATCCTTAAAATGCTATCTGCGATTGCCGAAGCAAAGAATCTAGGCATTGACGAAGGCAAAATCATCGGTACATTGAAAGAAGCTGGAATCGGCGACATTGCATCAACAATCACGAGAAGCCAATTCGCCATATTGATTGACAGCCTTCTGAACCCATTCGACAATGCCATCATCGATATCAAAGGAAACACATAATCAAAGGAATACAAACGCAAAAAGAGAACGACAACCATGATTAAAAGAATAACACTACTGATAGCCATAGGATTATTGGGACTTGTCTCAGAAGCCAGAATGAAACCTCTCAGGTTCGTGAATGGCACGTTCAAGATTGTGCAATTCACCGATTTGCACTGGGTGGAAGACGCTTCGTTCAAAACGAAAAACGACAGCACGCTGAACCTGATGCGATACATTCTTAATGCTGAGAAACCTGACTTGGCCGTCCTTACTGGCGACGTGGTAGTTGCCAGCAATGCCAAGCAAGGCTGGGATAAGCTATGTAAACTGTTCGAGGAGAGCCAGGTCCCTTTCGTGGTGACTTTCGGCAACCACGACCACGAATCGGACATGAGCAATGCGGAAATACTTGAATATATTGCCGACAAGCCATATAATCTGACATTTGACGAGGACCCGAAGCTACATGGCTCAGGAAATTGCTCGATGCCTGTCAAAGCGTCGGAAGGCAGTGGAGATAAGTGGATGCTATATTTCTTCGATTCCAACAGTTATCCTAAGGACAAATTCTATGGGACATACGATTGGATTCACCACGACCAGATCGAATGGTACCGGAATACGGGCAACAAGATCAGAATGCGCCATGGCCATGCATTGCCATCTCTAGCTTTCTTCCATATACCTCTCCCTGAATACGGAGACACCCTGCTGGTCAAGAAAATAGTGGGAAACAAATATGAGAGCGTGTGCTCCCCAATGTTAAATTCCGGGCTATTTTCAGCATTCCTTGAGCAGGGAGACGTAATCGGAGTGTTTGTTGGACACGACCATAATAACGACTATCTGGCTGACATTGATAGCAAAATCGTGCTTGCCTACGGCAGGAAAACCGGATACCCACCTGCCTACGAAGAGGTCCTCAGCAGAGGTGCCAGAATCGTGATATTAAGAGAAGACAAACCTTCATTTGAAACTTACATAGTGGATTCGAGCGGCACAAGCCTAAGATATGAATTCACTAAAATTTCAAAATAAAGCCATTTATTAATAACCATAACTGATAACTCTTATGAGATATTTATTTAATATTTTCACTATTTCTGTTTCGCTGGCTATTTTCAGTGCAATTGGCTTCGCACAAGACAAAGTGACAGTCAGTGGAACAGTCAGCGATGTCTCTGGAACCGGACTGCCTGGTGTCGGGGTTTCGATACAAGGATCCTCGTCCGGAGTAGTCACGGACATGAGCGGACACTATTCGCTCGAAGCCAATCGTAACGCAAACCTTGTATTCAGCATGCTAGGCATGAAACCAGTTACGGTGCCTGTGTCTGGCAGGGCTGCAATAAACGTAACGTTGGAAGAAGACAAGGAACTTCTGGATGAAGTGGTCGTAGTAGGTTACGGCACGCAAAAGAAGAGTTCTCTGACCAGCGCTGTTTCCGCGATCAAAGGAGATGAACTTCTTAAAGCTCCATCTACTAACGTTTCGCAGATTCTTGGCGGCAAGCTGCCCGGCATCTCCTCAATTCAGGAATCCGGCGAACCTGGCCTGGATCAGGCATCACTGAGAATCAGGGGTTCCATCTACGGTGTGTCTTACATAGTAGATGGCTATCCTGTCACCGACATCAACGACATCGATCCGAATGACATCGAAAGCGTTTCCGTGCTGAAGGATGGTGCTTCGGCAGCTGTTTACGGTCTGCAAAGCGCTGGAGGCGTGATTATCATCACCACGAAGCGCGGCAAATCCGGCGACACGAAGATAACTTACGATGGTCAGTATGGAGCGTCGATGAACGCAAACTTCCCTGAATTCATGAATGGCCCTCAGTTCGCTTATTACTATAATATGGCGGATATGATGGACCAGCTTGCAAGAGGGGCTATTTCCAGCCGAGATGAATACGTCCCTGCTTTCACGAAGAAAAACGTAGAAGCCATGACGAACGGGGACCCGACTGATGGCTGGGACGATGTTGACTACATCAAGAAGGTCTTCGGGACAGGCTTCACGCAGAAACACAGCGTGACTGCCCAAGGAGGGAATGAGCACACAAGATTTTTTGCCTCTATCGGCTATCTTGGGCAGAAAGGCAATATTGACAACTTCAAGTATCGCCGCTACAATCTTCGAGCGAACATCGACTCCGATTTCGCAAGGAATTTTCATTTTTCATTGGGATTATCCGGGACTATTGGAAGACGCCATACTCCAGGTTACGCATCTGGTGGCACGGACGCAAATTCATATCTTGGCGAGCAGGGATTCCTTTCCATCGCCCGTCAGACTATCCAGATGCATCCTTATCTGCCTGAAAAATATGATGGCCTTTACTCAGCAGCCATTCAGAACAACACAGGATTAGCCAACAGCCCTCTGGCAGCTATCTACGAGTCTGGCTATAAACAGACCAGGAGCGCCGATGTCCAAGCTAACATGTCTCTCAGTTATAGTTTCCCATGGATCGATGGGCTAAGCGCAAAGGTAAGCGGCTCATATGAATATTCGACATCACAGAACAAGAATCTGAATACCCCATATTCAGTGATGGCGATCCTCAACGGGAACTGGGCGAAGCAGTCAGATCCTAGAGGCACTGCTTCCGGAATCAACCTTGGCGAAGGCCAATCAAACTATGAGCAGCTCGTAGGTCAGGCTAGCTTGAATTATATTCATTCATTCGGCAAACACAATGTTGAGGCAATGGTTCTAACTGAAGTACGTGACGACAAGAGCAACAACCTCAGCGCATACATCAAGAATCTGCCCTTTGCGCAGCTGCCAGAACTCAGCAATGGGGTGCCTATCGATGAGAATCCAATTGGTGGAAGCAGCTGGAATTCTCGCACGGCAGGAAATGTGTTCAGGGTAAAATACGATTATGACAATCGTTACCTGGCCGAAGTAACTGGCAGGTACGATGGTTCTTACAAGTTCAATGGAATGACTGGAGACCGCTGGGGCTTTTTCCCTTCAGCATCTGTCGGCTGGAGACTTTCGAAAGAGAAATTCATGGAGAACGTGGATTTCATTGACGACCTGAAGCTCAGGGCCTCCGTCGGCTTACTCGGCAATGACGGAGTAAGCGCTTACATGTACTTGAGCAACTACTCGCAAGGCGGGAGCATAGTACTGAATGGGAATATATATCCTTCGTATTACACATCGGGAATAGCGAATAATAACCTGACTTGGGAAAAGACTCTGTCTTGGAATGTTGGTTACGACCTATCCATGTGGAACGGTCTCTTAGGAATGGAAGTAGACGGGTTCTATAATTACACTTACGATATTCTGACCGCCCTGGGAAGCGACATGCCAGGTTCAATGGGTGGATACTATCCTACTTACGGAAACATAAATAAGATAGATGCGAAAGGAATTGACATACTCATAACGCACCGTAACAATTTCATGCTTATGGGGAAACGCTTTGACTACGGCATTACGGCTAGCATCACGAGATCCAAAACTCGCTGGCTGGAGTACCAGGACGCTCCGAACATCATGGAATGGCAGAAAGTCTCGGGGACTGTTTATGGTTCCATCGAGGGATGGAAAGCAGACGGGTTATTCCGTTCCGAAGAGGAAATCGACAACTCCGCATGGTATGGGACAAGGCCGAACGTGGGCGACATCAAATATAAAGACCTCAACGGAGATGGTAAAATCACATGGGACGATAGAGGAATATTCGGCCGATCGAATCGTCCTCAGCTGACATATGGCCTGAATCTGAATTTCAACTGGAACGGATTCGACTTCAATGCTCAGTTCACGGGAGGTGCCCTGTTCGATGTCTCCCTCACTGGAACATATTACAATGGGTACGACGATAACACCATCTGGACACAGACATTCAAGGAAGGAGCTAATTCGCCTCTTTATCTCGTGAAGCATGCCTACAGCATCGACAACCCAGATGGAACTTATCCTCGCATAACTCTCGGAGCCACTGGACATGGAGGAGATAACGGTCTTTCCAGCTCGTTCTGGTGGAGGGATGGCAAATACATCCGACTCAAGTCTGCTCAGCTAGGCTACACTATTCCTGCGAAATTGACTCGCAAAGTCGGAATCGAAGGCCTGCGCCTTTATGTGGAAGGGGCTAACCTTTTTACGATAGACGGCCTGCCGAAGGGCATCGACCCAGAGGCACCTGGAGTGAATAATGGTTACTATCCTCAGCAGAGGACAGTGATGGGCGGCATTACTTTAACTTTATAATATTGACGATATGAAAAACATCATAAAAATACTGTCATTCGTTATAGCAAGCTCTCTTCTGATATCTTGCAACGATTACCTGGATACAGACCCGACTGACCGAGTTTCCGACAAAATGCTTTGGAGCGAAGAGGGAACTGCTGAATATGCCGTCAACAACTTGTACAACTACTTGGCTTCAGTGAACGGCAGTCAATTCCTAGCTGGAATGACGGAATCTCTGACAGACGAATTCAAATACGGTTCTTACAATTATAACTCGCTGTGTTATATTCCTAGCGAGTTTGCATACGGCGGATCCACGCTTACCGCAAGCTACGTCGATGTTTACATGGGCGTTTGGGAAAGCCGATACAATCAGATACGCCGCACGAACGAGAACATCTACAACCTGAAAAGATATGGCAGCGGCTTAAACGATGCCGCAAAATCTCGTTTCGAGGCTGAGATGCGTTTCATCAGGGCATGGCTGTACTTCGACTTAGTGAAACGCTACAAGGAAGTAATAATCTACGATGAGGATCTCTCGAAGATTACCAAAGACAAGGCTCTGAACACAGAAGAAGAAGGATGGAATTTCATTCAGAAAGATCTCGAATATGCTGCCGGGAACCTGCCTACGCAGGCCGAAGCAAACGGGAGGTTGGACAAGGGCATTGCCTACGCCTTCATGAGCAGAGCCATGCTTTATGCTAAACGCTGGCAAGCCTCCTTGGATGCAGCCAATAAGGTAGCCGAGCTCGGGTATAAGCTTAACGATTCATATGCTGAGTCTTTCAAGGTAACTGCTGACAAAGGAAACCCAGAGGCTATACTTGAATATGAGTACAATCTTACTGTAGGAGGCCACGATTTCGATTTTTATTACACACCGGGAGGCGATTTTACGGTAATAGACCAGATTGGTGGCGGTTATGGAACTCCTACTCAGGAAATGGTCGAGTCGTACGAGCTCGCAGAAGGTGGTTTTCCCGACTGGTCGGCATGGCACGGAGAAGAAGGGACGACGGCGACTCCCCCATACGAAAGTCTGGAACCACGCTTCCAAGCCACAATACTCTACAATGGAGCCAGCTGGAAAGGCAGAAAAATTGAGCCATACGTAGGCGGGACTGATGGATGGTGCAAGTGGAACGTGGACAAGGAGCCGAAGGGAAGGACCACAACCGGTTACTACCTACGCAAACTCGTCGACGAGACGCATGATTTCTCTGCTCAATCTTCTAGCAGCCAGCCATTCATACTGATACGTTACGCCGAGGTTCTGCTGAATAAAGCAGAGGCTTGCTATAGGCTTGGAAATACTGCCGATGCCAATGCTGCCGTGAAGGCTATCCGTTCCCGCGTAGGCCTGCCATACAACGACAAAAGCGGAGATGCTCTATGGAGTGCCATTCGTCAAGAAAGGAGAGTCGAGTTAGCTTACGAAGGTCTCTGGTACTGGGATCTTCGCAGGTGGGGCGATGCATCTAAAGCATATCCGACAGGGCTAAACGCATATCAAGCTCACGGATTGAAAATTGAGCAAGTCGGAAGCAGTTTCCTCTACACTTATGTCTCGGTCGATGATAAAGACCGAAATTTCCCAGAAAAACTCTACAGGCTGCCCCTTCCTACGAGCGAGCTGACTACTAACAGCATGGTTAAGCAGTACTCAGAGTGGCAATAATCTTTAATTGAATATATCATGAAAAGAATTCATACATTTTTCGCCATCACAGCCACCGTCCTAATGACAAATGCCTGCCATGAAGTGGAGCACGTAGAGCCTACCGCAGAACGTCAGGGCATCACGAGCCTAACAGCCATATTCACTTCAGGCCCGTACGTTAATCAAGAGGCAGCGAAGATAACGATCACAGACAACTCAACTACGAGGTACGTGATTCCTGTCCCATGGTATTTCCCTGTGACTTCAGATAATGAAACCGAAGCATTCATGACTAAAATGCGCGTTCAGGCAGAACTGCAGCCTAACTGCTTCATCGATCCTTCGCTCACGCTACTGGATCTGACAAAGGAAAACCATTTCACCTACACGGATGCCCAGGGCGTAAGCCAGGACATCATAATCACTGGCGAGCGAGTGAAATCTTCGGCTTGCGAGCTGATTTCTTTCTCGCTGGATGATCCGGCCATATCAGGCATCATCGACAAATCTAAAAAGACCGTATCTCTGATCTCGTTGGCTGATCTTTCGTCATGCCTAGCGTCATTCGAAGTATCCGCCCATGCGACAATCTCACCTGATCCGTCCACGACTGCGCTGAACTATAATGAGCCTGTCGAGCTAACTGTTACAGCGCACAATGGGACGACCAAGAACACATATACTGTAGTTAAGGCTGTTCCCGAGAAAATTGACAGGGGATTCAATCTGGGTTCCGTCGAGAACTTATTCAACCTCAACACCACAAATCTCGGATTGCCTGGATACGACAAGAACGTCTGCATCTCTATGGCAGCCGCAGGAAATAACTTAGTTGTCAGCACTGGTTCCGGCATCCCGCTATATTTCAATAAAGCGACAGGCGTGAAAATTGGAGAGATCAACCTTGGCGGCGCCGTTGCTGCATCTATCACCAGTGATGCGAAAGAGCATATCATTATATGCAACCATGCAGAATCGAACGAGACGATAAACATCTATCGGACATCTTCCGTTACTGAGGCGCCTACCCTCTTCCATTCATTCACCAATGCTTCTGGACTGCCTGCCGGGTATAGAATAAAAGTTAACGGCGACATAGACTCGGAGGCCATGATAGTAATCACATGCGAGGGAATAGCTGGCGTAACGACATCCAGCAAGGCGATCACGCTCAGCGTGACAGACGGAGCTGTCTCGGATGTTTCTACGATTGACCTGTCTGGCACCGGTCTCAACTGGAATGAAGCACCTAATGAAGCTACCGTAGTGTCTGCCTCAAGCACCTCGGCAGAAGGCTGGTTCGAGCAGTCTTATGCCGGCGGTAACTGTACCCTTAATTACTTGAAGAAGGATCTTTCGGTTGGCGCACAGCTCAGCGCAGATGACGGGAACGCCTGGGGATGGCAGACCAACAACTTGGATGCCAAGAGGTTCAACAATGTGGACTACCTGGCAATCTTCGTCGTCAGCTACTTCCCGGCATGGGGAATCGGGCCTCAGCTGTATCTTCTCGACATAAGTGACAAGACAGCCCTCACCAGCAGCTTCAATTCTTGTCCAGCTACCGTGCTTTCGAACAAGGAAATTGCCTGGTTCCAGACTGGAGCCTATGCAGTCGCAACCGGAGACGTGCTGATTGCACCTTCTGCAGACGGATTCAAAATCTACATCTATTATTATGACCACAACAGTCAGGTAATAGGAGGCTACTCAGCCGACTGCATAAAGAACTAATGACTTATTGAATGGTGCGTACATAGTCTTCAGAGATTAATGTATGCACCATTATTATATTCTTAAATCCATGCATATCAATAAATTAATATATTCATTGGCTATAATGGCCTCCCTCTCATTGGTTTCATGCTCAGGTAATGATGACAAAATACCTGACTGGCCATGGAAAGAAAGCGGGGACAGTTCCGAAGTAGTGAAAACCGAAAAGCCTCGCTTCGTCTGGATCGATGCCGGAGGAAATTTCCAAAGGTTTGCAAACAGCAAGGAAAACATCTCAGAGGATATCCAGAAGGTGAAAGATTCTGGTTTCTCCGGCATAATAGTGGATGTGCGCCCTACGACTGGAGATGTGCTTTTCTCTTCTTCAAAGGCCGAGAAAGTGAAACGTATCGACATCTGGGAAGGATCAAGCTACAAGTGGCTTGAAAGGACAGCGACATGGGACTATTTGCAGGCCTTCATCGATGAAGGCCATGAACTCGGCCTCACCGTCTATGCGTCCATAAATACATTCGTGGGCGGATATCTCTGCCCGTATGGTCTTGGCACGGAAGGAATGCTGTTTAGAGACGAATCAAAAAAATCTTGGGCCACGGTGATAAACTCTTCGTCCGGCCTAGCCAGCACAATGAATCTTTTAGATGACAGTTCCGATTACGGGGCTAAATTCCTGAATCCGGCGAACGATGATGTGCAGGATTATGTCATCTCCATTCTGAAAGACCTTGCGAAGTACGATGTAGATGGCATCGTGCTGGACAGGTGCCGTTACGACGATTACGGGATCATGAGCGACTTCTCAGACATTTCAAGGGAAAAATTTGAGGAATATATCGGAAGATCAGTCGCCAACTACCCAAGCGACATCATGGCTGCCGGGACTACAAGCATTCCATCCATCATGCAGGAATATTTCAAGCCATGGCTTGAATTCAGAGCGAAAACCATATGCGATTTCGTCGTAAAAGCCAAAAACGCCGTAAAAGGACAGAACAACAAAATCAAGTTCGGCGTTTACGTGGGGGCATGGTATTCCGACTACTATGGTTCTGGCGTGAACTGGGCAAGCAAGAAATACGACACGTCCAAGGACTATTCATGGGCAAGCCCCGAGTATAAAAATTATGGTTATGCAGGAGAATTGGATTTCATGTTCCTTGGGGCATATGCAGGATCCAACAGCATATATGGCTCAGGCGAATGGACGATGCAGGGCTTCGCTCAACAGGCACGGAAACTGCTATGTGACGACGTGTGGTTCGCATGCGGTCCAGACATTGGCAACGGCACTGGCTGGAGCGATGGAGGGAAAGGCGACCTTATCCCAGATGCAATCAATGCATGCATCACTCCAAGCGATGGCTTCTTCGTTTTCGACTTATGCCATGTCCGTTCATTCAATTATTGGGACGATTTCAAGAAAGGTTTCGAACGAATTGACGCGAACAAATAGCCGCACGTCGATTTAGACCCATTCACCTTTCGAAGTAGAAAAATCTCAATCGTTTTTTTCTTTCGAAATCGAAATGAATATTCTATATTAGCAAACCGGAAAAAATTTTCATCAAAGAATGAACGACCAAGAAAAAAACCACCTTAACGAAAGGCAGAATAAGATCATGGAATTCATGCACCAGCAGAACGCCATTCCTGTTTCTCAGCTAGCAACCATGCTTAAAGTCTCCGAGGTGACCATCAGGAAAGACCTCTCATTTCTGGAGCAGCAAAATCTTCTTTACAGGGTGCATGGTTCCGCAATTCTCATAAACAGGTACACTAACAATAAGACCGTCGTTGAAAAGAAGCGCCTCTGCATAAATGAGAAGCGTGCGATTGGGAAATATGCCGCAACGCTCATAATGCCAAGGGACACGATCATCATCGCGTCAGGAACCACGATGCAGTCTTTGGCCGATCAGATAGTCGTCAAAGAAAGTTTAACCGTCATTTCGTCTTCTTTCGAAGTGTCATCTTCCTTGATAAGCAAAGAGAACGTGGACGTAATCCAGCTAGGTGGCCTTGTCAGGGAGAGTTCCATGGCGGTCATGGGACCTTTCGCAGAACAGATGCTCTCGAGCTTGTCTTGCAGCAAGCTATTTCTTGGCGTAGATGGAATCGACATCGATTTCGGAATAACGACTACGAACCACATGGAGGCCCACCTCCACAGAATCATGGTCGACACAGCGCAGAGGACCATCGTGCTTGCAGACCACACGAAATTCAACAGGCGGGGCTATTCTCAGATTTGTTCGATGGATCAGGTAGATGAGGTAATCACTGATGCCACTGCCCCTCATGACATCGTGGAAAAGCTTCAAGATGCAGGAATAGATGTAACGCTGGTGGACAGCGAAGGCATTCCGATAAAAATCTGACAGTTCGTAGAGCCATAATATGAGAGACATCTCATTATAATAGTCTGCAGAGTCGGCATTTTGTCTAGTTGAAAATCAATCGGCAGCCTCCTTCATTTACGAGGCTGTCTTTTTTCATGCAGAGATCATGGAAAAACAGGCAAACTCCATATCTATGGCTGGGCTCGCATATCAAGTAAAAAACCTCTAACTTCTTTTGGACTTGCCAATATGCTCGCAATTAGCATGTTGGCGATTTTACTACTCAAAATAGTCCTAATCTGCCCGCCCTGAAGATTCAATTTTTCATAAAAAAAATGTTCCAAAAATCCTAACAAGCTATCTCCTTTCCAGCTTATTTTGCATCAGCATAAAACCAAAAGGATCCTGAAAATAATAGTGAAGAACTAATTCAATAATTACACATAAATATTCTAACCTATCACTTTATCTTTTTGAAAAAAGAGGGCATGCCACAACACAATGGCATGTCTTCATTCTTAATATTTTGTCAGCAGGAAAAGAGCAAAAGGCTGAAGGCTCACTCCGGACGATAAGAATCCTTCAAGGCTGCGGTCTTATTGAATATGACTTCTGCGTCGGTGCTGTCAGAATCCTTGAAGTAATAGCCGGTGCGCTCGAACTGGACGGCGATTCCGGATTTGTCATCAAGCAGGGCTGGCTCTACATAACCATGATCCATCGTAAGGGATGCTGGATTAAGATAATCCTTGTAGTCCTTATCCTCAGGAATGTCGTTCATGTCCTCCTTCAGGAACAGGCGATCATAGTTGCGGATCGTAATCTCGCCAGCATATTCCGTTGACACCCAATGAATCGTGCCCTTGACCGAGCGCCACTCTCCTGCCCCCGGCTTGGTGGAAGGATCGTATGTGCATTTCAATTCAATGACATTTCCATCAGCGTCTTTCACAACCTCGTCGCACTTTATGATGTAAGTGTATTTAAGGCGCACTTCTCCACCAGGTTTCAGGCGGAAGAACTTCTTAGGAGCATCTTCCATGAAGTCTTCTTGCTCGATGTATAACTCGCCTGTGAACGGAACCTTTCGTTTGACTCCTTCCGGATCTGCTGGATTCAGAGGACAGTCGAACCATTCGACCTTTCCCGGCTCCCAGTTCGTCAGGGTGACTTTGAGAGGGTGCTGCACGACCATGTAGCGGTTCGAGCGGGCATTCAAATCCTGACGCACGCACCACTCCAGAAGCTGGATGTCCATCATCTGATCGCGTTTCGAAACCCCTATCTTGTCGCAGAACATCTTCAGGGCCTCCGGAGTGTAGCCGCGACGGCGCACTCCGCATAACGTCGGCATCCGAGGGTCATCCCAGCCAGCCACCAAGCCTTTCTGCACGAGTTCCAGAAGCTTTCTCTTGCTCATCAAGGTGTAAGTCAGGTTCAGCCTGGCAAACTCATACTGATGGGACGGGAATATATTCAGAGTCTGGATGAACCAGTCATACAGAGGCCGGTGAACATCGAACTCCAAGGTGCAGATGGAATGGGTGATATGCTCGATGGAGTCGCACTGGCCGTGGGTGAAGTCATACATCGGGTAGATGCACCACTTGTCGCCCGTGCGGTGATGGCGTGCATGCTTGATTCTGTAAAGAATCGGATCGCGCATCATCATATTCTTGGAAGCCATGTCGATTCTCGCCCTCAGAACCTTCTCTCCATCAGCATATTTCCCAGCCTTCATATCCCTGAAAATCCGAAGATTCTCCTCCATGCTGCGGTCCCTGTAAGGGCTTTTCTTGCCAGGAGTTTCCACCGTCCCGCGGCCTTCGCTGATTTCTTCCTGGGTCTGGTCATCCACGTAAGCCAAGCCTCTCCGGATCAGTTCTTCCGCCCATTCGTAAAGCTGATCAAAATAGTCCGAGGCGTAGCACTCCTTGTCCCACTTGAAGCCCATCCAGCGAATGTCTTCCTTAATCGCATCGACATATTCAGTGTCCTCCTTCGTTGGGTTGGTGTCATCATAGCGAAGGTTGGTCTTGCCACCGTATTTCTCGGCAAGCCCGAAGTTGATGCAGAGGCTCTTGGCATGCCCGAGGTGCAGATAGCCGTTCGGCTCCGGTGGGAAACGGGTCTTTATCTCTTTCACCTTTCCGGACTTAAGATTCTCCTCTATGATTTCCTCAAGGAAATTCAGTCTCTTCGGCTCCTCCGCCGTAGGATTCTTAGCTTCTTCCATCTTTTCGTGAATATTTATTTTACAAAATTACAAAAAATCACATATGCATGGGGCATGAATATGACATATTCAAAATATTCATTGAAAAAAGAGTAACTTTGCGCTTGGAAGCGGGATAGGTTTTGGAGTATCCCGGTCCTCATTGTTTCACTCAAGGTGCACCGTGCAATGGCGGCTGCCTCAAAAATTTTATGAATATGATAAAGTCTATGACCGGTTACGGGAAGTCCGAGGTTCTCTTGGACACCGGAAAATTAACGATTGAAATCAGAACGCTCAATGGGAAAAGCTGTGATGTCGGCATCAAGACTCCGCTGCTTCCGAAGGACAAGGAACTTCAAGTCCGTCAGGAAATTACAGCGTCTCTCGTGCGAGGCACGATAGATTTTTTCCTGATGTGGGAGCCGAATGCAGCTTCCAGCGCTAAGGCAATCAATTCCGATCTGGTAGCAACATATTACGGCCAGATAATGGAAATCCGCCAGCATCTGGCCAGCGCAGATAAGTTCGGCAAGACTGGGAACGTAATTAGCGATGACCTCGGCATTGCAGACAACAATATTCTAGCCACTATCCTGCGATTCCCAGACGTGATGGACAATTCGAGGCAGGATGTCATCAACGACGATAACTGGCAGGCCGTGCATAAAGGAATATGTGAGGCTCTTTCCGCCGTAAATGAATATCGCGCCAAGGAGGGAGTGGCGCTCTATAAGGACGTGACTTCAAGGGTTACGAATATCTTGAATCTTGAAAACGAGGTGGAGCGTTACGAGCCCGAGCGCATTGCGGCCGTCCGCGAGAAACTGATGAAGGATCTCGAAGACCTTCGTCAGAAGGTGGATCCGCAGAGGTTCGAGCAGGAGATGATTTTCTACATCGAGAAACTTGACATCAACGAAGAGAAAGTACGCCTGCGCCAGCACTGCAAATATTTCATGGAAACCATCGACGGCGAGCCATATCCTGGGAAAAAGCTGGGCTTCATCATACAGGAAATGGGACGCGAGATCAACACTACCGGTTCCAAGGCCAACCACGCCGACATCCAGAAGTGCGTGGTTCGCATGAAAGACGAGCTCGAGAAAATCCGCGAGCAATCTATGAACATCCTCTGACAGCGAGAACTATATGAAGAAGATACTACTATTGTTGGTGCTGACATTGCCTTTGCTGGCAAAAGGACAAGAGCAGGAGTCCCGGGGACAGGTCGTGTTCAGTCCTTTCGCTTCATATAGCCGGATTCCTTACAGGATTCCTGCCATCGCTCAGAATAGGGACGGAGACATAATCTACTGCACTGACTGGCGTCCTGATGGGATGGACATCGGCTACGGCATCGTGGATCAGCACTACAAAATACTGCCGGCCATTTCAGATGGGACAAAAGATAGCGAGGAGAACGGCTTCACGAAATGGGGCGATGAACTTATTCTGGCGAAGGGCTCCGGCATCAGGACTTCTCCGGAATATGCATTCGGAGATCCTTGCATAGTGGCCGACAGGAATTCCGACGAAGTCATGATTATTACCGCAAGCGGGAATCAAGGCAACGGGATGCCTACCACGTCAAGAGAGAATCCACTGCACGTTGCCCAGTTCAGGAGCCATGATGGCGGGCAGCATTGGACTGGGTGCAAGATAATCACGGAAGACATCTACAGCCTGTTCGATGGCAGGCAGAGCGGCAAGCTGAAAGATCTATTCTGTTCATCGGGCCGTATCATGCAGAGCCGGGTTTGCAGGGTAGGCAAATACTACAGGCTCTACATTGCCCTCTACGTGAATTACACCGACAGGGTCACGAACTATGTCATCTACAGTGACGACTTTGGGGACAGCTGGCACATACTGGGAGGCATTGACCAGGAGGCCTGTCCTGATGGCGATGAAGCCAAGTGCGATGAACTTCCGGATGGCAGTGTCATTGTTAGCTCGAGAACCAGCGAAGGACGCTACTTCAACATATTCCATTACTCTGATGTCGCGAAAGGCGATGGACAGTGGGACAAGCCGGCGAAATCGGTTTCTGACAACAACGGAACCGTTGCTCATGGGAATGCCTGCAACGGAGAGTTCATTATTGTGAATTCCCGACGCATTCAAGACGAGAAGAATGTGCTGATAGCCCTTCAATCAGTTCCTTTCGGTCCAAAGAGAACAAATGTAGGAATATATTGGAAGGAACTCCCTATCTCTTCATCTGGTGCCAAGTCATGCGGCAAGCTGACTCCCGGACAGCTGGCCTCCGATTGGGATGGCCGCTTTCAAGTCACCACGCTGCCGTCGGCATATTCAACTATGGTTCAGCTCCACGATGGCCGAATCGCTTTCGCATGGGAAGAGGCGATAAAGGACATTGAATATTCAATGAAGTTCGACGTTCTCACCCTCCAAGAGATCACCGGTGGCCGCTATGAGCCTATGAATTGAAGCAGCACAGCCGTGGGGACCGTACGTCGGTTCCAGAAATGGCATCTCGTTATCAATCACTTACAGGATCCGAAAGCACGGTCTATCTTCGGAGGAACAGACCGCACGAGGACGGCAAGTTGTTATATGATTATCAGACAGTTACGCCAAGCATTCGTACAGTCCCAAGCTTTGCCGTCAGGGGGGGGGGATGAATTATCGCGGGGCCGAAAACTCGTCGGGCTGGAGCGAGGACGGGATAATGGTGCCAGTAGTTGGGAGGGTACCTTTGGCGGAACCTCGCTTAGGGGCCAGATGCAATGACTCGAGCTTCTGGATTTTCTGAATGACGCTCTGCCTTGAGTCCTTCAGCTTGAAAGCGGCTTCTTTATAGGCATCGGTAGCCTTCTGTAGGCTATCCCCAATATTCGTGAAGGAATTCATCCAAGCCTGTAGGGCTGACATCAGTTCAGATCCTGTCTTATAAACGTCTGCAATGTTCTTGTTCTGCTCAGCTTGCTTCCAAGCCATCTGTATCATATTCAGGACAACTATCAGTGTGACGTGGCTAACTATCAGCACATTCTTGTTCATCGCCTCCTGCCAGAGAGAAGGAGCCTTCTGTAGCATCAGCAGGAAGGCCGAGTCGTTAGGGATGTACATTATGTTGTAGTCCACCTTCCGCATATTCTCAGGAACGTAAGCAGCATAGTCCTTTCCTGCCAATTCTTCGACATGCCCACGGACGCTGTCAACGTGCTTGCGGGCGAACTTTTCTCTGTCCTCTTCAGTCTGGGCATTCATGTAATTGTTATAATCCGTGAGGCTGACCTTTGAATCCACCACTACCAGGGTGCTGTCAGGGTAATACACCATTGCGTCAGGAATCATCGACCGACCGCTGTCAGACTTGATTACCTGACCATTTTCATCAGTCAGTGCCCTCTGAGTAACGAAATGAACGCCTTCCACAAGACCTGCGTTCTTGAGGTCATCAACTAGGGACATCTCCCCGAAGTTGCCCTGAATCTTTGATTTGCCGGTCAGGGCGTTGGCCAGATTGCGAGCTTCCTCACCGACGTCCTTCGACTGCTTGAGCACGTCCTCGATGTGCTGCTTCAGCTGGGCGCTTTGCTCCGTAGCCTTTTCCTGCGACTCTTTCACAGCCTTGCCGAACTCGCTGAACTTATCATTAATCGGCTTCAGAAGCTCGCTGATCGACTCTGCGCTCTTCTTCTTGAATATCTCGCTGTTGTCCGCAGTCAGCACCTGGAAGGATTCTTTCAGCTGAGAGAGATCCTTTCCGTGCTGCTCCTTCAGCATACTCTCATATTCCTCCCTCGAAGCCAGGCGGCTCGACAGAGCAGCATTTTCCCCGCTCAGCCTAGTCACTTTTTCTCGATACTCATCCAGCTTGTCATTATATTCCTTTGTCATCCTTTCCTTCTCGCCGCGGAAGCTTTCAGCGAGTTTAGCCCTCTCAGAGGAATTGTGCATGATCAGAAATATCACCGAAGCAACTGCCACTACGGCAATTATGAAAAATAATATCGTCATCGTATTCATGGGATATAAAGATAGCCATAATCGAAGAGAATCGTATAAAATTTCTCTATCTTTGCGAAGTATGAATCTGCCATTTTTCATAGCCAGGCGTTACCTTTTCGCCAAGAAGTCACACAACGTGATCAACATCATCTCGGCGATAAGTGCCATCGGCATGGCTATCGGCACAGCGGCCCTGATAATCATTCTCTCGATCTACAACGGCTTCGACGAGCTGGTGAAATCCACGCTGAGCAACGTGGAACCGGACATACTTGTCTCCCCTGCTAAAGGAAAGGTTTTCCAGCCAGATTCCACGGCGATTGAAAAACTTTGGAAAGCCCCCGCCGTCAGTAGCATCAGCCAAGTGCTGCAAGAGAATGTGTTCATAGATTATGAAGGACACCAGAGCGTTGCGAAGGCGAAAGGCGTCGATCTTGAATATGAAGCCAGCTCGCCCCTGCCAGGCAACATCGTTCAAGGCAATTTCGCATTGCACAAGGGAGAACTGCCACAGATGGTTGCGGGCCTGGGGGTTGCGAACAGGCTTGGGATAAACACAAATTTCCTTTCGAAAGCAGAACTCTTCTTTCCGATGAGGGACAAGAAGATCTCGTTGGTTAATCCGATGGCGTCCATTAAAACTGTCAGGGTTAAGCCATCCGGAATATTCACTGTGAATCAGAGTGTTGACGATGAGCTGGTGCTGCTTCCTATTGAGGTGATGAGGGAACTGCTTGCCTACGATAAGGAAATCTCCGCCTTGGAAATAAGGCTTGAGAGTCCATCCGAGAAGGCCGTGCGAAAAGAGATCAAGAATATCAAGAAAACCCTCGGGACAGATTTCATGGTTCAGGACCGCTTCCAGCAGAACACTTCCCTGTACAAGATGATGCGCTACGAAAAGGCAGCGATTTTCCTCATACTCATATTCATAATCATCATAATAGCTTTCAATGTCTTCGGCAGCCTCACGATGCTCATCATTGAAAAGAAGAATGACATCGAGACCTATCGCAGCATGGGCGCAACGGATAAATTGATTAGGAATATATTCACTCTGGAAGGGTGGCTGATATCGTTGTCTGGGCTGGCCGCCGGCCTTGTCGTGGGCATAGCCTTTGCTCTTCTGCAGCAGAGGTTCGGCTTCATAAAGATGCCAGGGAACTTCCTCGTGAATGCTTATCCTGTGATTCTTCAATGGACCGACATCCTAGCCACGGTAATCGGAGTCGCTCTCATCGGCTACCTGATTGCCCTGCTGCCTTCCAGCAGGAATATTCCTAAACAAGAGAGTAATTGAGGCACTGCCCTGATACGTGATGATTTTTAAATGCATGGCATTCAGTAACCAAGAATAAGACTTAACACTAAAGATTTTTCTGAATTTCAAGAACTTTCTCAATGCTGAGCGTTGTATTATCTGCTACATCATCCGGTTTCATGCCGGATTTCAGCAAATTTCGCGCAACCATTGCCAGGCTTTCTGACCTTCCCTTATCGATTCCTTTTATGAGTCCTTCGGCTCGTCCTTCGGCTCGTCCTTCGGCAAGACCCTCTGCACGTGCTTCGTGACGCACGGTCTCCCGCAGATCATCTATATCCCATTGTGTCAGCATATCTCTCTCGTATTTCATTACTTCTTGAGGAGTAAATTTAGCAATTTCCGCCCGTTCAAACAACATCTCGAAAAACTTCCCTTCCAGATACTTCGGCCTTTTATCGAAAGTGGTCATGTTGTGCAAGGCATAACAAAACTTATCAAGCACAGTCGCAGCAGGTGAGTCAATCGGCTCATGGTACTTCGGAAGCTCCAACGTGATATACTTTATCTTATCAGTCATCAGATGCCTGTCGCCCAGATCAGTGATGGCATACTCATGCTTAATCTCTACAGAGCTCTTGTTGTCATCATAATTCATTAATGCGATGACATACGATGGAGCATAGGAATATTTTTCCTCTTTTTCACGGTTCCGAATTTCTTCCAAGGAAATACCGACCCCGACATCGTGCTGCTCCTGAATGATATACGTAGAATACAAAAGGAGTCTGTCGTGGAAATGCTCCGTCCTTAGCGCCTGCATCTCCACCGCAAACCTAGCTCCAGTTTCCGACTCATAACATTCAACGTCGACACGAATGCCATGACCTTCCGGGATAGCGCTCTGGTGCTCCTGTGACGTGTAGACTATCGAACTTATCTTACGCTCCGGGATAAGATGACGGAGCAGATAAAGCAGCAAGTCGGGAAACTTTTCATCCCCGAAGAGCCGCTTGAACACCGTGTCACTGATTACGTCGGCATACCTCTGCAGCATCCTTTTTTCCCTTACCTGTTTCTTACGGCCTTTGCATCTTCCTTTGAAATTCTCCATGCTCCTCATTTTTGGGCAAGGTAGCTCGAGTAAACGGAAATTTATGACAAAAACGTAAATTCCGATTAAAGAAACAGAAATTTTTATTTTTATGTAAAGGATATGCCGAAAAATGCCACCCCCATGATGTCATATTGGGTGTTCGCATGGCGTGCCACGCTGGAGAGCCTCGTACATGGCATCGGTTCGCTCGGCAAAAGCATTCGGACTGAACTCCAAGCATTGGTCGCAGGATGGCGTGAGAAAGCGCATTCGCTCTTCTCTCGTCATCCGGGATTGAAGCTGAATCTATTCTTGCGAACCCTAGATCATGAAACGAGTTCAGGATGACGAGGTGGATCCCTGTCCCCAACCTCTCTTGACACTTCATTCTATTGAAGCATCAACGAAAGATTGGCAGAACAATGTTTTTGGAATATTGAAAAGAGCTTAGTTATCTAAACATGCACACATTTCATCAAAGAAAAGCGTACAGAAAGTTGGCAATCGGATATCTACCTCAGCCTGGAAAGGGTGATTTCGTCGGTGGTGCCGTCGTCAGCAACGACTTTGAAAGTATCTTGGTCGGTCTTGAGGCGGAGTGGGGCGAACTGCCAAATAACGCGGGTGGACTCACCGGAGCCTTTCATTCTCTCGACTTGACGTCCGTTCTGATAGAGGGTTAGTGTCCTGGCGTTGCTGTAAACTTTAAGATGCAGGTCCTCGCCGGCAGGATAATATTTCAATCGGCGGCTGGTGAAATACACCGTGGTCTCCGACTTATTCCAAAGCGATTTATAGAAATAGAATACGTCCTTCTTCGTTTGGCGGTCACGAGTCACGAGGCCCTTGTCGTTCATATACTTGCGGGCAGGGTTTTCCTTGAAAGTTTCTCCATTGTCAGAATCCATATAGCCTTCTTGACGACCTGAAACGGGAAAGTCGAACAATACCCATGCGGATGTAAAATTCAGCCAAGGCATCTGGCGAATCTGACGCCAGTAAGATTCATGGAACATATTCCCGAATTCCTCAAAGTGGCAAGCATCATCTTTCTTCACCCTGGCAGGATCCCAGACATGGGAGAATGGATTAATGCCGGCTCCATATTCAGATACATTGGTTACCCCCATCTTTTTATGAACCTCTTCCATATCTTTTGAGAAAGCATCTAAGTTGCCAGCATCATAGTACCAGCCATTGTAGCGATTTTCCGAGAGATAATCCACCTTAAGGCCTGTGTATCCAGGGCGCTTGACGACAGAGTCGTCAGACACGCCAACATACCTCCAAGGATCAAGTGACTTAGCGAACTCATAAAGCTTCCCAGTCTGGTAAACGACAGCATCGGCATCGAATCCGCCCTGGAGGGAATCGTTGTTCCCCCAGGAGTCTAGCTCATTCCACATACCCCAGAAACAGATGCTAGGATGATTGAACAGATTGTTAATCATCTCTTCCATCTGATCGTGGATGTTGTTGAAATATGCCTGCCTGGCATTGACTCCACAGACATTCACCCATGGAATCTCAGTCTGGACTATTATGCCGAGAGAATCCGCCTGCTGATAAGAGAAATCATTATGCGGATAATGAGCCAGCCGAAGGAAATTAGCCCCTAATTCTTTGATCATACGGTAATCCCGACGGTAATCATCATGAGTCAGAGCCGTGGCCTTGCCATCCATGTCCTGATGCATGGCCACCCCTCGAAGCGGATATGGCCTGCCGTTCAGGTAGAATCCGTTCTCCGGATCCATCCGGTAATAACGGTAGCCTACCTTCGTCTCCGCAATATCTAGCATTCTTTTCCCCTCGAAAAGCTCGACCCTGACCGTGTACAGGTAAGGATCCTTGACTCCGTTCCAGAGATGCAGGCCGGACACTATGAATTCATGCCTGTAATCATATTCAGAGAATGCCTTAATATCGACCTTACGATCAGCCTGATACCCTAGGCTTCCGTCCGCCTCGATGAGCTGAGTTCTGACGTTCACCGTAATGCCACGATTGCTGGTGTTCATGACCTTAGTCTTAACCACTGTCGCAACCTTATTCGGAGCCACTTCAGGTGTCTCGACTCTCATACGGTATAGACCGTAGGATTCAGGCGAGAAATAAGCTTTCTCCATCTGGACAAGGTACACGGGATTATGCAGCCCGCCATTCTTATTGAAATCTGACTCGACCGGAATGATATCAAGGTCCCTCTTGTTGTCGCAGAAAACTTCAACCTTATTAATGCCTTTCTTGATAGCTTCAGTAATATTCACGGGAAATGCGGTGTAGCCTCCCCTATGGTCGGCGACCTGAACGCCATTCACTTTCACTATCGCCTTCTGAGCCGCTCCTTCAAACACAAGGAAATGGTCAGCTTTAGCGTCATTCACCCTGAATTCGGTCTTGTATGTTGCTTCACCACGGTAATATGCCTTCGAATGACCATCCACGGCATTGTAGGAATGAGGAATCGTCACGTCCTCCCATGAGATTCCATCTTTGCTGAACTGCCAGTCCTTCAATTCAACCTGCCTTAAACCACGAATCTGCGCATTAGCTGAAATAGCAGAAAACATTGCCAGGATAGCGGCAAATAAGATATTTCTTCTCATTCGTTGTTTTTCTTTTCATTTTAGAATTGGCAAATTTAGTAATAATCAATCGAATTCCTTAATTTTGCTAGCGAATAAATGTGTTCTTCATGATAAGCTACGAGGATTACAGGCAAGAGACTCGCAAGGTCTTCGATTGGATGAGGCTTCTGGCTCCGAAAATAATTCTGTTCTCGGTCGTGCTAGGTGCCATAACTAGGATTATCCTTGCTCTGATAAGTCCTGAAAGCATAAATACTGGTTTCATTGGCTGGATAGAAGTATTCGGCCTCGGAATTCTGAACGATGCCTGCTTCGCAATCCTATCCTTAGCACCAGCATTCGCCATCTACATATTCCTTAATGACGTAAAATACAAGAAAGGCTTAGGGTGGCTTATTATAATCATCCTGACCGCCGCTACAGCATATTCGTTTTACCCAGAGAATTTCTTCTCTTCGTATGCGCCATTGGTGACGAATCTTGCGAAGATAGTTACTTCAACGCTTCTGGTCGGTTTCTGCATAAAATTCTTCGTTCCTCAGATAAGGAATGCATGGAGAGTCCTGACGCTCACTCTCGTAGAATTTTGTTACGTGCTTGTCGGCATAGTGAACGTGCTTTGCGAGAGCATGTACTGGCATAAATTCGGCGTAAGGTACAATTTCATTGCCGTAGACCGCCTGTTTTACTCTGAAAGTGCCTTGAGAGCCGTGCTGGATGCCTATCCTGTAATTCCTTTGGCAATTGCGCTGACTCTCATAGCCATCTTCGTGACATGGAAGATGTTCAGGAAATACAGCATCGGAGAATCCAGCAACATGGGCTTCTCGAATATGATGGCGATGCTGGTGCTGTATGCAATGCTCGGATTCGGCAGCCTGAAATGGCTGGACTTCAGCAGCCGGAAAATCAGCAATACCAGCGCTGCTGCCACTCAGCTGCAAGAAAATGGTATCTGGAACTTGATTGAAGCCTACAAAAGTGGGAAGCTTGAATATTACCGATTCTACCCTGCCATTCCAACGATGCAAGCTCAGAAGACTGCAGAAGAACTGCTTGCGAAGGGTCTGAACGCCCCCGACTCAACAGCTGCAATTCCAAAGAACATAGTGCTGATAACTCTAGAAAGCATAAATCATGAATATATTGACGAAGGTCTATGCCCATTTTTAGAGTCATTGGCAAAAGAGAGCCTTTATTTCAAGAACATGTTCGCAAGCGGGCCTTCGATGTCTAAAGGAATCGATGCGCTCACGCTCTGCACTCCCCCGACACCGGGAAGGAGCATCGCCTTCAAATTTAAGAAAAAGGTTCCAGCCGGTCTTCCAACCATAGGCAAAGCACTGCAAGCCAGCGGATATGCGACTGCATTCATTTATGGCGGAAACGGTCGCAGGTCAAATCTCAGGAGATATTTCTCAACAAATGGCTACGAGATGATAGAGAAAAGAGATTTCCAGGATATATCTTTCGAAAACTCGATGGGAGCCTGCGACGACGACACCTATGAGGAAGTCCTTGAATATGCCGACAAAAGAGCCAACCTAGGGAAACCGTTCCTTGCGCATGTGCTGACTCTGTCAAGCCACAGTCCATATTCCTATCCAAGCAGCAGGCTCATAGAAAAAGATGAGCGGAAAGAAGCCGTAAAATACACCGATGCAGCCCTGTATAGATTTTTCACAGCGGCTTCACAGAAGCCTTGGTTCAGCAATACGATTTTCGTCGTAGTCAGTGACAGAGGCTCGGAAAAAAGCAACGAAAATGGCCCTCAGCTAGAATATTTCCACATACCTGCCCTTATTTACTCACCTGGATTCATTGCTCCCGCTGAAAATGACAAGCTCTGTTCACAGATAGACCTGATGCCCACGCTGCTCTCCATGCTGCATATTCGTCCCGAAGATAATTTCTACGGCAGGAATATATTAGCGGACGACTTTGAGGAAAGGGCATATATCTCTAATTTCTTGCAGCTTGGCTATTTGAAAGACAGTACTCTAATCGTATTGCAGCCAATGTGCGAAATAACAGCATTCAGGATCGATGGCGGCGAGCAAATCGAGGTGACAGATTCTGATTCGGTTTTGCAGAAAGAGACCCAGGCACTTTACCAGTGTGCTTCCGGCCTATTCGAGTAATTAATTGAAGCTCACCTTCATCTCTCCAAAGTAAAGCCCCCAGCAGCCATCCTGGACTATTGGGACATCCTTGCCATCCAGATTCTTCTCGTAATGAGGCTTTTTGAGGAACGTGTGGGAATGTCCCCCGATGACGATGTCCACGTTCCGTGTGTCCTTGGCAAGATCCTGATCATCGAAAGCCGGCATCGAAAAACCGATGTGGGTGAGGGCTATCACCAGGTCGCACTTTTTCACGTTTTTAAGGTACGCAGCCCATTTATTCACTGCCTCAGCAGGCTCGATGGCCGGAATCCGTTCGGCGATTTCTTTCGGGACAAGGGTGCTGATGTCCGGCATCAGGCCGATGATTCCGATTCTCTTTCCTGCCTTCTTCACGATAGCATACGGCCTTACGTATTTTCCAAGCTCCAGATTGGAGAAATCATAATTGGCGACCACCACAGGACACTTCACCTTTGAGACCCTTCTGGCAAGCTCATCCACTCCGTTATCCAGCTCGTGATTGCCGAGAGTGATGCAGTCGTATTCCAAGGCATTTATCATGTCTATCTCAACGTCACCTTTCAGCACTGTGAAATAAGAAGTTCCTTGGGAAAAATCGCCTGCGTGCAGGAAAAGCACGTTCTTCCTTCCGTCAGCCTTGACCACGCTATCCCTGAAAGCAGCCCTCTCAATCACTCCGCCAAAACCTTTCTGAGAGCCTGAGCGAATTGGCTCAAGATGGCTGTGCGTATCGTTCACATGAATTATCGTAAGCTCCCTCTGGCCATAGGCGATGGTTGCAGAAAGAAGCGCGATGCAGAATATTCCTAAAATCTTTTTCATAGCTCCTTCCCGTCTTTGAATATTTTGATTCTTCCATCGCACTCGTATTCAATCGGTTTCCCCTTAGCTGTCAGCTCTTTGACGTAAGAAAGCATGGTGTCTATAATGTAGCCGTTGCACATTATCTTCTTTTCCGCATTCTTCTCAATGTGGAAACCATCTCCGCCATCCAGTAGAAAATCTATCGTTGCTATGCCGTAAAGTCTTTCATCGTCAAGCGGTTCGCCACCAACGGTTGCCTGGACCAATCTTCCATCTTTAACCACAGCCCTGCAGCCACCGACTATTTGCCAGGTGGTCCCAGCCATCTGCTCCAAAATCACTCTGACGTCTCTGCCCCGCAGAGCCACATAATATAGATGATTACGGAAAGGGAACATGGACATGATGTCGTCAACCATCACCGCTCCGGCTGGCATGTCCACCCGCACTCCCCCTTTGTTGGCAAAACCTATGTCAACTTTCAGTCCTACGCTGTCCTCAACGGCTCGCATGACCTCATCTATGAACCAGTCGTAAAGCTCGCACTCGGGCGACTTGCGAACCATGGCCCTAGTCGAATATGCGATGACGGATTTCACTTCTGCCATCTCTGGCTGCACTCCTATGAGGATTTTCGCAACCTTTTTCGTGGAACCCCTGAACTTTCGGCCATTCGGCGCAATGTAATAACGTCCTTTGACATATCCCAAGGATTCCGTCACGTCATCGGCATTAGACGCAGTGACGCCAGTCCTGGAGCCGTCCATAGGCACAGTTTTCCACGAAATGCTAATATCCTGGGCGCTAAGACTCAACCCCAGCGCCAGGAAGAACACAAAGAAATATTTTCTCAAAATTAACTCTGTTTAAAATACTTCCAGAGATCCTTGAATGTAGATTTCTTGCCGAACACCAGGATCCCTGACTTATAAATCTTGGCCGAAATCCAAGCAAAGATAACAAAAGTCAGGAGAAGGACAGCGACAGAACCGATGATCTCCCAGTTAGCCACGCCATACGGAATCCTTGAAGGCATCACGATAGGCGACGTGAATGGAATCCAAGAACACCATTTCACGACCGGACTGTCCGGGTTCTGGAACAGCATGAACACTACTATGTAGCCTATCATCAGAGGAATCGTCAGCGGCAGCTGAAGCTGCTGCGTGTCGCCTTCGTTCTCGACCGCTGAACCGATGGCAGCGAACATGGATGAATATAGCAGATAGCCTAAGAAGAAGAATACCAGGAAAGCCACGATAAGTTTAACCCAAGGTACGTTCACCAGAGTGCCGATTATCACTGAAGCATCACTTACAGGGGCTGCGACAGAGTCAGCCGCTGCCAAAGAAGCGGTGTCCGAGCCGACTCCCAAAGCCTGCATCTGGGCAGGCGAGACACCCATCGCCTGAGCCATCATCTGGGGATCCCCGGAGAACTCTTTGAACTTGTCGAATCCGACAAAACCGCCGACGATTGCGGCAATGCCGAACGTGAGCACGATCCAGAGCATGAACTGGGTGAGCGCGACCAAAGCGATGCCGATTATCTTTCCGAACATCAGGTCAATTGCGTTGACGGACGAAACCAGCACCTCTATCACCCTGCTTGACTTCTCTTCAATTACGGCAGACATTACCTGGCCGCCGAACATGGTGATGAACATGAATATTATGATTCCCAGAATCATGGATATTATCATGTACACTCCCGATTCGGATATGGACTCGTTTCCTTTCTCATCCAGGGTGTATTCAGTGAGGGGCACGTCGGCCTTCACGTCATCCATTATTTGCTGCAAGTCGTCGATGTTGTAGAGCTTGATCCTATAATCCTCTACCGCATTCGATGCCATGTTCTTAAGATTATCCGTGAATTCTACCCCGACAGGATCTTTCGAGTAAAGACTCATCTTCACCATTCGCGAGGCAGTGTCCAGAGGAGAAACTACCACCAAGGCATCCTTGCCAAGGGCGGAAAGGTTGTTCTTCACAGTATCGGCCGGCTCGCTGGAGAAATCCTCGAAAGTCACCCTTTCGTTGTTTTTGAGGAATGGGAACACTATGCCGCTCTGATCCACGACCGCAACGGCCCGCTCCCTCTCCTTCGTGGTGCCCATGATGTAGCCCATGAGGGCCATGAAAGCAACGAAGAGGATCGGCACCAGAATGGTCGTCACCAAGAAGGATTTTTTCTTAACCTTGTTAAGATATTCCCTTGCTATGATTATTTTGATGTTCCTGAAATTCATGGCTATGCTCCCTCCGTTACAAGTTTTATGAATATGTCGTTCATCCTAGGCATCAGCTCTCTGAAAGAAGATACAGGAATTTCCTGCCCTATGATTGCCTGCAGAGCCTGATTCGTCGTGACCTCCGGTTCAAGAGCGAGAACGGCGTCACGCTTGCCACCCCTTACTTCGTCAGAGACGACTGTGAATATGCCGTCGGCATCGGCAACAACTTTGTCGCCGGTGTACTCCAGCTCTATGTTGTTGTTGCCATATTTCTTGCGGATGTCGTTCACTCCCCCCGTTATCACCAGACGTGACTTGTTGATGAGAGCAATGTCATCACACAATTCTTCGACAGATTCCATGTTGTGAGTGGACAGAGCAATCGTAGCACCTTCTTTATTCAGCCTCAGAATCTCCTGACGGATAATTTCCGCATTCACTGGATCGAAGCCAGAAAATGGCTCGTCCAGAATCATCAGCGATGGTTTGTGGACGACAGTCGTTATGAACTGCACCTTCTGAGCCATGCCTTTAGAAAGTTCCTCAACCTTTTTCTTCCACCAGTCCTGAATCCCGAAGCGGTCGAACCACTTCTTCAGCTCGGACCTAGCATCAGAGGCGCTCATGCCTTTCAGCTGAGCCAGATACATGCATTGATCGCCAACCTGCATCTTCTTGTAAAGCCCTCTTTCCTCTGGCAGATAGCCTATCCTTCTCACATCATCCTGAGTGATAGGGCAGCCGTTGAACATGACCTCGCCACCACTCGGAATGGTGATTCTGTTAATGATTCTTATGAGCGTAGTCTTCCCAGCTCCGTTAGGGCCAAGCAGTCCGAATATCTTGCCTTCGGGGATGTTCACGCTAACGTGATCCAGTGCCACTTTCTCTCCGAAAGTCTTCGATATATCCCTGCATTCTATGATACTTCCCATTGAATTTAATTATGCTATATTTTCACAAAAGTACCAACTTTTGACGAATTGCCAACTTTTTCCATCCTATTCGTAACGAAAATTTAATATTTTGACTACTAGCTCGATGAGGAGGTCCTTCGGCGTCGCCTCGCCGACATTTCCGCCTTTACCTTTGTAGTCATATTCGCAAAGCAGGGATATCACGCCCATCGCAGCAGGAACAGGGAAATTAGCAACTGCCACATCATATTCCTTCCAGAAATAAGGGTTCACTCCTTGCAAGACTGCAGCAACTGCAGATCTGTCCGGGTACCTGTTCTTCTGCTTCAACGCTCCATATTTCAGAATGCGGTTGAAATGAAGGTACAGTGCGCTCACTGCCATAGGCATAGCGAATTTTGCAGAACTGCCCAAATGATCTGCGACTTTGAGCGCCTCTTTCGCATTCCTGGAAGACAGAGCCTTTGTCAATTCAAATATGCTGAATTCGCGACTTATGCCCACGTTCTGCTCTATGTCCTTCACGGTCACGTTCGTAACGCCCTCAGGAAGATTTTTCAGCAATTTATCGGTCTCGACTACTATGCGGCTCAAATCAGTTCCCGCATCCTCTCCAAGCAAAGCGGAAGCCTCGGGATCAATTTTCAATCCTTTGCTGGAATAATATCGGCTGATCCATCCAGGCATCTCATAATCCCTCAAAGCAGGCGATTCAACAATCACTCCCACCTTCGCAATCTGCTTGTATAAAGACTTGCGCTTATCAAGCGTAGAGCCTCTGAATAGCAGCACAAGCACAGTAGAATCCAGCGGATGCTCGCAGTACGGAGCCAGTTTCTCTATGTCACGCACGGCCTGCGCATCCTTCACCACAACTAATTGGCGTTCTGCCATCATAGGGTAGCGCATGGCTGAAGTCGCAATTGCATCCGCATCCACGTCCGCCCCATAACATATTGTCTCATTGAAGTCCCTTGAAGCATCGTCCAATGAATATTTCACGAGGGCATCACAGATCAGATCTGGATAATATGGCTCATCTCCCATCAGCAGATAGATAGGTGCGAACTGCCCCGCCTTCGCCTTCTGAATTATTTCTTCGCTCTGAGCAGCTACGCTAACTGTCCCCTTTGCCATTTCAATATGTGAATTTTACTGTCCTACAGATATCCCTTGAAGATGTTCCGAACAAAGCCTGGAAATCTCCTTTCTCTGCCACCCAGGCATGTTTTCCAGCATCGAAGAAACTTAGAGCAGATTTATCGATGGTAATTTCTGCCACCTTCGTCTCGCCTGGCTCCAAGAATACTTTAGCGAAACCCTTGAGTTCCTTTTCAGGTCGCTCGACAGAACACTCCGCATCACTGATGTACAATTCCACTGTCTCTGCGCCAGCCACTGAGCCAGTGTTCTTGACAGAGACCTTAAACGTGATTCCCCTTTCAGCAGAACCTACCATAGAAGGTTCCCCAATCTCGAATGTAGTATAACTCAGTCCATGACCGAATGGGAACACAGGGGTGATTTTCTCCTTGTCGAACCAGCGATAACCAACAAAGATTCCTTCTGAATATGTCTCATTCATTATGGTCGCCATGTTGGTGCCAAGCCTCTTCTCCTCCCCTGGCACTCCCGGATATTGCTCGGCAGTCTTTATCGGATAATCATCCAACGTGGCACCGATAGTGAAAGGAAGTTTTCCAGACGGGTTCACGTCGCCAGAAAGCACGTCAGCAAGCGAATGCCCTGCCTCGCTGCCGAGGTACCAATCCTGAATGATGGCAGGAACCATGTCCGCCCAAGGCATAGCAACGGCATTACCAGAAATGTTCACGACCACGAGCTTCGGAGCCACTGAAGCGAGTGCCTCGATGACAGTATCCTGAGAATATGGCAGAGAGTAACTCAGCCTGTCGGCACCCTCCGCATCCTGATGGTCGCTCTTATTCAGGCCGCCTATGAATATGACATATTCAGCATTCTTAGCTGCAGTCACTGCGTCTTTCAGCAGCTGCTCGGCAAAGCGGCTCTCAGATAGGTCCTGACCAGTGGAAACTCCATTGTATTCACCGCCAACGTCCCCTATATAGCCTCTCTCATATTCAACATCGGCATCTTTAAAGCGCTCCTTGATGCCCTCTAATGGAGAATATTCCTTTTTCACCTTCAACGAAGAGCTACCGCCGCCGACCGTCATCATCTTTATGGCATTTTCCCCGACTACAAGGATCTTCTTTGCATCCTTTATCGGCAGCACGCCTTCATTTTTCAGCAGCACGATAGCCTCGTCTCCGATTTTTCTCGCAGCTGCGGCATGTTCCGGAGATGCGAAAGACCCGTACGGGCGATTCTTATCCATATTCGTCCTATACATGAGCCTCAGCACCCTGCGCACCTTATCATCAAGTGTCTGCATGTCATATTTTCCGCTCTTCAGGCCCTCCAGATAAGGATTCGCAAGATAATAACTGTCGTAAGAATTAGATGCCATCGACTTCAAGCCATCGGTCCAGGTGCCGAACTCCATGTCCAAGCCATTTTCAACTGCTTCTTTAGTGTCGTGAGTGCCGCCCCAGTCGCTCACCACTACGCCGTCGAACCCCCACTCTTTCTTAAGAATATCATTCAGCAAGTATTGATTGTGGCAGTTCCACTGACCCTTGTACAGATTGTACGAGCCCATGATGGCCCAGGCGCCGCCTTCTTGGACGGCAGCCTTGAAGGCAGGCAGATATATCTCGTAAAGGGTTCTGTCATCGACATTCACGTCCGTGGTGAATCTGTTCGTTTCTTGATTGTTAAGGGCAAAATGTTTTACGCAGGCTGCGACGCCATTGCCCTGAACGCCTTGAACATAAGGCACCACCATACGGCTCGTGAGGTATGGGTCCTCGCCGAAATATTCAAAGCTTCTGCCGTTCAGAGGGGTTCTGTTGATATTCACTCCCGGACCAAGCAGCACGTCTT
Organism: Bacteroidales bacterium UBA1680; assembly: GCA_002320605.1. Lineage (GTDB taxonomy): Bacteria > Bacteroidota > Bacteroidia > Bacteroidales > UBA932 > Cryptobacteroides. The sequence continues at coordinate 75,850 of DCKG01000031.1, read as the reverse complement.
TCTTGCGGTAACGTGCCTCCTCGCCTATGCTCTTCCCGTAAAGTCTGGACATCTCTGGATTCCATGTGGCCGATAGGGCGGTCAGGGCTGGAAATGCCGTGCAGGAATCGCTCGTCCACCCAGCCTGCTCCCACTTATCCCAGAGAACTTCCGGACGAATGCCGTGAGGGCCGTCAGACATCCACACTTCAGGCAGGCCAAGCCTGGGAACGCCTGCAGAGCTGAATTTGCTCTGAGCATGCAGAACTGTGACTTTTTCTTCTAAAGTCATCCTCGAAAGGGCATCTTCTACCCTCTCATCCATTGTCTTGGAATCATCAAGAAAAACAGGCATGCCGTTTCCAGCTGCCTGTTTTCCATTCTGATTACCGCATGCCGTGACTACGGCCACAGCTGATAAAATGCAGCAGACCAGATGTGTTTTCATATTATGCCTCGAATTTCTTTTCTTTTGTTCTTACTATTTTTTCTTTCATGAGGTCTACGGCGGCGCTCACTGCATCCTCGAATGAGCTTGCGTTTCTTTCAATCAGCAAGTCTTGGCCGTAAGCCCTCGTCTGGAGTTTTACGTTCTTGTTGTCCGGTTCTCTCAGCAGTGATAGCGTTACATCTACATCGCTAAGGGCATCACTAAACCTTGAAAGCTTTGAAACTTTCTTCTGCACGAAGTCAAGCAGTTTCTGATCTGCGTCGAACTTCAGGGATTTAACTCTAATCTCCATGATTACCTCCATCTTTAGCCCGTGGGTGGGCGTTAAAATAAACTTTTTTTAGTTTTTCGATTGAATTGTGCGTGTAGACCTGCGTTGCCGCAAGCGAAGAGTGGCCAAGCAGTTCTTTAATAGAATTGAGGTCAGCTCCTTCGTTCAGAAGTTCCGTGGCCAGAGTGTGCCTCAATACATGCGGAGACTTTCTCCCTGTGATGCTGCCGACCTTGCCCAGCTCGCTTTTGATGACCCTGTCGACGAATACCGAATAGAGTCTGCCTCCGTTCGGGGTGACGAGCAGAGGCTCATCCGAGGTCCTCTCGCGCGAATCCATCGTTTCAACTACACGTAAATATAAGGAAATTTCCTCACAAAGTGAAAGCACGAGAGGGATTTCTCTCATCTTATCACCCTTTCCTTTGACTTTTAGGACTTTACGTCCGAAGTCTACGCTGCCGATATTGAGGGCTATTAGTTCGGAGCGACGGATTCCTGCTGAGTAAAGGATAGAGACGATGAGCCGAGAGAGCCTCTTTGAATATAATTCCAGAGATGTTTTATCCCGTCCCGTTATCAGAGATGCGTTTTCTTCGGATGCGTAAGGCTGCGTGCCTTTGAAATATTCATCCATCGATTCCTCCCTGTAGAATACAGGCAGGCGCTTTTCCACTTTCGGCCTCGTAACCAAGCTGACCGGATTGGATTTCAGCAAGCCTTTCTTTATGAGATATTTGCAGAATCCGCTCAGCACGCTGAGATGCAAGTTCACCGTTCTCGAGCCATCGCCTTCATGGGTAATCAGTCCAACTTCGTAACTTCTTATCACAGAAGGGGTCAGAGATTCCACCAAAGCCTCATCCGCCGAATCATCCGCAACGAACCCCGATGCCTTCAGGAACTCACAGAAATCCTTCAGGACTTCCGAATATATTTCCTGAGTCCTTTCAGAGTAACGCCTGACAGACGAGATGTAATTTATGTAATCCTGTGCGGATAGTTCGGCGAGATGCAGAGTCTCAACTCCAAAATGGTCATTATATTCCTGAACTGTAGATATCTTTCTCATTCTGAATATGTTTTATTCGTAGGCAAAAGTAATATTAATTATTATTTTGCCAAGGGTTGTCCGTAAAAATGGTAGAATAGTCTAAAAAATATTTAAATTTATGATGTATATGGTGGAAATCGATCTCACGAAATTCAAGGGCGGCAAAGGGCACAGACCCATCACAAGTCCTGAGGCCATGCTAGATGCTATCACGGCCTTAGGCATCGTGCCATTCTTCATAAACATTATTCCTGGCTATTCCATTGAGGAAATGACGCCGAAGGAATGCTGGTTCGACGATGATTCCGACACGTTGGGCCCCTGGGATTGGAAGATAAACTGCATCCAGAGTGGCAGCATCGCTTATGGAAAATTTCTACTTGGAGGAAAGGCTTCGTTTGCGACCGTGGAACGCTACAGGGAGCTGATGAATTGGCGTCGGTCTCGCAAGGAACTGGAACCCAAAGGGTTGGAGATGGATGTTTACAATGCCATCGTAGAAGCTGGGACATTGACTACGTCGGAGCTGCGGAAACGATTCGGAGTAAGAAAGAGCAAGATGGACACTATCATCACTCATCTTGAATATGCCACATTAGTGGTGGCTGGCGACATCCAGAGGGTCTATCGTGGTCCTGACCTCCACTACAGTGGCTGGCAGAGGTCGTCCGTGTGCACCCCCGAGGCTCTTTTCAGCCTGAATGAAAACCGGGATGAAGAAGATTTCAATGACATATTTTTCAAGGTGAAGCGAGACGTGGACATGCCTGAAAAAGAGGCCATCACGCCAGAGGCATCTTTCTCTCGCATATGCGGGCATATTCATGAGATGTTTCCTCTCGCAGAAGAAGCAATGATAAAGAAAGCAATCTGGTAATGCATAATATGAAAGCTAAGACTATTTTATTTTCGACGGCGATCGCGCTGCCTCTGATCCTTGCGGCTTCTTGCGTCAGCAATGGCAAATCTTCCGCAGGAAGATTGTCCTCAACTACGTATTCCAATCCTGTAATCAGTCACAACTGCCCGGACCCGACAGTCCTCGATGACAGGGCTCGCACAGGTTACTTCTACGCTTATTCCACATCGAACAAGAAGACGAACCTGCCGGTTTATCGTTCCAAGGACATGGTGACATGGGAGGCAGTAGGCGATGGCATGCCTTCGGACTGGAAGCCTTGGAGCGAAGGCGGAAGGCTATGGGCTCCGGACATCAACTACATGGATGGGAAATACATCCTTTACTATGCGATAGGAGTATGGGGCAATATGAAGCTGAGCGCAAGTGGAGTTGCCACCTCGGACAAGCCTGAAGGGCCGTTCCAGGACAAGGGAATGGTCGTCTCGTACCAGAACACTGGCGTAGGCAATTCCATAGACCCGATGCTGTTCATAGATGAGGACGGGACTAAATACCTGTATTGGGGTAGTTTTGGAGAGACTTCAGGAATATGGGTGGTCAAACTCTCGGATGACGGGCTGTCCATAAAAGAAGGCGCAGTGCCAATTAAGCTTGGAGCGACCAATATGGAAGGATCTTACGTAATTAAACGTAACGGCTATTACTACATGTTCAATTCGAAAGGCTCTTGCTGCGAGGGTTCGAGCAGCACGTACCACGTTGTTGTTTCCAGAAGCAAGAGTCCTGAAGGACCTTTTGTCGGTCCTGATGGCAAATCATTGCTGGATTCCAACTATTCGAACATCATCCTTTCCTCCAGCCCAGACTCAACTTTCATCGGGCCGGGGCACGATGCCCAAATCATCACCGATGACGCTGGTGAAGACTGGATGGCATATCATTCATACTGGAAGGGCAATGACCACAAAGGCCGCTGCATGCTCATAGACAAAATAGTCTGGAAAAACGGCTGGCCGCATTTCACCTCGCAATATCCAACCCTAAGCGGCGAAGGCCCTAAGTGGAAGAAATAATGAATATGTTTACTGCAGGACTGGCTTCAGACCCAGTTCTGCAGCTTTTTCTCGCATCAGAGCGTCGGCAGCCTCGAAGGTGTTGTCGATTCTGCCGTCAAGGATGGCCTCTTTGACATATTCCTTTAATATACCGATTGTGTTGCATGGCCCGATGCCGAAGACTTCCATGACATATTCGCCGGTGATAGGGTTCTTCCAATTGCGGATTTTGTCTTTTGCCTCAACTTCGGCGAGCTTTGCCTTGACCAGTTCGAAATTGTTCTTGATGTGGGCGACTTTCAGCGGATTCTTAGACGTTATGTCTGCCCCACAGAGGAGCATGAGATCATCAATCTCATTTCCAGCATCAAACAGGAGCCTGCGTACCGCAGAATCGGTAACCTCGTCATCCACCAAGGCTATGGGCCTGTGATGCAAGCTGACAAGTTTCTGGACATATTTCATCTTCTCGTTAAGAGGCATCTTCAGCCTTTTGAATATGCCAGGAACCATTTTCGCCCCTACAACTTCATGGCCGTGAAAGGACCAGCCCGTCTGGGCGTCGAAACGCTTGGTGGCCGGCTTGCCGATGTCGTGCAGCAGGGCAGCCCAGCGTAGCCAGACGTATGGCTGCGTCCGCACAGTCTCGATAAAACCGTCGCCGTCCTCCTTAGGAATATAATCGTGCAGCAAGCCTTCCGCAATCTCCTTCGTCTCCTCAGCCGCGACATTGTCCAAGACCTGCATGGTGTGAGAAAAAATCTCCTTGTGCCCTAGGCCATACAAGGTCTCGACTCCTTTCAATTTCAAAAGTTCCGGAAGTATGTATTCCAGCAGACCGGTTTCCTCCATCAGCCAGAATCCGATAGAAGGGACATCTGCCATCAACATTTTGTTAAGTTCCTCGACTATGCGCTCCTGGGACAGGATGGTCATCCTGTCTTTCATCTTTTTCATAGCCCTGAGGGCTTCGGGAACTATTTTAAAGGTGTGTTCAGGCGTGCTCAGCTTCGTTGAGAAACGTATCGCTCGAAGCATTCTCAGCGGGTCGTCGCTGAAGGTTTGTTCCGGTTCCAGCGGCGTGCGGATTATGCCAGCTGCCAAGTCTCTTATTCCGCCGAATGGGTCGATAAGCGCTCCATAGTTTTCTTTCTGAAGACTGTAGGCCATCGCATTAATGGTGAAATCCCTGCGCTTCTGATCCTCTTCAAGAGTGCCCGTTTCAACGATAGGCTTGCGGGAATCTCTAGTATATGACTCTTTACGTGCTCCCACGAATTCTATCTCGGCTCCGTGGAATTTGAGCATTGCCGTGCCAAAATTCTTGAATATGGACACATTGCAGCGATGCCTCTCGCTCTTCTCGATGCTTTCTGCCACTGCCTTGGCAAGGTCTATCCCGCTGCCTTCCACCACGATGTCTATGTCATCGTTCTGCCTCCCCAGGAAGCAGTCCCTTACGTAACCGCCGATTACGAATGCTCTCACTCCCATTTTCTCCGCGACTGCCGACACGATGCCGAAAATAGGCCTGTCAAGATATTGCGTTGTTATAGTCTCTGGCATTCAAAATATTCATTTATCATTCTTATGCTCGGCCTCTTGCCGATTCTCATCCCGTCCCTCTTGCTGCATAGCCTCTTGCCTCTTCCCATTCTCTCCTCTCTGCTGCATGGCCACCCAGTCTGGGAAAGCCTTCATCTGCCGGTAGGTGTCCCCCACCCTCTTGAAGCCAAAGGTTTTCCTTCCGTTCGTGATAGCTATGTACCTGGAGCTCAGCACCATATTATATTTCAGTGCCTGTTCCAGCACCTCCCTCGTCATCTCCACATCCTCCCGCTTGCATTCAACCACCATCAGCGGTGCCGTGTCGCGGCCATACACCAATATATCCGCCCTGAAATCTTTCTGCCCGAATTTCATTGCCACCTCGCTCATCATCATATAGGACGGCACCTTCACCTGCTCGCGAAGCACGCCGATGAACCATTGGCGCACCTTCTCTTCCGGCGTCAGAGCCACCATCTTTTTCCTCAGCGGATCCCAAATCTGTTCCATGATCTTGCAAAATTAATAAAAATATCGCATCATATTCAGATGAATGAAAATGACAGAGTTCACGTTAATTTTGTATCTTTCGGAAGAAACACAAAACAATAACATTAAAACGCAAGTATGAGAATCAATCACTGTCTTCTTACTGCTAGGAAAGGCAATGCCCGTTTTCTGGCAGGGGGTTTTTTGTACGTTCTTCTGTCAATATGCTCTTTTGCGGGCGAAAAGAGTTTTAATGGCAGCGCATCAACATTGGCTATAAGCTATGACAAGAGCATGACTGCAAGCGACAGCCTGCAGAGCGACAAAAAATTCACGGTTAACGGAACGGTCAGAGACATTCAGGGAAATCCTCTGGTAGGCGTTAACGTAATGATTAAATCTTCCAAGGAGGGAACCTCGACAGATGTGGATGGCAATTATTACATTCAAGTTCCTGACAAGAATGCAATCCTGACATTCAGTTTCATCGGATTCGAGACAAAAGAAATCCGAGTCGGAAACCAGATCAACATCAACGTGAACCTTGCAGAAGAGGGCAAAAGCCTGGACGAAGTCGTCGTCGTAGGCTATGGCTCGCAAAGGAGAGTTTCAGTAGTCGCATCCATCACCTCCATCGAGCCATACCTGCTGAAACAAGGAGCCACGAGAGCCGTATCCAATAACCTAGCTGGTCAGCTTGCCGGCATCATAGCCGTGCAAAGGAGCGGCGCGCCTGGATCTGACGGATCAAACTTCTGGATTAGAGGAATCTCATCTTTCCAAAGTTCCGGAACGCATCCGCTTGTCCTCGTCGATGGAATAGAACGAACCTTGGATGATTTGTCCGCATCAGAAATCGAATCCTTTTCAGTCCTCAAAGACGCTGCCGCAAGCGCAGTCTATGGAGTGAGGGGAGCAAACGGAGTCATAATCATCAAGACGAAGCATGGTGAATTAGGCAAGCCCAAAGTCGGGTTGCACTATGAGCAAGGATACACTTCCCCTACTAGACTGCCAAATTATATAGGTTCCGTAGATTATCTGAATCTCATGAATGAGCTATATTTGGATGCCGGCAATCCGAATCCGATTTACTCACAAGAGCTTATAGACAATTACAAGAACAATTCCGACCCCGAGCTTTATCCAGACGTAGACTGGCTGGACGCAATACGCAAAGACTCCGGACATAACAGGAGAGGCGACATCACCGTATCTGGAGGCACAGACATAATCAGATATGCGGCAATCGCTTCGTACTATGGAGAGGACGGGCTTCTCGTAACAGATCCCAGAAACTCCTGGAATTCATCTTTACGCCTGAATAAATATAACATACGCACCAATGTGGACATCAACATCACGAAAACTACCGTTCTGGGAATCAGCATTGGCGGATACCTCCAGGAGATGAAAGGATCTTCAACGGCAGAGACATCGGTATGGCAGGCCGCTTTTGAAACACCTCCTTTCGTTCACCCCATTCAGTATTCGAATAACAGGAATGTGAGAGTCCAGCAGCGTTCCAATCCATGGGCAATGCAAACCCAGCAGTTACAGGAGATCGACGCAGTCGAAAATAGAATCCACGTTCACCTTGGAACAGGATCTGAAATTCATCACGCCCGGATTGAAGGTCAAAGGCATTTTCTCTTTCGACCGATATGCAGCATCATACGTAACTCGCTCTCGCACCCCGACTTACTATAACCCTGCGGCTAGCCGCAATGAAAATGGTGAACTGGTTTTATCTGTAGGGACCGATGGCCAAGAATTCCTAGACACTTCTCCTTCTTCCGACTGGGGGAATAAGGCTACTTATCTTGAAGGAAGCATCACATACGATAGAATATTCAATGAAAAACATGCCGTCAATGCCTTGCTTCTCTATAACCAAAGGGATTACGACGATGGATCCGCCGTGCCTTTCCGCCGCATGGGTTATGCCGGCCGAGTTTCCTACACCTATGATAACCGCTATATAGGAGAATTCAACTTCGGATATAATGGCTCGGAAAACTTCGCTAAAGGACGACGATTCGGATTCTTTCCTTCAGTTGCCGTCGGTTATCTGATGTCTGAGGAGCATTTCATGCAGCAATTCAAGCATGTGCTCTCAAAACTTAAATTCCGAGCTTCTTGGGGACTTACAGGAAATGATCAGCTGAACGGAAGACGTTTCGCCTACCTTGCGACCATTGACACAGATGGGAGCTACAGGTGGGGAATCAACAACGATTACAATCGATCTTCCCGCTTTGAAGGAGAAGTAGCGGTCAATAACCTGACTTGGGAAACCGTGGAGAAGTTGAACATTGGCATGGAACTGGGATTATGGAGCGTGCTGGATTTCCAGATAGATTGGTTCAAGGAACAACGCCGCGACATTTTCATGCAAAGACTCAATATTCCTTCAGCCGCAGGATTCAGGAGAACGCCTTGGGCAAATTTCGGAAAAGTGGACAACAAGGGCATAGACATGTCCTTGGTCTATAGCCATTCCATTAACAAGGATATGTTCATAGGGTTCCGCGGCACATTTACCTACTCGCACAATAAGATAATAGAGCAAGATGAACCAGCAGGTAGGATTGGCACTAACCGCCAGCGTACCGGACATAGAGTGAACGAATTATTCGGATTGGTGGCGGAAGGATTGTTCACTGAAGATGATTTCACCACTGATGAACAAGGAAAGCAAGTGCTGAAAGAGGGGATCCCTGACCATACTTTCAGCTCGGTGAGGCCAGGTGACATCCGGTATAAGGACCTTAATGGCGACGGCGCAGTAAATAGCATGGACGAAACAGCCCTGGGTGGGACATTAGATCCGGAAATCGTTTATGGATTCGGAGCAAACGTCAGCTATAAAAATATTGATGTCAACATATTCTTCCAAGGCAATGCTCGCACTAAGCGCTTCATCGGAGGAGTTTCAAGCTTCTTCCTGCCAGGATCCCAGATGGGAGCCATGGGGAATATCTTTACTAACTATGACGATAGATGGACTAAGGAAAACCCAAGGCAGGATGTTTTCTATCCTCGCCTCACGTATGGCGTGAACCAGAACAACAGCCAAGCCTCTACATGGTGGCTTAGAGACATGAGCATGCTCCGCCTTCGTGACATCGAGATTGGATACTCTTTTCCGAAGAAGTGGATAGAACACGTAGGGCTTTCGAATTGCAGGTTCTATCTGAAGGGTTCTAACTTATTGAATTTTTCGAATTTTAAATTATGGGATCCCGAGCTAGACACATCCAATGGAGCCAGATATCCTATCATGAAATCCTTCTCTTTCGGCTTAGACATCAATTTTTAATAATTCCTAACACAGATAAGACATGAAACGCATAATATACATATTGCTAATAAGTGCTGGAATCTTCATCTCGGGATGTGAGGACTTCATCGACAATGCGCCCGACGACACTCTTACGATGGAGATGGTTTTCAACGATCGCACTCGCATGGAAGACTGGCTTTCCGGAGTGTACAATAAGATTCCTGATCCATACTGGGGTTTTGCCTGCTCATATTCCTACGACATCCTTTCAGATGAACTCGATCCTTCTCAACGCTGGATAACATGGTGGGGTGGAACGGGAATCGGCTGGAGGGTCGGGCAATGGTTCACGAACTCTGGCTGGAATGGGGATACCTGGGCAGGCTGCCCTATACGTATACGCTCGGCATATCAATTCATTGAGAATGCCCATTCACTCCCGGACCAAGGAGTCTCGGAGGCTGACATAGAGAATATGAAAAATGAGTGTCGTTTCCTCATATCATACTACTATTGGATGATGCTTGAAAATTATGGTTCAATTCCTGTTTTCAAGGGGCTAGCCAACGTTGCAGATCCTGATCTCATGCGAGGACAGGAGCCTTTCGATGACATTGTAGACTGGCTGGATGCACAATTGCTTGAAACGTCTAAAGTCTTGCCGGCCACTTGGCTGAACGTATCCACTCAATTTTACGGACGCGCCACATCTATCATGTGCCTTGCAGTCAGAGCCCGGATGCTGCTCTTCGCAGCCAGTCCATTAGTGAACGGAAACGACTGGTACAAAGGATTTAACAATCATGATGGACGTCCGCGTTTCAGCCAGTCGTACGATCCGGCGAAATGGAAGCGCGCTGCTGATGCATGCAAAGATTTGATAGACGCGGCTCATGCGGCCGGACATGACCTTGTCAGAGAATACAATGCTGACGGGTCTATAGACCCATTCATGTCATGCTACGATGTATTTTTCCTCAGAGGCGATGCAAACAAAGAGATACTTTTCGCTCGCCCGGACTGCAGTTATGGCTCATTCGAAGCTCACTGCACTCCGAGAGGGGCGGCTGGCAACGGCGGCATGGGCATTACACAGACACTAGTGGATGCTTTCTATATGAAAGATGGCTCAATCCCTATCACTGGATACGGCGGCAATTATGGATCTCCTATAATCAATACTGAATCGGGATACACTGAAAGAGGTTTTTCAACTCGAAAAGACATTAGGAAAACGAAATTCAACTTGTACCGCAAATGTCCCGGAGCGACAGTCGATTCTGTCGGTACCGATGGGAACACTTACAATCAAGTTGCGGCTGCCGGAACATACAATATGTACGTGAATCGAGAACCACGCTTCTATCTGACCGTCATCTGGAATGGAGAGTGGTATCACCAAGCGAATCGTGAGACGCGCTTCATGTCTAATGAATCTGACGGAGGCCCGACTCACGATGCTCCTCAAGGAGGATACCTGAACAGAAAGAAAGTTTCTTTGGAAGAGAACAATCGTAATGGGATACATCCTTACCGTCCTGGCATTCTGTATCGCCTTGGCGAAGCCTATCTGAATTATGCTGAAGCATTGAATGAATGCGACCCTGGCAATCAAGATATTCTGAAATACCTCAATTTGATTCGCGAGCGCGCTGGCGTTCCTCAATATGGGACAGGCACTGACAGCAATGGCTTTCAGATGATTACTATCTCTGGTCAAGACGAAGTGCGTCAGGCAATCTACAGGGAACGCAGAGTCGAATTGTGCTGCGAAGACGGGATTCGCTTGTTTGATCTCCGTCGTTGGAAGAAGGCGCAAGAGGTGCTAAATCAGCCTATGTACGGAATGAACTTCTCCGGCACTGAGTTCACGGATGACCCCGTCAATCCTAATGCGTTTTTCAAGCGCACCCAGTACCTTAACCGCGTATACGAGCGCAAATATTACTGGTGGCCTATATACCAAGATGAAATTGACAAGGATCCTACACTCGTCCAGTCCCCTTTCTGGAATGCAGAGTAAATTATTCTATCATAAAATTGTCGGAGGCAGGGACTAACTTCACTGCCTCTTTTTATTGCGTTCTCGTCCTAGTCATAAGCCTTCACACTACGGTTCCGCCCCTACCGCAAGCCCTCCAGTACCGCTAGGAAAATAATTTTCATAAAGAAAATTCAATGAATATTGAAACTTTCGCATCTTTCTTGACGTATAATATTTACTTCACTTGGGGATGTTCTGGTTTTGACAGCAATGATTCCGGGTGGTAAGCACGCCGGGCTTCTTCGGTGGCCAGCCCGTTAATCTAAGATGCCGAAAAATTAGTTGCTGATAACAACTACGCACTCGCTGCCTAATTGACCAAATCGATTAGCTTAATCCCGGCCGCCAAGGCTGCGGCCCGGACGAGTATCCCGCAGACTTCAATCCTTCTCTGTCCGAGTTCGGGGTATCATTCAGGAAGGATGCTCCGGCGGACTCCTCTAAAGCCGGCTAAGATTTAAAGGATAAGCTGCGGTTAGCCCGTCTTTCGGCAGGCCGCTGACGAAAACCAAAGGAAGAATAAACGTGTAGAAAGCTGCTGGGTACGTTGTTTGGACGGCGGTTCGACTCCGCCCATCTCCACTGGAAAATGCCCCTCAGGATACCTGAGAGGCATTTTTCGTAATCGGCTTCCTTTGTACCCTCCATCACGAAAGACTTTCAGGTCAATTCTAAGGATCAAGTCCCAAACCCTGTGTTTAAGAATACACCCCATCATCTTTAACTATACTCCCAATCATCTTGAACTTGGAAAGGATCTATTCGACTCATCCGTCATCCAGAACTTGATTCAGGATCTGTTTTTCGCAAGCCTCGATTCCGGATCGAGTCCGGATGACGGGGATAAACGAGCCTAGATTCCTGGTCAAGCCCGGATGACTGAAGGATGGACATTTTCTCCCGTCATCGTGAGATGTGGGGCTGCCGGTGAGGCTGTCATCGATGCGGTCGCAAAATATACATCCATGTCCTCGCTTAGAAGGACGAGAATTTATGGGCGACAGTATAGTGCCACCGGCTGGCTTGTAATGAAGGACTGCGTCGCCCACCCGGTTTCCAGAACCAGGGTTGGCAATGGGAATATGTGTCCTTGGCACTTAAAATGAATGTCTCCGTTGCCTACGATTGTGAATCATCGAAATCTATCTTCAAGGTTTCACAAAACCTTGTCGACGATGCTAATAAAGAATCGCGTACGAATATTCAAACCCTCCGGAAGAAGTGTCTCGCAGAACGCTGTCGAGGCAGGCTGCACAGAAGTGCGTAGGGAAGGGCATGTCTCGACATCGAGGCNNTCCCAAGAGCCACGTTGTCGACCGGCACACCTTTGCAGAGCCTCCGGAAGGACATACTCCGACAGCACTTTACGAAATTCCACTATGTTCATCCCGTACGACCAACGCTCTATATTATAAACGACCAGCCCCGTAATCCTGTACCGACCAACCACGTCATCCTGTACGACCCACCTAGTCATCCTGAACTTGTTTCAGGATCTAGGCCTTCGATAATATAGATCCTTTCGTCAGTATGATGGGTCAGTTATTTTGTAATACTGCAACCAATGAGCGAATATCAGTCCGAATGCTTTTGCCGCGCGAACCAATCCCAAGTGCAAGGCTCTCCAGCGTGGTACGCCATGCAAAACCCCTCCATGACATCGAGGGGCTTGCATACTCACATTAACTACAGCTACCTCAGGGCCACACCACCTCGCGCAGCAAATGCATGACGCGCCACATAGCACATCTCTTCCAGAGACGGCTATGCTCTTGCGCTAGCTCGTTAGTTGGTGCTTCTGTCGGATCGGATCTATCCGTCGAAGCCGTGGCATCGGAACGAAGTCGTATTGTTTACACAATTACAGGCAACGAGGACATTTATTGTAGACGCTTAGCGGAAACATTTCCATTGCTTACCCTAGTTCTGCGAAGTGGGTGCCTTTCCCAGCAAGAACAATAATTCCAATGATAGCAAAAAATGCGGCGACGGTTATCGTTATTGTTAGGCCTGCTCTGTGATATCCAATATTTCTTTAAAGGAGTCAATGACGTAAGTGGCTCCGGCTGCAGTTAATGCTGCGCGGTCCGAATTTCCCCAGCTCACTCCGCAGGTGTCGGCTCCTGCCCCCTTCCCCATGAGAATGTCGAATGGCATGTCTCCGACCACCAAGGTTTCGGCCGGGGTGAAATGCAATATATTCATGGTTTTAAGTACAGCCTCTGGATCAGGCTTTGGCCTCTCGACCTCTGCCGCGCCAAGCACCAGAGAGAAAAGATCGAATATCCCATATTCCTTAAGAAACCCTTCCGTGCCATGGCGGTGCCGGGACGATGCAATCGTCAGAGTGTGCCCTGACGCTTTCAATGCCTCCAATATTTCTTTAACTCCAGGGAAAAGCGGGGGAAGGTAATTCTTCATTCTTTCGCTGAATATTCTCCTGTAGGTTGCAGCGCAAAGCGTGATTTTTTCTGGCTGCAGGTTCGGAAATATCGCCTTGAAGCCTCCTTCCAAAGTCAATCCTATCGTGGCAGCGCATTCCTCATCGCTCGCCACCCTCAGCCCCAGTTCTTTCATGGAGGCTTGGAAAGTCAGCACAATCGACTCCCTCGTGTCTGCCAAAGTCCCATCAAAATCGAAAATGACAAGTTCGTATTTCATGATGCAAAGATATTAAAAATCTCTAGGCCCGCCGAGATTGATCCTGGCACAAGAGGATGATGAATGAATCTTAATAATATAAAAAAGCCTGGGCAGAAATATGTCCAGGCTCGAATGATCTACGATATGTTATTTCTTATTGAAGAAATTCTTAGCGTCATTTGCCTCAACGAGAAGCTCGTTGAATACGTAAGCGCCAGTCTTAGGAGATTTCTCCATGCGGATGCATCTTACCATGCTCTTCGCGCCAGACTTGGCGGAGAATGTAGCGACTGCTTTCTTTGCCATAATTTATGTCTCCTATATTACTTTATTTCACGATGAAGGGTCACCTTATGAAGGTATGGATTGTATTTCATCCTCTCAAGACGATCCGGCGTGTTCTTCTTGTTCTTAGTTGTGATGTACCTGGACATGCCTGGAACACCGCTTGCCTTTTGCTCTGTGCATTCAAGAATTACCTGCACCCTGTTACCTTTAGCTTTCTTTGCCATAATTCAAAATTTTAGACAAGTCCAACATATCCTTTAGCTTGAGCCTCTTTGATTGCAGCGTCAAGGCCCTTCTTCTCAATTGTCCTGATACCTTTAGCAGATACCTTCAGAGTAATGTACCTCTGCTCTGCCTCTGACCAGAACTTCTTGTTCCTCAAGTTGAGAGAGAAATCTCTCTTCGTGTGGAGCTTAGAGTGGGACACATTGCATCCTTTCATTCTCTTTCTCCCAGTTATTTGACAAGTCTTTGCCATGATATCTAATTTTTTATTGATTCTGAATAAATTGCAGGACTGCAAATTTAGGGTTTGATTTTCAAAATTGCAAATTACTTAAACAAATTTGAAGAATCTGTTCCACCTGATGTTATTCGGGAATTTGCGGTTCCTGTCAGTCGAGAGCCAGACAAGGGCAGGACGGCCGACAATGTGGTCTTCAGGAACGAAGCCCCAATATCTTGAGTCCAGCGAGTTATGCCTGTTGTCTCCCATCATAAAGTAGTAATCCTGTTTAAAAGTGTATTCCTTTGTCTCTTCGCCATTTATGAATATTTTGTCGTCCTCCTCGCGAAGGTCGTTGCGCTCGTAAACCGCTATGATTCTGCGATAAAGAGGCAAGTTATCTTCATTTAGTTCTACCGTCACGCCCTTCTTAGGAATCCAAAGAGGGCCATAGTTATCGCGAGTCCACCTAGTGCTGTCCGTGAAAGGGAATAAGCTCAAGTAAGAGTCCGGATAATCCGGCGGATAAACATCAATGTTCGGTTCGACCGACTTTACCACGGAGTAACCTTTGATCTTCTCAGCCATTTCTGCCGTGAGCGGCATCGCCGGATAACCTGGAATGCTCTCATCGTAGTAGATTTCGCTGATATTCAGGCCAAGCTTTTCCAACGTCCTTACGTTTATTCTCTCGCCTGTCGTTACGACCGTGTAGCTCATCTGCATTCCGGGATAAACCTCCTGTTTCACGCCATTGATGAAAACAAAGCCGTCTGCGATTTTGAGAGTGTCCCCGGCAACTGCCACGCATCTTTTGACGTAGTGGTCAGTCTTGTCTGCCGGCCGGACTATTATCGGCCCCCCTTGAGCTATCGCAGCTTCTTTTCCGATGCTTCTCTCCCAGAAGTAGTAATCATCTGCGGGAGCGCGAGACAGAACCGTGTCACCATTCGGAAAGTTGAAAACTACGCAATCGCCTCTTCTGACATTCCTGAATCCTTTCAGCCTGCGGTAATCATTCTGGATGAGAGTCGAATAGGACTCGTGCCCGAATATGACGTTGTGCGTGAAAGGAATGGTGAGCGGAGTCTGCGGAACTCTGGGACCGTAAGTAAGCTTGCTGACGAAGAGATGGTCACCCGTATAAAGGGTGCTCTCCATAGAAGAGGAAGGAATCTTGAAGGCCTGGAGAAAGAATATATTGATGAATGTCACCACGATGACTGCGAATATGATTGCGTCGAGCCAGTCGTTCCAGACACTGTGTTTCTCGCCCTCTTTGTAGGTCTTCTTCCAGAACATCCACTTCACCTTGTGCGTGATGTGGTGGTCGAAGATGACAATGAGGCCCAGAAGCCACCAATAATTCCCTAGCCAGATAACCCACAGCACATAGAGGATTGCCCAAAAGGACATCCGCACCCATTTGTCGTGGTATATCTCCCTCAAGCTCACCTTACATCCTTATTTTACAGAGTTTACTATCGCTTCGAAAGCCTGAGGATTATTCATGGCGAGGTCCGCAAGAACCTTGCGGTTCAGTCCTACGTTGCTCTTAGCGAGCTTGCCCATGAACTGAGAGTAAGATATGCCGTACTGACGTGCGGCAGCATTAATTCTCTGGATCCAGAGAGCCCTGAACGAACGCTTCTTGGCCTTACGGTCACGATAAGCGTATGTCAGACCCTTTTCGTAGGTGTTCTTCGCTACTGTCCAGACATTCTTCCTTGCTAGGAAATTACCGCGAGTTCTCTTAAGAATTTTCTTGCGGCGAGCCCTTGAGGCTACTGAATTTACTGATCTTGGCATGATTTGATTTTTTTATGGAGGCAGTGACCACGATTTCTCGCAATTCTTCAGTACTGCGTTCCAAATTAAACATTAATTACATGACCAGAAGCTCTTTAACCCTCTTCTCGTCAACCTTGTCAAGGATGGCGAAATGGTCAAGATTCCTTTTCTGCTTCTTGGTCTTCTTTGTGAGGATGTGGCTGTGATAAGCGTGCTTCCTCTTGATTTTTCCCGATCCGGTAAGCGCGAAACGCTTTTTGGCACCGGAATTGGTCTTAAGCTTTGCCATTTTACAAAATATTAATAATTTAAAATCAACTCCTATTTTTTCTTTACAGGAGCTATCATCATAGTCATTCTTTTGCCTTCCAAAGTAGGCATGCTTTCCGCCCTCCCATATTCCTCAAGCTCTACGGCGAACCTTAGCAGTTGCTTCTCCCCTTGTTCGGCGAACATGATGGAACGGCCTCTGAAGAAGATGGTTGCCTTGACCTTGGAACCTTCCTCAAGAAATTCTTGGGCATGCTTCAGCTTGAACTGGAAGTCGTGTTCGTCGGTGTTCGGCCCGAAGCGGATTTCTTTTATCACCACCTTGGTGGCATTCTGCTTCATCTCCTTGGCCTTCTTCCTTTGCTGGTAAAGATATTTCTGGTAATCCAGTATCTTGCAAACCGGAGGATCGGCCTTGGCACTGATCTCAACGAGATCCAAGCTCAGTTCATCGGCCATCTGCAAGGCCTTGATTATAGGATATATGCCCTGCTCGGCGATATTGTCGCCAACAAGACGGACCTGAGGGGCTTTGATCTCCTCGTTGATGTTCAGCTCATCTTCCGCTTTCTGGCGGACGAAAGGACGCCTGCCATTCTGGCCAGGTGCCGAGTTAGAGTTAGATGGTCTGAAATTGGAAGGTCTCGGTCCTCCAAAATGTGGTTTCGGCTTGTTGTAAGGCATTCTGTTTTTATTAAATCTCCTAATTATTTAAATTTATGCAAGCTCTTTGGCCATTTCCGCCTTAATCCAGCTTGCGAAATCTTCAACTTTCATCGTACCGGCATCTTGCCCCTCTCTCCTGATCGAGACAGTGCCGTCCGTTACTTCTTTTTCCCCGACAATGGCAATCAGAGGCACTCTGAGCAGGGAAATATCCCTGATTCTTTTTCCAAGCGTCTCGTTCCTGTCATCTAAGGAGGCACGAATATCGGAATTATTCAGCAAACTGCAAACTTTTTTCGCAAAATCTGAATATTTCTCGCTGACTGGCAGTACTTTAACCTGATCTGGGCTGAGCCAGAGAGGAAGATGCCCGCCGGTATGCTCAAGCAGCACTGCGGTGAACCTCTCTATGGAGCCGAATGGAGCCCTGTGAATCATGATCGGGCGTTTCTTGCTGCCGTCTGCGTCGGTATATTCAAGCTGAAATCTCTCAGGCAGGTTGTAATCCACCTGGATGGTCCCGAGCTGCCATTTTCTTCCTATGGCATCGCGCACCATGAAGTCGAGCTTAGGACCGTAGAAAGCGGCTTCGCCATATTCGACGACTGTCTTTAGCCCTTTCTCAGCAGATGCCTCGATGATGGCGCTCTCAGCTTTCTCCCAATTCTCGTCGCTGCCGATGTATTTTTCCTTATGGACAGGATCCCTGAGGGAAATCTGTGCTGTGTAAGATTCGAATTTGAATACGCGGAATACATATAATATAAGGTCTATGACCTTCTCGAACTCTTCCTTAACCTGATCCGGGCGCACGAACATGTGGGCATCATCCTGGGTGAACGAGCGCACTCTGGTCAGGCCATGAAGCTCTCCGCTCTGCTCGTAGCGGTAGACCGTCCCGAATTCGGCCAGCCTCAAAGGCAGATCCTTGTAGGAACGAGGAGCCGACCTGTAAATCTCGCAGTGGTGAGGGCAGTTCATTGGTTTCAGCAGATATTCCTCTCCTTTCTGAGGAGTGTGGATAGGCTGGAACGAGTCTTTGCCGTATTTCGCATAGTGGCCGGAGGTCACATAGAGATCTTTGCTCCCTATATGAGGAGTAACTACGGGCAGGTAGCCGTATTCGTTCTGCTTCTTACGCAGGAATTTCTCCAGCTCGAATCTCATGACCGCGCCGCGAGGCAGCCACAAAGGCAGTCCCATTCCTACCCTTGAGGAGAAAGTGAACAGCTCCATCTCTTTGCCCAGCTTACGGTGGTCGCGTTTCTTTGCCTCTTCGAGCACTACAAGATATTCGTCAAGCATCGACTTCTTCGGGAAGGTGATGCCATATATTCTCGTGAGCTGCTCCCTCTTCTCGTCTCCTCTCCAATATGCACCTGCCAACGCAGTCAGCTTAACCGCCTTGATTACCGAGGTGTCGCGAAGGTGTGGCCCGCGGCAGAGGTCAGTGAAGTGGCCATTGGTGTAATACGTTATGCTGCCATCCTGCAATTCGGAAATCAGCTCGCATTTGTATTTGTCGCCTGTCTGCTCGAAATGCTTCATCGCATCTGCCTTGGACACATCTTGGCGAACGAAATTCTGCTTCTCTCTCGCCAGCTCCAGCATCCTTTTCTCTATCTTAGGGAAATCAGCATCAGTAAGCTGCCTGCCACCGAGATCAACGTCGTAGTAGAACCCGTTCTCGATTGCAGGGCCGATGCCGAATTTCACTCCTGGATACAAATCTTCGAGAGCCTCAGCCATAAGGTGGGAAGATGAATGCCAGAAAACCCTCTTGCCTTCATCGTCGTCCCATTTAAGCAATACGATTGCCGCATCTTCATTGATTGGCATATTCAGGTCCTGTGTCTTCCCCTTGCCAATAGTCTTGTCGCTCGCGAACTTCACTGAAACCGCAAGAACCTCTTCTGCCAGCCTAGGGCTGATGCTCTGGGCTATCTCATAGCCCGTTACGCCTTTCTCAAAGGCTTTGACGCTACCGTCCGGAAATGTAATGTTAATCATAACAACTAAAATAAATTGGCCTAACCAGTATTTACGAACCAAGTACTTGAACTTGGCTAGCCATATTATTAGCCAGTTTGCAAAGATACGAAATAATTTTTCTATTTTTGTCATCGAATATGGACAAGTCAGTTTCTTCAAGAGAGTTATGGAATAAGGCCTCTGCGACGGGGTTAATTTTAGCACTAGTAACCATAGCGTTCAGCGTTCTGGGCGGACTTACCAGCAAGGTGGGCTCCGCAATAGTTAGCAATGCATTGCCGATTCTTCTCGGCCTTGCCAAAATCATCGCCTGCATAGTGCTGTTCAGATATTTCTTAGTGAAGCTTAGAGAAGCGCATCCTGACGCAGTAAAGCAAGATCTGATGCATTACGGGCTGAGGATAGCCCTTTGTTCTTCGATTCTTGTCGCAGGATACAATCTGCTGGACATTCTTGTAATCAATCCAGATCAGGTGAGTCAGGCCGTTGAGTCTTTCAGGACAACATATTCCCAATTCGCAGATTCGAACACGCTGAATGCCTTGGATGCGCTTGAAGGCAAGATGCCTGTCTATGTTTTCTTCGCCACCCTAGTTTACTGCTTTGTCTGGGGATGGGTGCTCGCAGCGATATTCTCTTCAAGCTTGGCTCCATCAGATCCTTTCGGGAGCATCGGCAATGACAAGGAGGAGCAAGGCGAGGGTGATGAGCAGCAAGGGCAGAATATTTAAATCAATGAATATGGAATATTCCAAAGATCTGTCGATAATAGTTCCTCTATTCAACGAGAAAGAATCGCTGCCTGAGTTGCTTGCCTGGATCAGGAGCGTGATGGATGCCAATAAATTCAGTTACGAGCTGATATTCGTGGATGACGGCAGCACCGACGGTTCATGGGCAGAGATTCAGGAGCTGGCGAAAGGCGACGGCAGAATCAAAGGAATATCTTTCCGGCGCAATTATGGCAAGTCTGCCGCTCTTTACGAGGGTTTCGCGATTGCCGAGGGCAGAGTTGTCGTGACCATGGATGCCGACCTGCAGGATTCTCCGGAGGAGATTCCAGAAATGTACCGGATGATCGTGGAAGATGGTTGGGACATCGTGTCTGGCTGGAAACAGCACAGAGTCGACAACACCTTCACTAAAAACCTGCCGTCGAAGCTGTACAATGCCACTGCTCGCAAGATAACCGGCCTGAAATTGCACGATATGAACTGCGGTCTCAAAGCCTACAAGAATGAGGTGGTGAAGAACGTGGAAGTGTACGGAGAAATGCATAGGTACATTCCTTATCTTGCCAAGAACGCCGGCTTCACTAAAATCACTGAAAAGCCCGTACATCATCAAAAACGGAAATACGGCAAAAGCAAGTTCGGAATGGAGCGATTCGTGAACGGATTCCTGGATCTCCTGTCGCTATGGTTCCTTAGCACTTTCGGGAAGAAGCCGATGCACTTTTTCGGATTCTCTGGCCTGCTGATGTTCTTCATCGGCTTCGTGATGACGGTCTGGATAATCATCGCGAAACTTGTCCATCAGGCGCATCATGCGGCGTACAGGGCAGTGACGGATCAGCCGCTGTTTTACCTGGCATTGCTCGCAGTGGTCATCGGCGTGATGCTGTTCCTGGCCGGCTTCCTCGCAGAGCTAGTGTCCAGAAACGCTTCCGAACGCAATCACTACAACATCAAAGACAGGCTGAATTAAGTTCAGCCACATAATAAAGGGTTGCGCATTCGCTTTTTGAAGCAGTACCTACTTTCCACATCTCGTCCAGCAAATCACTATATGAAGCTACCATATGGCACTTCACATTGATGGTGGAGATGGAGCCGAACAGCTTCTCGGCACATTCGATCTTGGCCTGTCCTACTTGCTCTTTACCATGAAGATGTCGTTGTCGTATTTCCTATTCGAAACAAATGAGTTTGGAAGCTATCTCGCTGGCAACCTCATAAGCGTTGCCGGCTTCAGGATATGCCAGAGTGACCTCATCAGGTTCCGCCCAATTCAGTTCAAATGCCCTGATGGCCTTGTCAAGCCCTTCCTGGTCGAATGGACGATGCTGCTCTACTGAGGAAATAGCTTCCTCCCAGAAGAGTTCCCAACGCCCCTGATAGTAGCTGGTAACCATACCGCACCACTGACGGTTTGCATAGTCGGTAAGCTGGCCTGTTCCACCCCAAGTGGTTATGATAAGCCTCGCACACTTCTCATAATAATTCTTCTCTTCCGGAGTGCCGCCCCACGTGCGAGACTGCGCAATCCAATTCTCAAGGGAGAATGTGCCGTGGCAGGCAAGGAGCCTGTCCCAATCCGAATATAGAGACCTCATGTAATCTCTGTGCGCTTTCATCCCTTCAACATCCCTCGCCCTATAGCAAGCGGTAAAGGCATCTCGTTCAGGATCAAAAGCCAACTTGATGACCTCGCTTCCAACATTGACGATATCGAACTTGTAGAAATCGGTATCCTCCGGATTTTGAAGCAAAGTCTTCCAGACAGCTGCGATCTGATCGAATGTATAAGGGACACTTGTAAGAGTAGTCCAGTTCCAATGTCCCTCAAAGCAAGGGTGGATGCAGGAAACCGGACAAATTCCGCTGTAGGTTGCACCCCCGGCATAGATATCATCAGTCAGGACTTTCCAAGCATTCTCAATGCCCTCTGATGCTTCGCCAGCGTGACGATCCGCAAGAGTCCTGACCCACTGTTCATCGCTTACGCCAGTATTCCAGGCACGGTCAAGAAGGAATTCGTAAAGGAACTGGCTGACACCGAATCCTTCTAGTGTCCCACCCAGTCCGAGAAGATTATCCCCACCTTCGGCAAAAACTCTTTCAATTTTATCGCTGAGGGAATGGAAGTCACCGCTCAGGTTAGTGTTGCCGCCGAAATTGCCAAGAAAGCAGAAAAAATATGGCTGGCCATAGAAGTTCTTGTTCATCGCATATATTTCAGCCTCATCGCAGAAATAGTCGAGCATTGCGACCTTCCCTTTCGGGACAGCGCCAAGATAAGCTTCAACCTGACGCGGAGTCCAATGCTCGGAATCGTGATAGAGCATCCAGCCGACCTGTAGCCAAATTGCCTCAGGATCCGCCTGTGAAAGAGTCTCATAAACATGCTTCGAGATTCTCGCCAGAACCTCAGGATCCCACTCCTCACCTTCTATCTCATCAAAGAAATGCACCTCGTTGAAAATGTCGAGTCCATACACATGGGAAGTTCCATACAGTTTTTCCTGTTCCTCGAGGAATACCTTCTGGATTTCTCCGAAGAGAGGATCCTCAGGATCAAGGAACCAGCAACCATATTCCGGCTCAAAACCATCCCACTTGGTAACTGCCTTGATGTTAGCCTCCGGTCGCAACTTAGCAAACGCACCCGGAACGTGTCCGTTGAATGCCGGAAGCACCGGTTTCATATTCAGTTCCCTCTCGCGCGCAAGGATCTTCTTCTGGAGATCTTCCTGCCCGTCTATCCACTTCTGAGGAAGAGGTCCCATCCACTTGTCGATATCCATCATCCTGTTCCAAGGAAGGAAAGGAGGACCTGTGAAAGACTCGCGAATCTTATCGGAAGGGATGCCGAAATGTTCCCATACCTTCATGATAGTAGCCTCTTGGCCAGTGATGTTAAGAGGCATCGTAACGCCATGCATCGCCATCCAGTCAATCATCCACTCCCATTCTTTCCAACCCCACCACGGCATCGTATAACCGTATGTGCAATAATTGAGGAAGAATCTGTCCTTAGCCCTCGCGCTAATGCGCACCTTTTCAGGAACCGCAGGAAGCACCTTTGGCATGCAAACCGAATCCTCCACATACCAGGAGATCGTCGTATGGCAATAGTTGTTCAGATACCAGTTGAGCCCATACGCCATTGAATTGGCGTTGTTTCCTCTAACTACAATCTTGCTTCCAACGCTTTCCAGCTCGAAGACATCCATTGTGTCAGAGAGTCGTTCGAAACGGAAATGGGAAGCCTGCTCCGGAATGATGCGGAAAGCCAGTTCCTTAGCTTTCCTAGCCTCTGGATTTGCACAAGAAATTAAAGCTGCCACTGCAGCCGCAATAATGAAGATTCGCTTTATCATTTGATTTTGGAAATGTCATTTTTAAGAGTGAAGAGGACTGCAACAAGGACAGGCAGGGCGGAAAGAAGGTACACGACCGAACCCATCCGGAGTCCGAAAGAAAGTCCATACTTAGGAGCGAGCGCTCCAAGAAGGTAAGGTGCGATTGCGCCGACGATGAAGCCGATCATAAGCATAAAGGATGTAGCAGAAGCGCGGTACTTCTCTTCCACGACATCATAGAGGGACGCAATCATATTCGAATCGTACATACCCTTGAAGAAGCCGAAGAAAAGCATCGTTGCATCCACGACCCAAAGGGTCTGGCTCTTCGCCATTATGTACATAAACGGAGCACCGATTACAAATCCGGCAACCTGGACCCAGCCTCTGACGAGAGGATGCTTCCCTACCATTTTGTCGGCGATTCTCGCTCCAGCCATCACGCCGAAAATTGAAGCAAGCTGGAAGAAAAAAGTGGCGTGGAATGCGGATTGGGTCGGAGTAAGACCGAACGCAGGATTCTCTCTCATATACGTAGGCATCCAAGTAAAGAAGGCATAGCCTGCAAACTGGAGTCCGGCACAGCCAAGCGTTATCAAAAGAGCTGACGGGCAGGCGAAGAATGCTTTGAGAGACTCTTTGATCCCGACTTTGGACACAGCTGACTGCTGTCCGGCAGCGGTAGGAGAAACTGCTTTGATTCTGAGAGAAAGCACCAAGGCAAGAACGAGTCCCGCACCACCGAATATATAGAAAGCATTGCGCCACCCGAATCGCTGGGAAATGGCCGATGCAATTATTCCGCTGAAAATAAAGCCCAGATAAAGGGCTGTTTGATGAATCGATAGAGCCGTTGCACGTGTGCTCTCATCGTGGTTCTCACTTATAAGCGCATTGGCCGACGGAGAATAAAAAGCTTCTCCGCCGCCGGTAGCCACGCTTCTAAGGAGTATCAGGGCCAGCAGGGATTCTGCCAGACCTGTCATCATAGTGGCAGTGCTCCAGACGAGGAGCGCAGCCAATATGATGTATTTTTTCCTGAACTTACCTCCAAGGATTCCCGCAACAGGAACAAGCAGTCCATACACTACCGTAAGCACCGTCGCGACAAGACCCATCTGACCCTTGGATAATCCAAGATCCGCCTGGATATCCGGAAGAAGGACATTGAATATCTGCCTGTCAGCCTGGTTGAAAAAGAAAGCCATGAAGAGGAGCACGACTAACTCCCATTTGTAGTCCAAGATTTTTTTCATCAGTATTACTTGATGTAAACAGGTTGACCGGTTCTGACACTCTCGTAGCAAGCGTTCATCACCTCGATGGTCTTCTTATGCCAACGCAGGTTGATCTTCGGCGTGCCACCATTCCTGATGCAGCCGACAAACTCGTCGATGAGACCGATCCATTCGTCAAAATAAACGTACTGCACTCTGTACCTGTCCTTCGGCTTTCCGTTATGCCACAGGTTAGGACCGAAGCAGTCAGAGAGAAGCACCCCCTTATCTCCGGAGATGTTGATGTTGACCTCCATTCTCTTAGGGAAGAAGTCCCAATCTATAGGGGTTGGAACCTTTTCCTCGTGACGAGACCAGGAAGGATCAAGCAGGAAGCTGATTCCGTTCTTCATCTTGCCATTTACAAGGATGATGTCCTCTTCTTCGATATCGCGGATGTTTGGTCCGACTTCAGCATAGACATAATCGAAATCGCTGCCGGTAAGCCAGCGGATCATATCGAAGATGTGAGGATGGTCACAAAGCGCACCACCACGGAAGCGGGCATCTCCCTCGCGGAGAGGAATCCTTTTTCCATAGCTCATTTCCGGCTGCCCCTGCCAAGGGAAGGCGAAGACTGGAGACAAAGTGATGTTCGTGGCATTGAAGCCGACTACATTACCAAGCGCATTCTGCCGAAGAAGCTCCTTCATCCTGCTGATGACAGGATTGTAGTGCATTTCGAGTTCTACCTGACAAACGACTCCAGCCTTCTCAACGACTTCTATCATTTCCTGATACTCATCCATATCAAAGGTAGGGATTTTCATCGACAGGATATGGATTCCCCTTTGTGCGCACATCTTGACCTGCTGGAGGTGACGGACGTTTGCGGAAGCGATTACCACTGCCTCAATCTCAGGATGCGCGTCAAGCATCTCCTCATCGGAAAGATAGCAAGGAATCTGAGTATAGCCATAGGTGTAGAAATTCTCCTTGACAGCCTCGGACTCGGCGCTTACGGCAACCCACTCAAGATTCGGGTTTTCGCTCAGCACCTGAAAATATTTCCTTGTATGACCATGGGTCAGTGACAGGATAGCAATCTTGACTGGTTTCATAGCGCAACCTTCTTATGATCCTTGTCTGACTCGAAGGCGGCAGCAACAACAGCTTTCAAGTGCTGGTCCTGTGCCTCGTGATCCGCTTTAGCTGACGGGTTCTTGCAGAACTCGAACTCGGCTCTTATTTCGGAAATTTCTTCTTCACCAAATCCGTACAATTCGAAATCCACATCGCGATAGCCAGCCTCTCCATCCTCCGTATAGGTATAGATTGACTGTAAAGGGATCTGTACATCCATAGGGAGGTCATTGGCCACTCCCCTTCTCGCTACTATCTCGTGACGCTCCAAATCTGACTTCCCGGAAGGGAGAAGGTTTCCGACCTCAACACTACCTATTACCCCATTGTCAAGCTTTACGATGACATTACCTGTCCTGCCATTAGTGAATACAGCATTAAGACTTGTAATCTTTCCGTGACCGATGAACTCGCAAAGGTCGAACTCCCTGTAAAGAGTATCGCTCAGCGGAGTTTTGCCGTCTGTCATATGCGAGAAGCGTAACAGGCAGACATTTTCTATTGTATTCCCATCGACAAGCTTATGCAGCTCCGCAAACCTGCGGTTGCAACGCCACTGCTGCAGAGGAGTCTGCAGCGCATTGGCATCGAAAGCCACATCATACTTATCTAGCAGTCCTTGAAGAGCATTCCCCATATATGACATATTCTCTAGAGATTCTTAACCCTTGGGAAGTACTTCTTAAGATATTCTGCATTGACTGCATCTCCGCCAGGACGGTTTGCGGACATCCATACAGGAGGGTTGATGCCTCTCTCGACGCACTTGTTGATAGTCTCAATCTCAAGCCAGTGTGCAATATAGAAGTCAACGATGTTGGATACAGGGCCGAATGTACGATCAAATCCCTTGCACTCCATAAGAGTATCCCCTACCGGATTGTAGTCATCGATGCAGACATCCGCATAATCGAAGAGATTCTTCTTGTTCGGGTGACGGATGACATGGTCGGCAGGCATCTCGTCCTGCCAATATGATGAACTTATGGCGATAAGCTGTGCCCCGCACCTCTTCGCCTCAGCGGCAGCATCGATTGTCGCAGGGTTGATGCCGATGTTATGGAAGATTATGAAGACCTCACCCGGCTGTATGCGATAGTACTTCACTATGCTGCTGCCATAGTTGACTGTGCGCTCAAGCTCGAGATACTTTGTAGCTTGGTTGAATACGGAAAGGCCTGTTTCCATAATAGGGTTGATGTTGGCAAGTCCACCGGCACGGAAGAACATCTCTCCCATCACAAGTGTCGTGTGTCCGCCACCACCATATACATGAATGAGCTCGTCTTTTCTGATTGCCTCTACCATAAGGTCAGTTGCCTTGTCGACATTGGCAGCCTGTTCTGTGCGTACCCTCTCGAGGATTGCTTCTGCTTTCTCTAGAAAGCCGTAATCTGGTTTTGTCATGGATAATTTTATTTTTTGAGTTTATATTCCGGTGCCAGGACCTCGCCGTAAGCTTGGCCGAGCGTATCCCAAACGTCAAGTGCGTGCGGAGCGGCGAGAACCGTTCCAAATCCTCCCCTGTATGTCCAGGCGAAGAGGCTCTCAACCCCCATCTCATCGTATAGATGGACAACCTCCTTAATTTTGCCAAGGTCTTCCGGCTCCTGGTAGTAGCCCATCAGCCATCGCTGATTGCCTTTGCCATACTTTGCGGCAATGTCAACCGTACGCTTCGTGATATTCTTGAAGAAGCTCATTGGGAGATTGTAGTTTATGATAGTAGTGCTGAAGACATCTATATTACCGTTTTTTGCAACCTTGTCCCAGTTGTCATAACCGCGACGCTCAGTAACATAGTAAGAGTTCTGGGTTGCGTGGACGCAGCAGACGATCTTGCTGTCTGGACGAATTGCCTTGATTCTGTCGGAAGCTTCACGGATGATTTCGAGCGCCTTGTTCTCACGGAACTGAACTACTTCCGGGGTCAGAATCTTTGGCATCGGGTAGCCGTATTCATCCTCGAACTTCTTCTGGCATACAGGACAACGGCAGCTCCAATCGTCGGCAACGCCTCCTGTGACGGATGCGATTCCCTTTGGAAGCTGATAGTGTGGTTCATCCCAGAAGAAACCGTCCGCAGGTACATATTCAGCAAGCTTTTCCACTACTCTATAAAAGTAATCTCTGAAAGCGGCAGTATTGAAGCATGCTGCAGCAAGAGGCTCTCCGGTAAGGGCGGAAACCTGCCTGTTACCAGCATTGTTGGTAAGAAACAGACTTGTCTGCTCACCGCCAAACCACTTGCCTATCCCCCATGTATCAAGATAAACCTTGAGACCCATATCCTTTGCTGCCTTAGTGATCTCGACGATGTTCGGGAACCAGAAATCGATGTCAAACTCCGTGAGTGCGAGCACAACCGCATTGCAATTGTGGTCTATCATTTCCTGAAAGTCTGCCTTCGCATGCTCAGCGTAGCTAAGGCCATAATAGCTTACGCCCGTTTCTTTTACCATAATATTTATTGTTATTGAGTTGATTATAGTTGATAAAAATCAATATCCGTAGTTTTGCGTCATGTTCACCGTTTTCGTAAGCACGCTGAAAGGTATTGGAAACAGATAATCTCTATCCGTAAAGCGAGCAGGCGGTGCGGCAAATTCGTTCTTTACGCGTTCATAACTACCCTCGTATGAGTCGGCACTGCATTTGAGCGTCCAGTTGCCAGCGTTGCACTCTTCTCCAGCCGTCATCCATCTTAGAGAGTCGTACCAGGAGAGCGGTTCCATCGCAAACTCGACTTTCCTCTCATGCTGGATAAGGGCGCGAAGCAATTCCTTATTGCCAGCCACCTCTGGATACGCAATCTCTATAGGCTTCAATCCAGCACGGCAGCGAACTTTGTCGAGGTAATTGATAGCTGCGGCCTCATCTCTCGATGGCTGCTCATTCAGAGCTTCCGCATAGCTGAGATATATCTCCGCAAGGCGTATATCAGGATAGACGGCTTTGAGAATAGAGTAATCAGACTGGCTGGCGAGTATCATGCCTGCCGGGTAATTGCGTCTCCATGCATACCCAACGCGGCAGTGCTGCGATGTCGGGCGTACGCCAACAAGAAAGCGAGCATCATCGAGATTCTGGTTAGGCCAGTAGAATCCATTTGGAACAACCGCCGCATAGAATCTAGGTTCACGGCCAATGGTAGAGTTGTGAGCCTTGATTGCAGGTGCCCAGTCGGCATCTACTGGCTGATGATATCCTTCTGTCCAACCATCTGCCACGTACCCGGAAAGAGCATCGACTTTTGGCTTGGAATAATCGAGACCATCACAATCATTCTCGTATCCCGTCACCGGATAACGGCCACTCACGTACATCGCATAGCTGTCGACTAGCGCAAGCGAAGGGCATATGCCAGAGAATGAATATTTGCCAAATCCCTCAGGAACCTCCATCGCAATTGTCATTCCGGTACCGCCAAGATTCTCATAAATAATTTTCCCCTTATTGTTGTAAGTACGCTTCCACCATCCCCAGATGGTTTCGTCGTTCCAATTCTCAAAGAAAACCTTCTGATACCCCTCTGCCGCAGCCTTGAAAGCATCTCCGCCCTCGGATGTGCAAAGCGAATAAAGTCCAAGGTCAATGACTGCCTTGCAAGCCGCTGAAGCCCTTTCCCATTTGGTTTGGTCAGCTGCCTGAGGGAACAAATACTTACCCTTAATGTTTTTCATCTGGCCTTTATAGATTTCACATCCGTTATAAAGCGGTGAGGCGGCCATTGTAAGAATGCGAGCCTTGAGAGCAAGTGCAGCACCTTTGGTTGCGCGTCCGCGCCAGTCGATGTTGCCTTCTCCGCAATCTGCCATCGACATAGGAAGATCAATAGATGCCTTATCAAGTTCAGAAACGATCCAGTCGACATTCTCATCAAGGGTATTCCTATCGACCTCGGCATTCACGGTATTCTCATCATAAAGGCCATCGCCAAGAATGACGACAGGCCCATATTGCCTAAGAAGCGCATAATAGCAATATGCCCTTATAAAACGAGCCTCAGCCTTCATCAAGATTCTTGTCGCCTCATTGTCCTGGACATCTCTATCAATATTAAGGATAAAGGTAGTCGCCTGCCTAATACCCTCATAAAGATAATCCCACTGGTCGTACTCACTTTCAGTCGCACTGGTAGCGGCAAAACTATCAGCGCGATAAAACTGATAAGAGCCAAGCGAATACCAAGAGTAAAGGGCTTGCGAGCTACGACCAACTACCCATCCAGAGCCACCGACCATATCCTCTTCGAGAGGCATATAGTTATATAAGTGAGCCAAGAAATCCCTTGAAGTTTTATTATGAGAAAGGACATCCTCAAGTTCAGGTTGATCCGCAAAATTCACCTTGAGGAAAGAATCGCAGGAAACGGCCAAGGAAAAGCACAGAGTTAAGAAAAATATCTTTTTCATAGCACCTCTAGAATTTAATGTTGACTCCAAGAACATACATCTTCATTATAGGATAAGCATCGCCATAGTTGCAATCGAGAGCCGGATCCCAAAGCTTGAAACTTGAGATGGTGAACGGATTGATGGCAGATGCGCATATGCGGAATTTCCCTATCGTATAGCCAGCCTCAATGCTGCCAAGCCTCAAGAAGCTCATGTTCCTCTGCCACATCGTTGAAGCTTGTGAGTTATTGGCACTTCCAGCCAAATACATTCTCGGGTACTTGGCATCGGTATTTGAAGGAGTCCAGCGATTGAGTGCAATGTCCTCATAGATGGAACCAGTAGCGAGTTGGTTGGAGCTGCCCCCGACAACAGGACTGCCGCTGATAATTCTTGTCACGCGAGCATTACCATTGAAATGGAGCGCCAGATCAAATGACTTCCACTTGAGATCGGCTCCAAAGCCATAGACAATTGCAGGAATATTAGAATGGCCGATGGCGACTATGTCGTATGCATCTATGACATTATCGCCATTCTGATCCATATACTTGACATCTCCCACATTGACATCACCGAACTTCTGCTTCGGGCTGTTGGCGATTTCGTCTTCAGACTGGAAAAGACCCAGAGCCACTAGCCCATATTGCTGACCGATTGAGCCTCCGATAGTCTGCTGATATGATTCGAGCTGCTTCGGAAGACCATCGGCAGTAATCTTGCTATGGTTGTAGGATATGTTGCCATATGCAAGAAGTTCAAAACCGTTGTCGAAGGTACGGGCATATTGCGCTGACAGTTCGAGTCCCTTGTTGTCAACGCCGCCAAGGTTGACGTACTGCGTTCCCTTGCCTGCAATTGAGGATGTAGCCCGATCCTCGATAAATATACCGCTGCGGACATCAGAATAGAGAGCGATGCCTGTCTCAATTCCAAAAGGAAGGTGGAAGCAGGCATCAATTTCGACCTTTCTTGACTGCTCCATTGCAAGTCCTTCCTGGCCGAAGCATGCAGTCGCGATACCATCTCTTTCATTTCGGCCGGTTTCACCGAAGACTGCGCTTCCGGCTGCGGTATCAAGAGTGGAATTATAGGCGAAGCGCCTTGCCGCAGAACCTAGCTGCTCGCTGCCGCTAAGTCCGAAAGAAGCCCTGACGGTACAAAGTCCGAGATTGGCGCCAGCCTCCACGCTTGGATAAATTCCAAAACGATGGGCTGCGTCAAAGTTGTCGGATCCGCTGTAACTGAGTGCGGCGCCAGCCCAATACTTGTCGTCGTAAGAATATTTTACGCTTCCAGCGAAAGTAAGGAATCTATATGCATATGCCTCAATATAGGAAGCAGGCACATTGTCAGTCTTGTTCCTGAGGTTGGCAAGGACAATGGCATTGATTTCATGGCGGTCTCCGAATGCACGGTCGAAACTCACGAACGGCTCGATGGATAGTGTCGTATAGCCATCAATGGACTTGGTCATCGTCATATAATTGGAACCGTCATTCTGGGAATGGAACTCGCCATTCTCATCCATATAGTAGTACCTTGGATTTCTGTGGCGATAGATAATGTTTCCATTGCGAGTATCAAGAGAAAACAAGAATCCGGCTTTGAGGCCGCTCGTAAGGATATCCGAGAAATCTTGCGTGAGTTTAAGCCTGGTCTGGGCAGTCACGGCAGCAATTTGGCGATACCCTTCCGCATTGAGGGTGTTGTATGGGTTGACTCCATCATAGTAACGCGGCATCGCAAACTTGCCGTCAGAGAACTTTACGGGAGTCGCGATAGGAGTCGCCGTCAGGGTGTTGGCATACAAAGCCTGATACGAATCAACCTGACCTCTGGCAGAGCGATACTGAGTTCCAAGCGAAAGGTTGAGCAGCAATGACTTTGTTATATTGACATCGACGTTTGAATGGAAATTGAACCTTCCATAGCGGGTCTGTGGGTCATACGAAAGATTCTTGGCAGCCTTGAAGATGCCATTTTCATTGTAATATGATCCTTTGACATAGTAGTGGACCTTCTCGCTCCCCCCAGTGACGCTAACCCCATATTTCTGAATAGTTGCGACCTTGCCATATATCTCATTCACCCAATCTACGGAAGGATACCGGTCAGGGTCACCTCCGTTAAGATAAAGCTGCGTTACGGATTCAGGGAATGGAGTTGCTACGCCCTCCTGGGTACAGAGATCGTTGTAATACCCGATCCATTCAGCGGAATTCGCCATCTTTGGGAGCCTTGTAGCAGAGCCAACTCCAAACTGGGCATTAACCCTTACCTGTGGAGCGGAAAGCATTCCATGCTTCGTGGTTATTACAAGCACTCCATTGTTCCCCCTGATGCCATAAAGGGCAGCAGAGGATCCATCTTTGAGAAGTTCTATGCTTTGAATCTCGTCTGCGTCAAGAAGATCCAGCTCGCTTTCTGCGCCATCTACTATAACCAGAGGTCTGGCGCTGGCTCCGGTTGTGCGAACTCCCCTAATATATACATCGGCTACCTCATCCGGCCTTCCAGTATTTTGGATGATGTACAGGCCCGATATCCTTCCCTCCAGACCTTTGGAAACGGTTCCTGTGAGCACATGGGAAAGCGCCAATGAATCAGCGGGTTCTACAGCATATGCATAGAATCCGAGAGAGGCAATCAGGGCAATCAATATGATACCTTTTCTCATCGTAAACTATCTTTTAGAGGATTATTCGCCACAAACGAACAGAACCTCTGATACAATTCTTTATCCTTGCCGTAACCAGACGTGCGAAATAGCTCCATCACGTCTGTCGGCGTGTCCGTCATTATGTAATAAGTGAACGGCTTCGTTCCGTAAAGGCCAGTACTCTCTGCCTTATCCAAATAGGACTTGAACCTGTTGGAATAAAGAGTGGCATCATACTGTCCGTCAAACTTGAAGAAAGCCTTCCTATCGAATTCGATTTCCATCCCCAAGCCGTCATTGATCATTCTGCTGATGGCAGTATCCATATATCCGGAACCGTGTTCGTAGTAATTCGGCTGGAGCCAGATATAATCTATTCCAAGATCCCAGCCCCTGCTTCTTCCAGGAGCCGAACTGTACGGAATCCAATAGAGGAATTCGCCAACTGAATGGAGGTAGTTCGCAAGAGGCTCTATGAGGTCGTAAAGCTCTGCATAATCCGTATAACTTTCGGATGGATGTTTGATATCCTCTGCAAGAATATAGAAACCTATGAGTTCGATGTTCCGGAAATTTCTCTCTGCGAATTTTGCGCGGACTTCATCGATATACCACCTGTACGCAATGAGACGGTCGGAATCCTTGCTGAAATCGAGAGTCTTCCCATCAACCTCTCCCCAATATGTCGTAGAAGATTTCTTGTCGGTATAATACTCGTTCTTCAAGGGATCAGGAAGGAACATCACCACTCTTCTCTTTGCGACTGGATTTCCCAGTCTTGCCGCAGCATCCGCGACAGCTTTGTCGAGTCCGCCGAATCCGTTATCCTCAGCGCACCAGAAGTCAATCATATACTGCCAGCCCTTCTTCGGCGCACTCCTATAGTCGTGTCCGCCTGTCAAACCATACTTTCCAGGAATGTCAAGAGGATCCGATGCGCCAGAGCCGTCCCGATAAATGTCCGTATCGACATATCTCCACTCCAATGCGAGGAAAGAATCGAAAAGCCAATGTTCCTTACCTTCTGCATCTTTGTAGGAAACATATTCTGAAAAACGGGATGCAGGCCAATCCGTGGATTTCCTAATAGCGCTACCGCCATAGCAAAGAACCATATCGGAAATAGCAGGGCGAGCATCTCGACCTTGTTCCCAAGGGTATCTAGTAGAATCGATAGCCTCCACAAGGACAACTGTCGTATCATGAATCTCAACCGGCACCTCGACATAAGACATCTTAGAGCAGGAAGCGGTTACCATTGCGGCCATCACCATCAATATTGATATTGCCTTTTTCATATATTCCTGAGAGGATTGCCAACTACGAACTTACAGAACTCATGGTAAAATGCTCTGTCGCTTTCCGCTTCCGAGCGCCTGAGATCGTAAACGCAGTTCGAATCGATATAATATGTAAGTGGTTGTGAGCCATAAATTCCTTCGGAGACAGCACATTCCATATACTCGCGGAAGCGCTCACGGTACATCTCATGCTCTGGGTTCCGTTCGTATACCTTGGTATCGAACTCGAACTCCATCCCGCAACCCTCATCGCGAAGAAACTGCTTGTAACGAGACATCGGGCAATCATCGCCTCTCCAGAAGTGGTTTGGCTGCATCCAGACATAGTCGAAACCTAGTTCCCTTCCTCTTCTCCAGCCGGCGCCCTGGCTAAACGGAATCCAATAAAGCGCCTTATCAAGGGAGTGGACGCATTCTGCAAGAGGAGGTATGACATCATGAAGTTTCGCAAAGTCAGTCCAAGGCTCGGATGGGATTGCGATGCATTCGGAAATCACATAGTACCCGGCAAGGTCTATATTGCGATATCCGGCTTCAGCGAAACGGCGTTCAGACTCGTCAATGTACCACCTGTAGGCAGCCATTCTGTCCTCATTCTTGGAGAAATCAAGCTGACGTCCATCCAATTCTCCCCAGTAAATCTGTGTTGAAGAAGAATCTCTATAATTCAAGAATGGAATAGGATCGGGAAGGAACAGGACAACCTGACGGCGAGTAACCGGCTCACCAATTCTTCCCTTTGCTGCTTCGATTGACTTGTCAAGTGCATCCAGTCCATTGTCTTTCATATACCAATAATCAAGCATATGTTCCCAATTAGTCTTGCTACCGGAAGGGCCATCGACCTGGCCGGCCATAAGGGAATACCTAGTGCCGGTAGAAACGTCTCTGTCCTCAAATTCAAGACAAAGGAATGCGTCAAAAAGCCACTGCTCCTTTCCTACCTCATCGACATAGGTCACATATGAGTCGAATCTGTCTTGATTCCACTCATAGACTTCCCTGCCCTGATTACCACCGTAGCATAAAACCATATCAGTGAAAAGGATTGATAGAAGGAACTTTACCATGTGCTATAGTGTTGGGTGAATAAGAATCTTGGTTTTGCCTTCGACCATCTCAAGTCCTTCGCAGCTGATGCTGACAGGAACAACATACTTTCCTACGGAGAGGTAAGCGGTGAGAGCAGCAACATTCCATGTTATAGTAACGACCGACCTAGTATCTTTCGCGTCAAAGTGAACAGTTGTCGAAGAGAAGTCATCAATGATGTTAGATGGGGTCATCTGGTAAGAAGCACCATTTGCCTCATTGTACTCTTTCAGGACATTCTGATCAATGGAAACGGTAACATCGGCAGGTGACTTTCCCTTTCCGCCTTTGATGATGACTATCTGATATTGTCCATCGGAAGCAGGAATGTCCTGCTTTAACGAAGAGACATCGAGGTATATGTTATCGTCCGGAAGATGATTTTCCCTGTCGTCAGGAAACACCTTTCCGCAAGAGACCGTAATTGCAAGTGTCGCAAGCATGTAGAATATCTTCTTCATAATCTTCTTCTAGAAACCATAATTTTGCGTGAGGTTGACCATTTGGGAAAGCCATCTTGCAGAAATCGGATAGAAATAATCTCGATCCTCGAATACTGCCGGATCACCGATAAAATCGTCATTCACTCTCTTGTATGAACCTTCGTAAGTAGTTGCACTAATATTCAGGGTCCAGTTGGCGCAAGGATATTCCTCCTTAGCGATCATCCAGCGGCATGCATCATAATGGCGCATAGGTTCCATCGCAAACTCAAGCATCCTCTCCCTCTGGATAAGAGTGCGAAGAAGTCCTTGGTTACCCCTGACCTCAGGATACGCAACTTCTACATTGTTGAGTCCTGAGCGGTTGCGAACCTTGTTGAGATACTCAATGGCTGAAGCCTCATCCCTGCTAGGCTTTTCATTGCATGCCTCAGCGTAACTAAGGTATATTTCCGCAAGTCTTATTTCTGGATACACGGCAGACATCGACGTAAAGTCAGACTCTAATTTTACAGGCGTGTCAGCCTTGTAATTCTTTCTCCATGCATATCCACTTCGGCAGCATGCAGCCGACATATCATATTTAGATGTGCTCTCGTCACCATCGAAGGTAACAAACCGGCCTCCGGTGAATTCCATATAAAAATCTTGGCAAGGCCAGTAGAATCCGCTAGGAACTATGCATGCGTAGAAACGAGGCTCGCGGCCAATGGTGCTATTGTGAGCCTTGAAAGCCGGCGCCCAGTCGGCATCAAGCGGCTGATGATAATTCTCTGTCCATCCATCCGCCTTGTACCCGGACAGCTCATCGATTATTGGATGCGAATAGTCATTGCCATTTGCATCTTTCTCATACCCCATGACGGCATAACGCCCCGTGCTGTACATTGCATAAGCATCCACCAACTTTAAAGAGGGGCAGATTCCCGAGTATGCCAAGCGTCCAAAATTTTTTGGGATGGCCGTCCCAACAGCTTGCCCGGCACCGCCCATATAGGTATATGCTGTAGTCCAATAAGCATTGCGGGTTCTCTTCCACCATCCAAAGATTGTTTCCTCGTTCCAAGGCTCGAAGTAAACTTTCTGATAAGAGCGGGCGCCATCTATGAATGGGTCGCCTGACTCGGTTGATCGGCATAGGTCGTAAATCCCAAGGTCAATGACGGCCTTGCATGCCTTTGCGGCAGTTTCCCATTTTCCCAGGTCGCGCTCTTGTGGAAAAAGATAATTGCCCCACATATTCTTGAGGATTCCCTTATAAAGGTCGCATCCGTTGAAAAGTGGCGATGCTGCCATCATGAGGATTCTTGCCTTAAGGGCAAGCGCCGCTCCCTTGGTTATGCGCCCCATCCATCTCTCAGAGCTTTCAGAAGTGTCAGACAGACGAAGAGGGAGGTCTTCAGCGGCAGCATCAAGCTGACTGACCATGAACTCGACATTCTCTTCGACCGTATTCCTATCTACATCTTTGCCCATTAGGTCACTGTCTGCAGCTGATTCTCCAATGATATAAACTGGGCCATACTGACGGAACAGCAGGTAATATAAATACGCTCGAAGGAAACGTGCCTCCGCCTTCATGTATCGCCTTGTAGGCTCGCTGTCTTCCGTATCGTCATCAACATTCTCGATAAAAATCGAACACTGGCGAATTCCCTGATAATATGCTCCCCAGAAATCAAAATAGGTAATCGGAGAATTCTTCATCGTCGATGCAGAATAGTTTCCCGTCCTATAGAGATCGTAATACACGTACTGATACCAGCTGAAGCGAGACTGATCCGAACGACCGACTACCCAACCATTAGAACCTACGACATCTTCCTCAAGAGGCAGATAGGAATAAATGTGTGACAGAAACCTGTGGGTCGTCTCGCTTTTACTGAAGATCTCGCCTATCGTCGCCTGATCGCTTAAATCAACCTCAAAGGCCTTCTCGCAAGATACCGCAGTCAAAAAGGCAATTGCCAAAATAATAAAGAGCTTCTTCATCTTATTGCTAGAAATTGACGTTGACACCAAATACAAACGTTCTCATCTGAGGATAAGCATTCCCATAGTTTGCATCCAGTTCGGGATCCCACAGTTTAAACTTGGCAAAGGTCAGAACGTTGTTTCCCGAGAAATATATGCGCGACTTCTTGAATTTGTAGCCGACCTCCAAGGTTTTCAGGCGAAGGAAACTCATATCCCTGAGCCAATAGGTGGAAGCCTGGCTATTGTTGGTATTCTGGGTCATTGATAGTCTTGGATAAATGGCATTGGCATTTGGATTTTCCAATGTCCACATGTTCTCTGCAACATCAGAGAATATCTGGCCGAGAAACTGGATGTTCGACGAGGCACCAGAGAGATTCGAGCCTTTGATTATCCTAGTGACATTGGAAACGCCGGAGAAGAAAATGCCGAAATCGAATTTCTTGTACTTGAGGTCAAGTCCAAATCCATAGTTGATTTCAGGAAGAGTCGTATATCCGATGGGAATCATATCATACTGGTCTATTACGCCATCGGAGTTGACATCCCTATACTTGATATCTCCAGGACGAACGGTATTGAAGGTCTGCGTAGGCCAATTGTCGATATCTTCCTGTGACTCGAAAAGGCCTTCGGCGATCAGTCCGAATTGCTGGTTATAGGCAAAGCCAACCTCGTTCTGATACTTCCAAACCTGGTCGGGCTTGTCATCGTAAAGCTTGCGATTCCTATTGAATGAATAGTTAGCCTTAAGAGAAAGAGTGAAATCTTCGCTGAAGCGATGCAACCAATTTGCGGAGAGTTCGTATCCCCTATTGACCATTTTTCCGAGGTTGACATACTGGGTCGTTGTCATGCCAACTACGGAAGGAGTAGACTGGCGCTGAATAAAAATCCCTTTGCGAAGATCATGAAAATAGTCGAAGGTCAGGGAAACTTCGTCAAAGAGCCCCAACTCAACGCCAACATTGGTTTTGGTCGCTTCCTCCCAGGAAACGTTTGGGTTTCCATAATCTCCTGTAGTTATACCAGTCAAGTGGTTCTGGGCATTAGTGCCAAAAGTAGCACCCGTTGCATTTGTATTCATTGTGGTGTTATAGGCATAGCGTCTGTTTCCTCCAATCTGATCGTTTCCAACCTTTCCCCACGAAGCCTTGATCTTAAGGTTGCTGACAATCGGACGAATCGTAGCCCAGAACCGCTCGTTGCTAATCATGTATCCCAATGCGAACGATGGGAAGAAACCGAAGCGATGCCCCGGAGCGAAGTTCTCGGATCCATTGTAACCAAAGTTGAACTCCCCAAAGTATCGATCCTCATAGGAGTAAGTCGCACGGCCGGCGACACCCATATTCCTATACGGGAAAGCATAAAGATAGCTGCTTGGAACATTGTTGGTCCTGCTTCTGTACGAGAAAAGGAACATCGCACCCACCCTATGAGCCTGAGCAAAGTTTCTTTCATAGTTTACGGAAGCCTCAAGATTGACGACTGTCGAACTGCTATTGGACTTCGTCATTGTGAGATAGTTGGTGCCATCGTTGCGAGCAACGTAATTTGGAGTGCCATCGGCATTGTAAGGGGTATCAAGATTGAGGTAATACAAGCTGGCGTTCCTTCTCTTAGTTATAGAGTTGGAGTTATTGGCATCACAAGAAAATTTTACATTAGCCTTGAGTCCTTCAGTAATAATGCCGGAGAAATCTTGCGTAAGGGAAACAAGCGACTGGGCGTACATACCAGAAGAACGATATGACCCCGAGCTGTTGAGGTCGTTATAAGGGTTAACTCCGGAAAGAGCATATGGAGCGGCAAGGGTACCATCGCTAAATCTCGTTGGAGTCGCGATAGGTGTAGCCCTCATGACATCGGAGTAGATGTCCGAAAGACTGGATGCCGGGGACTTGCGTACAGTCTCCTGCGTAGACATCGATATGTTGAGTACAGTCGACTTAGTAACATCAATATCGATGTTGGAGCGAATGCTAAACTTGTCGAAGCTAATCTGAGGATTGTAGTCCTCATTCTCAGTAACGTTAAAAATACCCCCCTCAGTATAGTAGGAACCAGCTACGAAATAACGTATGCGCCTGCCTCCTCCCGAAACATTGACATTGAACTTGCCTGTCTGGGCAATTTTCTTAAAGATGGTATTTACCCAATCCACAGATGGATAGAGATCCGGCATATCGCCAGACATGTAATGGGCAACTATCTCATCAGAGAAGATATTTGCTCCGCTCGCATCCATATAGAGGTTGTTGTAAAACCTAAGCCACTGTTCAGTGTCTGCCATCTTAGGAATTTGGACCGGCTGCGTAAGACCATATTCAACTTTAGCAGAAACCTTCGGAGCAGACTCGGAGCCACGCTTGGTCGTAATGATGACAATACCATTCGCACCACGCACGCCATAAAGAGCCGTTGCAGTGGCATCTTTAAGGATTGAGAAAGATGCGATATCATCGGCATCTACAAGATCCATGTCTCGCTCGATGCCATCTACGATTACAAGAGGACTCGTGTTTGCGCCGAACGAACTTACGCCACGAATATGAAAATCTGCTCCCTGGCCTGGCTCACCAGACCTCTGCATTACTACAATTCCCGGAAGTTTGCCGGCTAGCCCAGAAGAAAGGTTGCCGACTGGCGATTGGAGATCTTCCGTCCTGACAGTGCTGATTGAACCAATAATCGAAGCCTTACGCTGGGTACCATATGCCACAATCATTGTTTCGTCAATCGACACTGCGTCAGGTTCAAGCTTGACGCGAATGTTATTCTTGTCCCCTACCGCAATCTGAACTTCTTTGTAGCCCATGCAGCACACGACGAGGACATCGTCAGATGCGACAGAAATATCAAACTTACCGTCAACATCCGTCATCGTTCCCCTAGTGGTATTGCGAACCATAACGGTCACAGCCTGAAATGGCTGACCAGTCTCGTCAAACACGGTTCCGGACAGCGTCCTTTGTTGGCCATAAAGGCCTATCGCCATCAGGATACCCGCAATCAGGGAGAGCAATTTCCTCAATCCTGTCATATCTCTTATTTTTTTCTAAAGAATCCTACCGTTGACTTGACCTTACGGTTTCCGCCAGTAATGTCTCCTACGTGCGTTGTGCCAACCATCATTCCCGTAGACCCACCACCATCGAGGTTGAGGGCATCAGTACACCCAATTCCCTTCATTATCATCGCAAGCTCGAGAAGCGTAGCGCCACGACTTGCTGAAATTCTACCATCGCAGATAAAAATCACGGTCTTCCCTTCTGCCGTGCAACCAATCGCCGTTCGATCGCAATAAACATCTGATCCAAAAATATCGTCCGCAATAAACTCATAATTAGAATAGTAATAGTTACCACCTCTTGGAGTCGACGTAAAGTCGAATGGGCATTTCCCATTTTTGAGAAGGAGCGGG
The DNA here is from genome assembly GCA_002320605.1 of Bacteroidales bacterium UBA1680. Classification (GTDB taxonomy): domain Bacteria; phylum Bacteroidota; class Bacteroidia; order Bacteroidales; family UBA932; genus Cryptobacteroides. Next base: position 34,973 of record DCKG01000031.1, on the reverse strand, counting down.
CCCGCACTAATTGCTGCGCGCGGAGACCAATCTACCTTATTCGCCGACTCCCACTCGCTTACATTCATAGGATACTTCTGTTCTCCTTTGACCGATGGCATAGGGCTGGCGAAATACTGAGGAGCGGAACCAGCAGCCCACATTGCAGAAGGACGGCCGACATCATCAACTCCAAAAATGCCCCTAGTCGTCGGGTACCTTTCATTGTTTTCTTTGTCTGAAGGATCAATCGACCCTCTGGCATTGCTGATGGATCCCGTAACTATATAATCATTGATTGCAATACCAGTATGTTCGCCAGCAGCGAAATATCCACCGTTGACAAGAAGATAGCAGTCTCCGTAGAATGATGCGCTTTGATCATCAATGGTAGCTACCGAATTCGGGATGTTCGTGCGAAGCTCAATATCTGAGTGCTGAAGGTCGCAGATGGCATACCATGCACGGAAATTTCTCCCATTCAATTTCGATGTGGTGCCATATACTTCAATTTCCGCGGGAATAGCAGAAGAATCATACTTCGTCCAATCGAGTACGATTGCCTCCGGACCATCCCCAAGAGAGACATCTTCCGTCTCTCCATAATAAACACCTTCGTCGGTGCGGATGAAGACACGAGAAGAATATTCTTTCCCATAGTCGAGACATGTGTTGGGTATCACCTGAAGCACGGGACCGCTTTCCGGAATTGCAGGACCGGCTAAATAATTATCCTCCATAGTAGGATCGCCCACCCCGCGCTCACACCAACAAATACCAAATTCAGGATTGGCGCAAGCCGCAACGTTTCTGATTCTTACAGAAAATGCCAGTGCCGCAGCAGTCGAATTCACAGACTCAATGCTACTTGATGGGATGTCAGCCTTAGGAACCATCTTATATTCAGAGTAGCCAATTTCAGAAGCAACGTGATGCTCATCGGACGGCTCTGCGCATATTCCTATCTGATATGTATCGCCGAGAGCCAAACCAGAAGTAATGACATACTCACTGACAGTATTCGAGGCAGTTCCAATCTTCTCTTCCCCATTATATATAATATAAGATGCAACCGAAGCCGTATCGGAACGCCAGGAAACCTTCAGCATCGAATCAGAAATTCTCTCGAACCAAATATGGGAAGGAGCCTGAAGCTGAACCGGATGCTCAGGGGCATCTATCACCTCCGCAGGCTTGCATGAAACAGAGCCCAAAGCCAAGGCAATTGAGAAAAGAATGCGTATATAGCTAAGCGTTGACATTTAATGATGCTTATTTACCACAAAGATGGTTAATTATTTTGAATTTCCATATTATTTCAACATTATTTTTGAAATTATTTCAATAATTAGCAAAATATTTGGAAATTATTTTTAAATTTGGAGCGTAAAACATAAGAACGTTGAAAAAAGAAATACCTAACATGCTGCTCGCCGCACTCGCCTGCTTAGCCGCCCTATCCTGCAATAAGCAGCAGGATGTGCCAAACCCAGAACCCACAGCAAAAGTTGTTGGCACTCCTTTAGACAGCAGGTGGCAGATTACGCAAAACCTTGCAAGCGCAAACTGGCGCGCCGCAGGAATTTGCTACGCCACCGCTGGAGAAGGCCGAAACAAGGCATATATCACAGCCGTTTCCGAGACCGGAAACGAACTCTCGTTTGGCTCCGCATCGGGACTAAGCGTAACAGGACTTCAGGAAGGAGATTATCTGCTATTTGGCGTCCCAATGGAAGATTTGGAAAAATCTACGGATATTGATTTCTTTCTGACCATAGATGTATCAGGAAACAATGCGCCATCCGAATGGATATTCGAGTACAAGTCTGACGGAGAGTGGAAAAAAGGAAGGACTTTTGCGACCATCGGATCCTCGACAAGCAGCAACACGACCTTCATTGAACATTTTACCACCTCAGAGCCAATCCAGAATGACACGCTTCTCATGAGATGCAAAATAACGCGAGGAGGTTCGAGTACAGGAACAGTATGTATAGCGCCATTCAATTTCGAGGGCTGCCGCATTCTTGCCTATCCGGCATCAAAATTTCCCGCTACGACTGAAACTAAAAAGATTGCGGCTCTTGGAAACTCATTCAGCTTTTACTATGCTCCTGTTTGGATGATGAAGGAAATCGCACGTAGCGAAGGGCATCAAATCGACCTCAGGATGAATGTCAAAGGAGGGCTGACCTTGGGGCAGCACCTGTCTCTGAAACTTTCTAAAGCAGTTGCTAAAGAGGGAGGATACGACTATGCGATACTCCAAGATCAGAGCACAAAGCACTCCAGCTATTACAATAATCCGAAATCCAGTACGTCACAGACGACTCTTTCGGACACGAAGAATCTTGTCAGTCTAATTCACAGTGCATCACCAGATTGCGCCATACTTCTTGAAAACACATGGGCATACTCGATGTCCAACTTCATGAGCTACGGCAGCTACGAGGCGTTTGATGCCGCACTGATTGGAGGCACAACCGCAATCGCAGCAAAGGTGGGAGCAACGCCATCCCCCATCGGTACGGCATTCGCATCCGCAAGGGCAGCCGGCTTTAATACCGAATACAGCGACAACAAGCATCAGAGCGAATACGCAGCATATCTCAAAGCATGCGTGAATTACCTTATGATATACGGCAAGCCCTTTACGAAGAGTGCCTCCGACTGCAACCTGCCGCATAAGGCAGCACTAGAACTTCAAAAAATAGCAGAACAAACTGTAATCAATTAAATAATGAGATGAAAAAGTACTTATTTATGTTTATCGTCGTCCTTATCGGATTGGCAGCAAGTTGCAAAAAGGATTCTGCCGACAAGCCAGATCCAAAACCGACAGTCTATGATGAGGAAATGAGATGGAAAGGCTTGCAAGCCTACGAAATCGGCGGCAAGAAGGATACAATCACCGCCGCAGTCAACACGAATGTCGACTTCACCGTAGCCATCGAAGGCGCAAACGGCGAAGAGTGCAATTGGGTGACATATGTGCCACCTACGAGGTCAGTAGACAAGCCAGCAGAGGACAAGAGTGTCTCCTTCGTCATCGACGCATTCGAACACTCCGCCGAAGAGAACAGGAAAGCCATCGTAACCATTTCAGCCAATGGGCTTACCGATCAGGCATTTGTCATCATTCAGATCCCTTTGGTGCAGCTCAGGCTTGAAGTAAAGGCGGACAACACCAGGTTCACCCACGAAGGCGGAACGATGACCGTGGACATCGATGCGACATCAGATTATAAGATTGCAACCGATGCCGACTGGATCGTTCCAAACGACGGCAATCCAGCCTCCGGTTCCGGCAAGGCGACATTCACCATCTCAGCCAACCAAGTAAAGAGCGACAGAGAAGGCACTGTCACCTTCACCACCGAAGGCCTTGAACCAAAATCTATCACCGTCCATCAAGATCCATATTCTTCGAATATCGGCATCAAGACAGTCCAAGATTTACTTGAATTCGTAGAAGCATCAAACAACGGAGACTATCAAACACACGACCTCAGCAAATGGGTAAACGAAGATGGCGAAATCTGCCTCCTCGCAGACCTCGACCTCTCTTCCATCAAGGAGTGGACTCCTATTGGAAATCCTGGAGATCTCACCCTCGTAGGCAATTACTCCATCAGTGCTGATACCGTCAGGATATTCGGCCGGAGGTACAATTCCGGAAACGGTGTATTCAACGGCAACGGACATACAATCAGCGGACTGCATCTTGTCGCAAATGATAATAGCACCAACAAGGGGTACACCGGATTCTTCGGAGCCCTATATAACGCTACCGTCAAGAACCTCACATTCGACAACACATGCACCCTCGAGGTAAATACGACCCAGGATGCCGGTTGCGCATATGGTTTCCTTACCAGCTCAGCTATCGCTTGCCGGATTGAAAACATCAAGGTATACGGAACCGTCAAGTCATCCGTCCGCAACCATGCTGACTATACCAGAGTCTTTGTTGGGGGCATCGTCGGATACCTCTGCGCAAATGGAGACCATGGAGATTGCGTAATGACGAATTGCGAATTCAACGGCAAGTTCGAAGGATTCAAATCAAATACCGTCGCAAACAGTACTGAACACTGCGTCGGAGGACTCGTAGGATTCTCAAGGGGCGACTATACGGTCAGCCCTGAGCACCCAATGGGCGATGCTTCAAAGACTGTTCGCGTACGTATCGAGGACTGCACCAACAGGACAGATCTTTATGGTGAGATTTGCAAGGTCGGTGGAATCGTCGGAGTTACAAGAGACGGATCAATCATCAGGAACTGCAAGAATTACGGAAAGGTAATGATCAAAGCTTACGACTTCCTCCGCAACGCAGAGACCTCATATGGACGCGCTGGTGGTATCGTAGCATACGACAACGATGCTATCGGTTCAGTGATTGAGAACTGCGAGAACTACGGAGACATCATCAACCGTGACGGGAAATCAGTTGTTGGGGGCATCGTTTCAGTGATCGCTCAGGGAGGCTCTTATAATGGAAACATGAGCAATTGTACTGTTTGCTCACCATCGGGCATCACAAGGGGCATTTTTGTGGGCAATGTCAATAACGCAAATGCTAAATTCTCCGGGAATAAAGCCAAAGGCAAAATTGCTGACAGATATGTAGATGGCGAATTCCACGATATTGTCGAAATAACGAAAGAGAATTTCAGCACATATGTTGGAAAGAACGGAAAGGAAGCTCCTACCTTCTCTACGGGCGTATTGTTCTGGGAATAGTATCGTTTTTAAACTTTGGCTGACACTTTTTGTGCCTTGCCTTAAAACAGCCGACTGATTTCGTCGCTCTAAGAGGACTGTCCCGCATGCGGGACAGTCCTCTTTTTCATTCATTTATCTTCCAGATTCCGGTCGACAGCAGTATCCATAAAAAATAAATTTTCATATTTTCCGCATGATTGGCTATTTTTTAATTAAATTTATCGTCAATTTACAAAGCACGTAGATAAATGGCAGCAGAAGTCGATCAACTGGGACGGGATCATTTCTTGAGGATCAAGAATGCGATTTATCGGTATTCCCTCTCGCACGAAAGCTTTACGATACCGACAATAGCGGGATTGACTGGATTCAGCACAACAACCATTGCCAAGTATGTTAACCAGATGAAGGATAATGGATCGCTGGTAACGCTTGCCAGTGAGGACACCAATAAGGTCGGAAGAAAGGCAACGATTTATGCCATCAAACTGGATCCATACTATTTTCTCGGCGTTGATGTCAAGGTTTTCGGGATTTCGTTCGGGCTGATGAACATGAACGGAACCATGGTCCGCATCGACGACGATGAAGAATATCGTTTCGATCTAAAGAGCAATCCCATTAAGAACCTTTGCGATAAAGTCAATTCCTACATATTAGGATTAACGGATATCGGCAAGGATCAAATCAGTGCCATCAACTTCAACTTCCGTGGAAGAGTCGACAGAGGCCTCGCAGAAAATCTTGCCAAAGGCCTTGGCACTACCTGCTTCGTAGAGAACGATACAAACGCAATGGCCTACGGAGAATACCAGTCCTCCGACCAAACCTTCAAGAACCTTCTGTATGTATACGTCGGATGGGGTCTGGGATTGGGAATAATCATTGACGGAAAACTCTATACTGGAAGCCAGGGTTTTGCAGGCGAAATAGGTCACATGCCTTTTTATGACAACAGGGTGCTCTGTCACTGCGGGAAGAAAGGATGCATCGAGACGGAAGTCTCAATCTCCGCAATACAAAGGAAACTGATGACAAAAATTAAGGAAGGAGACGCTTCGGTTCTTTCCGACAAGGTTCTTGGAGGAGGAGAAGTGGTTTTCTCCGACATAATGAAGGCCATGGAAGAGGAAGATCCTCTTTGCATAGAAATTCTTGCCGAAACTGGATATGAGCTTGGAAGGATACTTTCGGGAATGATCAGCCTCTTCAACCCAGACGGGATAATGATCGCGGGACCTCTTACTTCCCTACCTCCATACTTTTTCCTCGAGCAGGTGATGCTCTCAATCAAACAGTATACCCCACGTCTGCTCAATCAAAAGATAACAGTAATACCATCGCAATTGAGCAAAGACGCCGCAGTAATCGGCGCATGCCTCATAGCTAGAAACAAGTCATTCATGAACATGCCAGAATCAGCAGCAGAACAACGCAAGCCAAAGAGCATTGACGTTCCATATATCGAGAGTCTCGAGGACTTAGAGGATTGGAAATTAGAAGCGACGCTTGTCCGTAACACGGCCGGTGCAGCAATCGATGTAGTCAACTGGCCAGAATTGTACTCTTATGCGCCTAAATGCATATTTAGAATTGCAAGAAGCCATGACTATCTCGCCGTCAGTTTCAGTGTCAGCGGCATGGATCTTCGCGCAACCGTGATGAAGGATAACGATCGCTCATGGGAAGATAGTTGTTGCGAATTCTTCGTATCTGCTGGCGAAGAATACTACAATATCGAAATTACTTGCATAGGATATATCCGAATAGGCAAAGGTACTACCAGGAACAACAGAGAGCTTCTTCCTAACGAGGAAGTCGCAAAGGTAAAGAGGTGGAGCACTCTGGAGAAAAAGCGCTATGATCTTGAAGGAGGCAACTATAGTTGGAGCGTAACGATGCTGATTCCGTTTACTGTCATCGGACTTGATGCGAATAATCTCCCACGTCAGCTCAGGGGCAACTTCTACAAGTGCGGAGACCATACAGCACATCCACACTTCCTGTCCTGGAACCCTGTCAATTCTGAGAAACCAGACTTCCACAGGCCAGAGTGCTTTGGAAGGCTCAACCTAAGCTAATTTTCTATCGGAGAATCATAACCCGGTAGACCTATCACACCCCACAAGTGGCGCGCATAAATATATCCGTTCGCATCATAATAATTGCGAACCACATCCATCGAGGACTTGAACCTGCCCCAGTCCTTATTGTCCAGTTTGCACCACTGAACTTCGCTAAACGCTGCCAAGCGAGGGAGAAGCATGTATTCGACGTATTCCTCAGAGCCAATCACGTCGCACCACATGTTCGCCTGAGCGCCAATAACATGCTTAGCCTCGGCCTCTGACAGGCCCATCTGGGGATCATAAAAGTATACGGAATCAATAGGCACGATTCCAGCAAACGCCTTGGGTTCCTTATCATAAAATCCAGACTGCGAATAGTCGAAATATGCTCGAGACACCGGGCACATTATAACATCATACCCCCTTTTGGCAGCCTTGATCCCTGTTTCTACGCCTCTCCATGACATAACCGTTGCATTACCTCCGAGAGCACCTTCAAGCATCTCATCCCAAACAATCGCCTTACGTCCATTCTCGGCAAGGAACTCCGATAATCTGTTGATCATCCAGACCTCAAGCTGTTGCCATTTCGTGCCTAGCTCATTGTCTTGAAGTCCAAGGCTATCAACAAGCGCACAGCACTCCGGGCACTCCGCCCAACGGTCTTTTATACACTCATCGCCACCAAGATGGATATACTTCCCAGGGAAAATGCTCATTACTTCCGCAAGAACATCCTCGATGAATTCAAAGGTACTTTCCTTTCCAGGGCAGAGGGAATCTCGCGCGAGCCCCTTGCCTCTCGGGCCCACGACGTGGATAACTTCGTATGGGCCACCGGTGCATCCTAGCCATGGATATGCAGCCATCGCGGCCGTCATATGACCCGGCAAGTCAATTTCAGGAATGACATTTATCCCCAATTTCGCCGCATGCTCGACAACCTCACGGACATCGTCCTGGGTATAATACCCTTCGTACTCTACTGGGTAAGGAGCAAGCGAATCAAAGTCCGCACGTGACCCAATGTTTCCAAAAGCTCCGACTTCAACGAGGCGAGGATATTTCTTGATTTCTAGCCTCCATCCATGGTCATCCGTAAGATGCCAATGAAAAACGTTGAGTTTGTGGAAAGCCATGATATCAAGATACTTCTTGATAAAATCCACGCTATAGTATTTCCTTGCACAGTCCAGATGCATTCCACGGTAGCCAAAACGAGGACTATCCTTTATTGTAACACACGGGATTTCATTGCTGGCCGTCAGAAGCTGTTTCAGCGTTTGGATAGCATAGACGAATCCCCTATTGGACGAAGCGTGGATCTTAACCACATGCTTTCTAACCTTGATGGCATATGCCTCCTCCGGCATAGATGGCCTTAAGCGAAAAGATATTCTATTTCGTTCAGAGCCATTTAGTGCATATTGCTCTGCAAACTCATTTATGACGGCCGCAGAAAGTTCGCTGGCTTTGGCGGAAGCCACCACATGTGCGCCAGAAGCATTAAAACTACCACGTTCCTCCTTAACATATTGAGGATAAGGCACAAGTGGCAATGCAGCCACTAACAGGGCAAACATAAAAGTATGCATGTCTTCGCATTCAGATTAAAGGATAGACCCGGAAGTCACAAAACTGGTTTTAAAAGCATCGCAAAGATACAAAATTCGTAGATTTTTATTCAAAAATCTTCTCACGCCAGTTTACGTCAACTCGATTTTTTATCAGGAATCTCTCATTCCAAGGTCACGGAGACTTTGTCTCCTTGCCTGATCTTCTTATTGATCAGGGTCTTGCCTAAAGTGCTGATTTTAACCCTAAGGGCATCGCCGTCACGCTCCACCTCTATGTCGAAGCGGCTCGCGAAAGCCTTTATGTGCCTGTGACAGTATTCCAGGCACCATTCTATCAACACCCAGAGTTCCTATGCCTTCATCCTGTCGCCGAGGGCGAACCGGGAAGCTCCGTAGGCCAGCATGGAAGGACGAATCAGCATCTTCATAAACCTTTCGTTTTCCCCTCGTCCCAGATGGCATCCATCTCTTCAAGAGTCATTTCATGCAAATCCTTCCCCTCCCTAATTGTGTGCTCCTCGAGGTAGGTGAAACGACGGCGGAACTTGTCGCAGGCACGATTCAACGCAGTGTCAGGATTCAAGCCATAAAGTCTCGCTGCATTCACCAGCGCGAACAAGAAGTCTCCAAGCTCCTCCTGGGCACGGTCGTAGGCAGCCTTGAACTCCTCCGAAGAATTTTCGTCCGGAGCTCCAACGGATTCCCGGGCATTGCCTCTGGCTGAATCCATGGCGTCAAGCTCTGCCTGAAGCTCGCCCTGCTCCTCTTTCACCTTATCCCAGACCTGACGTTTCACCTCCCAGTCGAAACCGACGCCGCGAGCCTTGTCCTGCATTGCATAGGCCTTCAGGATAGGCGGCATCGCATCCGGCACGCCAGAAAGGACGCGCTTGTTTCCTCCTTTCTCCTTGGCCTTAAGCATCTCCCAGTTAGTGGAGACGTCTTCGGCGCTCAGTGCCTTAGTCTTGGAGAAAACGTGCGGATGGCGATAAATCATCTTCTCGCAAAGCTTGTTCATCACATCCGCAATGTCGTATTTCCCTTCTTCTTCTGCGATTTTGGAATAGAATAGGAGGTGAAGGAATATGTCCCCGAGCTCTTTCTCTATGTCGGGATCACTTTTCTTCATTACCGCATCGCTAAGTTCGTAAACTTCTTCAATTGTCATCGGCCTAAGGGTGTCGATGGTCTGAGCGTGGTTCCAGGGGCATTCCGCACGCAGGCGGTCCATTATGTCGAGAGCCCTGGAAAACTGCTCCAGCTTCTTCTCTTTCGTGTTCATCTGGGGAATATCAGTATTATTCATTCATGTAAGCAAATTTAGCAAAAAAGGTTATATTTGCAGGCAAGAATCACACAAAGAACATTAAAATGAAAGAATATCGCTACGTAAGCGCCGCCGAGGCAGTCAAAAGCATCAAATCCGGTGAGCATATTCACCTTAGCAGCGTGGCTAGCGTGCCACATGCGCTCATCAATGCCCTGGTGCAAAGGGCGAAGGAAGGTGAAGTAGAAGACTTGCACTTCCACCACTTCCACACAGAGGGACCTGCACCATATTCAGACCCTGAATATGCAGGAATATTCTTCGAGCAAGGCTTCTTCATAGGGCCGAATGTCCGTACCAATGTGAACAATGGCTGGGCGGATTACCTGCCAGTACACCTGGGAGAGTCCCAGAAACTGTACAGAAGCGGAGCCATCAAGCTGGGAGCCGCCTTGGTTCAGGTTTCCCTACCAGACGAGAACGGCATGGTCTCGCTTGGCACTTCCGTTGACTGCTCCATAGCAGCAATTGAGACGGCGAGGCTGAAAGTCGCCGTAGTCAACCCTAACGTGCCTTTCGCTTACGGGGACTTGGTGTCACTGGACCAGTTCGATTATCTTGTGAAGGACGACACTCCCCTTGTCACCAAAGATTTCGCCGAGCCTACCCCGACCGAAATGCAGATTGGCAAGAACTGCGCCGAGCTGGTTCCTGACGGAGCTTGCATACAGATGGGCATAGGCGCTCTGCCTAACGCTCTCGCAGGTCAGCTGTCGAATCATAAGAACCTGGGAGTCCACACCGAGATGTTCGCCGACGGAATACTTCGGCTTATCAAGAAGGGGGTCGTGACCGGTGCGAACAAGAAGATTGACCGCGGCAAGATAGTGGCCTCTTTCTTGCTCGGCTCGCAGGATGTATATTCATTCATAGACCACAATCCCGACGTTCTTATGAAAGACATCAAGTACGTCAACGACCCTTTGGTCATCTCGCAGAACCCGAATATGATGGCCATCAATTCCGCCACCGAGGTGGATCTCACCGGGCAGATCAGCGCCGATTCCATCGGCACTAGGATATTTTCCGGCACCGGTGGGCAGCTTGACTTCGTGAAGGGAGCCGTGAGGTCAGATGGGGGGGTGTCGATGACGGCCTTCGCATCACGTACAAAGAGAGGCGAATCGAAGATCGTGCCTTTCCTAAGGCCGGGGGCAGGAGTAGTCACCCCTCGCGCCGATGCGCACTGGATAATCACTGAATATGGCAGGGTAGATCTCTACGGCAAGTCCATGCAGGAAAGGGCTAAGCTACTCATCAGCATCGCTCACCCAGACGACCGCGAAACGCTTGACCGCGCGGCATTCGAGCGCTTCGGCGAACACTGGAAATACATCAGGCTGTAATTTCCGAGGCCTTCCATGAGATTCTGAACGGCCCAACCCCATAGGCCTGCGACCAATGTGCGGAACTCAGTCCGGATGCTTTTGCCGCGCGAGCCGATACGATATACAAGGCCCTCCAGCGTAGTTTGCCATGCAAACCCCGTCCATAACACCTTGGGAACGGAGTCCTGCTCATGGAAGATAAGGCACGGCTGTCAATTTGAATATCGTTGCATTTTTGCTAATTTCGCTGTGACAATTGAAAATCATCTCATGAAAATAATTGAAGAACCACTAACGATGAATGAGTTGAAGGCAATAGCAGCCAACACATTCGGAGACATGGTGAAAGCCGTAGCCGATGTTGATAAAGGTCTGCTTTGCATCGATGCCGAACTGCACTCAGACATGGAAATATTTCTCATCGAGCAAGGTTCCCTCCAAGAGAATCTCTGGGGGTTCAACATTTACCCTGACTTGGAGAAGGACGAGTGCATCGAGTTCGATTCATTAATCAATATCAGGCCTTGGCAGAACAACAGAAGTCGAGACATCGAGGATGAAGGCATCCGCAAGAAAATCACTGACTTGACGTTCAGCAAAATTATTTTCTAGAATATGCAGCATCAAGGGTTGGCGAATGGCCGTTGGGCGGAAATGAGTCTTGCTGAACAGCTAGGGAATGTCGGCAGCGAGGTCAACAGATCCATTTCATGGCGAAAGAGAGGGAACGAAGCCCTGTCCCGGAAAGCCTTCGACAGGGCATTGGAGCTCATTGATTTGACCGTAGGCTCGCACCTGCGTCCTGCTGCATTGAAGGAGATTCTCAGACTACGCGACCTGTATTGCGAAGCATATCTAGACAAGAATGAGACAGATCTCGAGTACGTCAATAAGTATCTCTACTATTTCGCACTCATAAAGTAATTCAGCGATACTCTGGTTGGCAGATGGTAGTGAAACGGAGCCGTTGCGGTGTGCAGAAGCGCCGATTTGCACACGGCGGCTGGGTTTCGGGTCGCGCGGTGTGCAGAAGCGCCGATTTGCACACCGGGGCTGGGTTTCGGGTCGCGCGGTGTGCAGAAGCGCCGATTTGCACACGAGGGCAGGAGTTTCGGGCCGTGCGGTGTGCAGAAGCGCCGATTTGCACACGGCGGCTGGGTTTCGGGCCGTGCGGTGTGCAGAAGCGCCGATTTGCACACGGGGCACGGGAATTGGGGCCAGCGCACATCTTGAATCCTCATCTCTTTTCAGGGAAAAGCTCATCTAGATACGCCATATTCATTTTGAGAATGGTGGATATGTGTTTGTTTGAAAGCATGTAGTTGAAATGAAGCCGACGGGAGAGTTCTGTCTTCTGGTCAAGAGTCAGAAGTGGAATCCTCGTTTGGAAGAGAGTCCAGGACAAACTTTGCGCAATGTTGAACCCCTCCTCATAATTGACTATAGCCTTGTCTTTCATTCTCTCGGCAATAGCTCCCTGATCCTCAAGATTTTTCGTCAATTTGATGAAATATTCGGAAGGGGAATTATAAAATGATTCTCCCAGTTTCAGATCCAGGAAACAAGGAGGGAAAATATATTCTTCATTAAAAGAGTATCCGTCCGGCATATTCAACACCCTTCCTTGGAATATTTCCCTTTTCCTGAGATATGGAATTTTTGCAAAAGGCTGAAAATGAATAGATTTTAACACTTCATGGTAATAGTACATCCCCGAACCCCATTCATAGGTGTAAACGAGACAATCGCGCGATGCGACGAATGCGTTGCGATGGACGTATGCGATTTCAGTCCTCATCTGGCGCAGGCTCTCAATTGGAATCAACTCGTAGTAGAAATTGGACAAGACTCCGAAACGGCCGCATTTCGTAAAATAACGTTCCAATCTACGCTTAAATTCCATGAAAACCGCTACGCAATCGTCCTTTGGTCCAGAGAGGATAAGGTGGACATGATTGTGCATCAGTTCGAAAGAAATCAGCTTTGCGGGAAAGAGGGCAAATGATATTGCAAGGGCGTTCATCGCGGCTACGAAATCCGCGCGGTTCGTGAAGATTATTTCCTGGTTGTTTCCGTCCGTGGGCAGATGCCAGAAAGGGCCATTATTTTGAAAAGACACCTCACATATTCTTTCTGCCTCGCGCCAGGTCAACGTTTTGTTAACTTCTGACATATCCGTGGTCTTTTGTGCAAGGTAGTAAGTGCCTTTCATTTTTCCAAACAAAAAAACAAAAACTTTTTCTATTAATATGTTGCTTCGGGTGACACGCATGGTACCTAACCGGCGGGTCAGGGTCTCACGGTGTGCAGAAGCGCCGATTCGCACACCGGGCAGGAGTTTCGGGCCGTGCGGTGTGCAGAAGCGCCGATTTGCACACGGGAGCTGGGTTTCGGGCCTTGCAGTGTGCAGAAGCGCCGATTCGCACACCGGGCAGGGGTTTCGGGTCTCACGGTGTGCAGAAGCGCCGATTTACACACGGCGGCTGGATTTCGGGTCGCGCGGTGTGCAGAAGCGCCGATTTGCACACCGGGCAGGGGTTTCGGGCCTTGCGGTGTGCAGAAGCGCCGATTTGCACACCGGGAATGTGAGTCAAGCCTATGGCGGTGACACATGAACGAATAAGGGACGACCGGAAAGGCCGCCCCAGTTTTCACAGGCAAGTATTTGTTAGAACATTTATGGGTAATAAATGTATTATTTCTGATTGACTCGTATTGTCATGGTTCTGGAAACGGAGCCGATTTTGATGGTAATCGTGGAGGTCCCAGCTGCGATGCCCTTAATTCTGAAGCCATTATATTCACCACCACCGATGGTCATTTTATCCACCGTGGCTACACCACTGTTGGAAGAGCTGACAGAGAAGTCTTCGGCTGGAAGGATTTCTTTCTCGATATAGTCAGATTCAGTGATTCCACTATTCTTCTTCGAGAAGTAATATACTTTTCTTCCGTTCAGGGGAATATCCACCGCCGAGCCATCTGGAGAAATCTTCTTATCCAAAGCATTTACGAACCACATCGGGTAAACCATGACTCCGGCTTTTGCACTAGCGGAGCCTGCTGTCACTTCGAGATTGAACCCCACGTAGTTAGGATCCAACTTTTTGGCTGTGTAAGAGCCTCCTCCGCTGTGTGTCAGATAGGTGCCTGTCCCCGGCCAAACAACTGCGTCGGTGGAGTTCGACGGCGTGACGGTAGCCTTCAAGATCTTCGTCTGTCCCTCCACGAATGAGATGCTGGACGGCTCGACCTTTAGCCCCGTAGCTGGAATCGACTTCTCTTTCACGGTCACTTTCACGGTTCTGGAGACGGAACCTATCGTGACGGTTATCGTTGCAGTTCCTGCCTCGATGCCCATAATTTTGACGCCATTGTATTTACCACCACCGATGGTCGTTTTATCCACCGTGGCTACACCACTGTTGGAAGAGCTGACAGAGAAGTCCTCGGCTGGAAGGATTTCCTTTTCAATGTAGTCATTCATCGTTACATCAAGGCCCTTCTTCTTCGAAAAGTAGAATGTAGACATGTCGCCTTTCGTGATTTCTTTCGTCGCTCCGTCTGCGATTATTCTGTTTGTCGTAGGATCAGAAAACCACATCGGGTAAACCATGACTCCGGCTTTTGCACTAGCGGAGCCGGCTTTCACTTCGAGATTGAACCCTACGTAGTTCGGATCTAACTTTTTGGCTGTGTAAGAGCCTCCTCCGTTGGAAGTCAAATAGGTACTGCCAGGCCATATTACTTCGTCGGTGGAGTTCGATGGCGTGACGGTCGCCTTCAAGCTCTTCGTCTGTCCCTCCACGAATGTGATGCTGGACGGCTCAAGCGTCAGCCCCGTAGCTGGAATCGACTTCTCTTTCACGGTGACCTTGCAGGTCGCGGTTTTTCCACCGTCCTTCGTGGTGACGGTTACTGTCGCTTCTCCGGCCTTAACGGCAATGACTTTTCCATTGCCATCGACCGTTGCCACTGCCGTAGTGTTGCTAGACCAGGTGAGGCTCTTGTCCGTGGCGTTCGACGGAGCGACCGTCGCAGTCAGAGCAACCGTCTCACCCTCCGTAATCTCAAGTGTTTGGCGGTCAAGGGTTACGCCCGTGACCTTGATTGCGGCCGGCTTTTCCGGCTCCTTAGGCTCAGTCTTGCCGCAGCCCGTTATCGAAAGGACTGCCATGGCCAATGCCATGAATGCCAATGCTGTCTTTTTCATATTCATATTATTTATTAATATTTATTATTGCCGCTAAGCAAGTGGTGCAGGAATCCCTGCTTCAGTATTTTTAGGACGTAATATTCGGGATTTCAAGATTACTTCTCAGTCGCAGGTATCTGCGCTCCGTAGCCCTCAACCGCGCCGAACAACTGCATAGCCTTGTCGAAATTGTACCTGTTTCCAAACATGGTGACGCGAGTGGTCGACGTCCCCTGCTTGTTGAGTCCAAAGGCCTCCCTAACTGTGTTCGCCGCCGAGTTAGGGTCGTAACTTTCAGTAGATATCACTTCCAAGGTCGCATAACCTTTGAGGTAAGGCTGGTCAATCAAGTCCTTCAGTTTGCAGTCCGAAGGCATTTCTATGTTGTTCTCGTACTTCGTAAGCTTTTCAACCTCATCGAAACGCTTTGCCGGCACATAGAGCCAGTTGCCCCCGCTTGTCCCCGCCATCACCAGGTCACCCTTGTTCATGAAGAACATGTTGTCATGTGCTGAGAGAATCTTGCGATTTTCTGCAGGAAGATTGGAATCGTCCCATCCGGCATCAAGCGCCCCGAAATTGTTGCACCCGAATATATTATGGTGCACATCGTGGTCCGCGCCGTTGCGGAAACGGTAACCGTAGCCCATGCTCTCCATTTCCTTCGTCGTAGGCCAAGTGAACAGCACCGTGTTGTTGTGGAAATTCACCTTGCTCTGATGCGCACTGGTGTTCTGGTTCAGCCCTCCAGTGATCTCGCATGCGGCGTAGAGATTGGAGACGAACACATTGTTGCATATTTCCCAGTTCCCGCCCATGTTGGTCATGATTATTCCGTTGAAAGAAGCATTCAGGAACATGCAGTTGCGAATGGTCAGATTACCTGCGACTTTGCCTCCGATGAGCCTTATCGTCGGATTCGGGGGAGTACCCACCGGCTTTATCCTGCCGGTCTCACAGCCTTCTGGCCATCCATTCCTTGGATCCGGATTCGCCGGCATGTATTCCATCGCCAGGCCAAGGTCAAAGAATATTCCGTCAATGAATATGCTTCCGATCTTGTTCGATGTAGCTTCCACGTTCAGAATGAATCGGCCGATGGTGCTTTTATTAGCGATCCCCGGCTGCATGCGAGTGACATATTTCAATGGATTGCGCTCGCTGAAGTCACTGTTCCAGCCACCTTCCAGGCTCACGTACTTGTTCTTGATTTCAATCCATCCCCTCTCCAGCGTTCCCAGATAATTTCCTTCGGATACTCTTACCACGTCGCCGTCGGAGGCCATGTCGATGGCTTTCTGAATATCTTTAAGCGGAGAAGCTTTAGACCCGTCGCCACGAGCACTGCCGGTGGTGCCGTTCACATAAAATGACTTGCCTCCTCCGATGGTCGATTTCAACCCTCCGAGAGAAGCGGAACTGGCGGGATTTCCAGGACTTTTAGTTCCAACCGCATCATTCACGGTCTCCTGCGCCGCTTTCTTAATTTTGTTTCCTAATCCTTTAAGACTCTGGGCCTGTGCCGGAACAGACATGATGGCGAACATCGCCAATGCCATGATTGCTGAACTGATCTTTTCCAATGTGTTTAAATATTAATATGACGATAACTTAAATATCACAGTCTTTTCTGAGTCTCTCCTTAACCTCCTTACTGAATGCATCAGGCGCTCCATGCAGCGTTTCCAAAACGGCCGCGTCGGGGAAACTCTCTCTATCTTATCCAGACGCTCATCAATGAATCTCTGGATTTCCGAATATGTCGAAGTATTTTGATCTTCCCCTTCCATGAATATTCCAGCTGTTCTGTTTTTGGGCAAAGAAAGGCGTTTTCATGTCTCACAGTTAGGACTTTTGATACATTTTTTTAGGACTTTTTGTATGCCAATGAATCATGAATTAGGAAATATTACTTTGTTTTAATCACTAATCGCTAATCGCTTGATTGTTAATAAATTTCCTTATCCAATTTTTTAGCCATGACCGTTATGCTAGAAATTTTCTTCCATCCAACCGAGAAAGGCACATTTCAAAAAGGATAACATCGTCAAGTCATCCATGAAGATATGGATAGATAATATGGTTATGTTCGGATACAAAAGTTTGACTTTCTAATATATTTATTGTTAGCAAGTTACCTTCTTTTAATGTTCTAAAAGTACAAATTTCTGATTTTTGGAAGTACGAAAAGTCCTAACTCCGAACTTGCATAATGATTTACTTAGCAGGAGAGAAACACGTAACATCATGCCAACGGACTATCAATGACATGTAGCTCATGTTCAGTATTTGTTCACCATTCTATCATATTAACTTTTAAAATTGTACAATCATGGCTATCGATGAAAGCAAAATGAAAAAGGACACCTTGCAGGGCAGAAGCGACCAGCTTATCAGCACTGCTGAACTTATGAATGCCATTCAAGGAAAGATTTTCGAGCTATTTACTTCAGGAGGCGAAGCAGCTATTTCGAGCGAAGATAACTTCTTCTGCTGGCTGACTCCAGGAGTCCCAGTCTCCGCGTCGGAGTTCGAATTTGCCAAAGAAGGACTGAGCGGCGTTGTCCGGGCGAACACTACGACAAACAATGGGCCTGCCTCCGGCGACAATAGAAAAGCTTCGGTTGCAGAGCAGCTGATCAAGAAGAACATTGAAAAGACCGCCAATACGGAGTTCAAGGTTGAAACCGATGAAACGAAGCTCACAGATGAGGAAAAAGTGAGGCGCAAAACCGAAATGGACAAGAAAGTTGCTGAAGAGCATGAAATCGCGGAGAACGGACCAGTGAAAGACGGTGAAAAACGAGAGGTTGAGATGGATGTGTCAACCAAGGATGACAAAGGAGAGGATGCTTCAACGGTAATCACCGCCCAGGCTGAGGCGAACACGGACCGGATCATCTACTATGGGGATGGAATCAAGCAGGAGGAGAGCAAAGTCAATGCAGAAACTGCAGCCCTCTCCGATTCCGAACTTGCTGCCCTGAAGGCTGAGCGCACAACCCTTCTGTTGCTCCAAGCCGAGAATTTCTCAAACATGGTAAACTTTATCCCTGACGTGTCGGGACGCTCCGAGAGCGGAGTCTGCGAAGGTCTTTCCGTCCTTGAGAATGAGGGCTCACTTTACGATGTCTATGCCTACGTCCTGAAGATGAGCCAGGTCATGGGAAACGAGCTTGATGACAAGATCAAGGCGAAGATCGAGAAATTCCGTAACCTCCTGGAAGTGAAGAAAGAAAAGACCGACCTCATTACGGACGAAGTCACGGTGGTAACCGAGCCGAGTCCTCTCGTCAATGCCTATTATACTAAGATGAATGAATATAATGATGCCGCATGCGAGTATAACGCCAAGAGGGTCGCCGCCCTTAGTGCCTCGGACTCAAAGGCGGTGCTGGACTGGGCGCTGAACGCAAACATCTACTACAACAAGGTAAAGGCGGCAAAGGCTGCTTGGGTTTCAGCAGGTTACAAGAACGAGTATGAACAGATTTCTGCCTTCATCAGCCAGATAATGGAGAGAGACATGACCCTGCTGAAGGAGTATTACAAAGAGACCATGGAGAAATCGACCCTCACCAGCCTGGTGAGCGGAGCCGACTTCCCATTCACGACAGTCGTTCCAGCTAATTTCGCCGAGGCTTCGGGATGGACAAGATTCACCTTCAACAGCTCTGCCTATGACGACAATTCAATAGCCGAAGTCAAGAACCACAGCGTCAAGGTTGACCAAACCTCAAAATCATGGTTCCACAAACAGCATTACAGCTATGGGAAAACCAACAACTCCCAAGAGCTTAATACAAACTTCAACCTTTCTCAGCTGAAAGTAGAATTTGAAATATGCCAGGTCAATATCGTCCGTCCTTGGTTTAAACCCGCTTTCCTGAATAGTAAATATTGGCGTTTTGATCAGAACAACAGCGTTCTTAAAGGCCAGATGCTGAGTACTGGAGGCACTAAGCCTGAAGGTCTGCTGCCGGCCTACCCGACCGCGATGATTATGATAAGGAATCTTTCCATCGACTTCGGAGAGCAGGCCTCCGCCTCGGAATTCATGCACAAGTACAATGAGACCACCCATGAAGGCGGCATCGGGGGAAGCCTCGGCATCTTCGGCATCGGGGCGAGCGCAGACTTCAAGTATCTCGACAACAAGAAGCATGACTCGGGAGAGAATAACGTTCACCAAGAAGGCTCGACTATCCAGATCCCGGGAATGCAGGTTGTAGGATACAGATGCCATGTGTTAGGCGTTTCTCCTAATCCAAATCCAGACATCAAGAATTGGTCAAATACCATTGCCGGAGACATTTTAAATGCGTAGACACTTCATGCAAGAAGGGAAAGCGCCGGCTAGAATTTAAGTAGACTTACCATGGAAGCTAAAGCTTATTTGGCCGTGTTTGCCAAAATTCAGAAAATATATGAAGATACGGGGGCAGACAAATTCCTTGCTTTCCCACTAAATAACATATACAGTTTTACTCCTAAAAACCTTAGTCCATTGCTCGGTAACGGTTCCGCAGATGCCGCATTGTCGCTTGAGAAGACCGCAGAGTTTTCAAGAATCATCAATACTCCCGTAAAAGGCATGTTCTTTCCATCAGCGGGTCATGAGACCTACCTTTGGGACTTATACGATGAGATATTGGCTACGGCGGACATTGCGGAATCGAATAAATCCGAAAGTGAGCATAAGGAATATAAAAAAGCATGTGAATTCTTGTTTGTAAAGGATGAATGGGAGCATAGAACAAATTCAGAGTCCTACAATGCTTACTGCGATTATAAAGATCGCTTTTACGCTTTGACTGAAGAACTCATTAATCTCCGCACGAATAACAGCACTCCGATAAATGACTCCAAATTAAAACAGAAAAAAGCAGAAATCGACTTGCTTGAAGCAGAATGGTCTTCTAGAGGCAACAGAGCGAAAGTAGAACTGTATCTTTCTATCGTAAAGAACTTTGAAACATCGTGTCCGTCTGTTTCATGGAAAGAAATAAAATCCGGATTCGATAAGGACATATCACTGCAAAGAAGTTTGTCAAACAGCGACTTTGCGCCAACCTATTTGTATCCTTTTGACGTGTTAGGCAAAAATTGGTGCACGATACATATTGGAGCCGACGAAATCGAATCATTATGCAGAAGTGCTTCTCAAGAACTAAGATCAAGATATGAATTCGATTCAGGCACAGAAGAAATCGATTCTATCAGCTTCGAATATCGTTCAGTACTGGTTGAGAGGCCATGGTTCAATGATAGCGTGTTCAAATCAAGGCTATGGCGTTTACCAGCTCACTCGAATCATGAAGCCATATCTTATGGGCCAGATTCCTTTGCCGGCAGATTTCCTGCATATGTTTGCGCATTGCTTCTTTCCAGGAATTTTATCATTACATACAAATCAGGTAGGAGGGAAATGACTTTTTCCGAAAATGACACGTGTCAAAACGACATAGTGTCAGTCCTGTCATACATCTGCAAACACTTTCCTGCATGTCCCAATCCTGACCCGAAGGCAACATGGCTGACTGAGAGCAAGACTGCTCTGCTCAATATTCAGCAAGTACCGGGCGGAACTATCATCGCTAAGGACGGAGGCAATGAGATTGGTAACGGACAAGTGCCGGTGGGAGACAAAATTGAATTCAAGGCCTTGGCAAAACCAGGTTTCATCCTAGCCAGCTGGGGCATTAATGGGACGAAGCATCCGAATCAAGACTATGCCTATGATTGCATCATGCCAGAGGAAGGATTGAGGGTTGTGCCATACTGGGAACAATCGGAGAACGAAGATGGGATTGAAGCTGTCATCAGTGGCAGCACCCTTGTTTCTCTCTCAGGAGCCCCCCTTCGCCTTGACATGAACAAGTATGCGAGGTTGCATAGCATAACGACGATTGCAGCCAATGCGTTCCAGGACTCACCAGACTTATGCAGCATCATCATAGGGAACAAGGTATCTTCTATCGGAGAGAATGCATTTTCCAGATGCCACAAACTAGAATCCATCACCATTCCACGGACAACCCAGTACATCGCCAAAGGAGCATTTTCGCGCGATAATATTCTCCATGACCCAATCATCACGGTGGACCCGGAGAACGAGATGTATGCAACGATAAATGGCATATTGGAAGAAAAGTCCAAAATAAGCAAAATCAAGATCATTCATTGCAAATGCCGGTCGGCATATTTTTATGACAAGCGTGCGCCGGAATACTGTCCAAAATGTGGCTCTCGGCTCTCTCTGAATAATGAGGTGGTTGAAGATGTCCGGAAACCCGACAGCATGATCATCTTCAAGATCAATAGAGATGCCGCAGTTCATGCTTTGACGAACTATGTCTTAAAGAAAAAATTCGTCTCAAAGGATTTCATCGCTGCCATCAAGGAATCAGAGCCAGATCTCAAGCCAGTGTATGTTCCTTGCTGGGAATGGGCTATCCAAGCTAATGGACAATTCAAGGTAGTATTCAGCACCCCTCAGAAAACTGGCGAAAAAGATGAAAAAGGAAATAACATCATAAGACAGGTCGAACACGAGAGCGTCCAAAATGCATCTTTCCCTGAAAAGACAATATTGGTTCCCTCCTCACGCATTATTGACTCAAAAGTAGTTGAACTTGGCAATAGAGTCAGCGAGGTTTTCTCATTTGAGAACTGTCCATCGGCAACAGCCTTCGAGTTATATTCAAAGAACAAGAAAGAAAGCTTGCAAGATGCCAGGAACAGCGTAATTTCAGATCTGGAGAAAGAGGCGACGAAACGTCATGGCGATGAAATTTATGTTCGAACTTCTGAAAAGAAGGTTGATTTTGTCAAAGAATCATGCACGCTTGTCATGAGCCCGGTTTGGAATGGAGCCTTGAATTATAATGACAAGACGTACCCTTTCTATGTCGATGGATATACAGGCAGCGTGCATGCGATGAAGATGATGCCAAAGAACTGGAAACTGATAGGAATCATAGCAGGCTCAATCGTAGTGGCGATTGCCACCATTGTATTATTAAGCATATTTTAAATCATGTACAATTCAATGTCAGAAATATTGAAAGAATACACATCCGGCTGGACAGGCCATAAACTTTTTTAGGTATGGAGTCAAGTGAACATAGGATCCAAGAGCCAGAACAGCCGACACCATATTCAGATAGTTCCATGCTAAATGAGGAAGATATAACATTCGGCATAACGAGGGGGAATGTAAACCTGAGACCGTCAAGGTCAAAAAAGGGATCGCCTCTCTGCGTGATTCCTTTGGGGACGATTTTCCGAGTTGACCTTTCTGAAGGATTGGAGGGAGAGGATGGCCTATGGTATCCGGCAGAGTATGACGGATTCAGCGGTTATTTGAGTTCCGTCACATTCAACGCCGATTTATCTCCAGCTTGTACCGGATACGTATCCCCAGACACCCCGTTAGCGTCCCTCATTGCCGCATTCAACTCAGATGCAGCCGCAAGGAGAGTGTTCGACGAAGTTCATTATTACGATTCAGACCCTCACCTCACCCTTGGTTTTGGTCATCTTGCGGGCGGAACGCAAGACGAATTCATTCATTCAATGCTGTCACACGATAAGATGAGGTCTATACTGACAAATGCTTTCGCAAAGGCATTCGTTGGCAATCCCTCATTCGTAACAGATGCAAGGGCCGAAGGAAACGGAATGCTCAGCTTGAATGATGGCAGTCTGCACGGGCTTGACGAGTTCTTGACGAATTTGAATCTTGAGAGAGGATCCGTAAATAGAAATAATAAGAACAAGTTCCCTGGCGGAGGAAAGAAAAATGGATATTGGCTGAATGACATTCTTGTCGATGTCTTAAAAGACAATGTCATCTGTGCATGGCAAGTCAGGTTCTGGGCAGCACACACCTTGGCTGATGCAATGAAATTCGCTGTCAGAATCGGTCTTGCCGACAACTACGGGGCTGTCGCGACACTTACATCCCTTCGGAGTTCCGGACTGATGCATGAAGCCAGCATCCTGTCCCAAATATCAGGATTGGACAATGATGCCGCGGCTATGAAGCTCTGGACATATTACAACAAAGCAAAGGGTTCAGAAACGACAAGAGGCCGCCAAAAGACAATATTCAGCAAATGGTACTCTCGTTCATGGAAGATTACCAGCCACGTGGATTGTCCCAAGGATCTTTCTGACTGCACGAGATTAAACATGCCGATGGAAAAGGCTCTAGACGGCATCGCATTCAACCCTGACGAAAACAGTGATGATTACTTTAACAGCTTATTGGACTTTATTCTTGAATAATAGCGAAGAAGCCTTTCATCAGGGGGTATCTCCAGCCATAAGCATCATGGCGTGACTCTTCTGCGGTACTGGGATGGGGTCACGCCGTATTTCTGCTTGAAGACGCGGGAAAAATAGGCGAAATCTTCGAAGCCGCATTTGAACGCTATGTCCCCGATCTTGAAATTCTTCGGATCGTCCAGAAGGCGTTTCGCCCGGCTGAGACGAATGCGAAGCAGATAGGCGGAAGGGGTCTCTCCAGTGATCGCCTGCAGCTTGCGGTTCAGCTGGGTCCTGGTGATGCACATCCTCGATGCCACGGTGTCAACGTTGAAGCCGCTTTCCGCCATCACCGAATATGCCACATCGACAAAATGGTTCAGGAACTGTTGGTCCTTGTCCGACAACTTCTCGCCCGCATTCTCATCGCCACTGGCAACAGACTCGGAAAATTTCTTGCGCAACTGCATCCTGGACCGGAGCAGCGACTCGACCTGGGCATTCAGCTCATCGGAGCTGAACGGCTTGTAGAGGTATGCGTCACCGCCAGCCTCGATGCCCTTTATCTTGTCTTCCTGTGAACTGCGAGCGGTCACGAAAATTACAGGAATATGACTGGTGATTTCCGAAGCCTTGACTTCGCGGCACATCGCCAGGCCATCCATCTCAGGCATCATTATGTCGGAGATTATCAAATCCGGGATGATCTCTTTCGCAAAGTCGGCACCCTCCCTGCCGTTCACCGCATAGCGAAGGCAGTAGGATTTCCTCAATTCCGAGCCGATGTACCTTGAAATGTCGGCGTTGTCTTCCACGACAAGAATGATAGGCACTGCCTTGTCAGATTCCATTCCGGACGGAAGCTCGTCAGCAAATGCGTCAATTGCCGGAATTTCTTCATGCGCATCCTCTTCCAACTCGAAATCCCGCCACTTACCGTCTCCATGACGAAGAGGGAGCTGAACCGTGAAAACGGATCCCTGCCCGAGCGCACTCTTCACGGTGATCCGACCGCCCATCGCCTTCACGAGACTGTCTACGAGGGAAAGTCCGATTCCTGTGCCGACTGTGCCAGAATCATTCGTGCCTTGATAAAAAGCCTCGAATATGTGAGGCATGTCTTCGGGAGCGATTCCTCTGCCATTGTCGGCGACTCGCAATTCAAGCACATTTTTCTCCTCGGACAACGTCACTGCGACATCCCCATGCTCACCGGTATATTTTATAGAATTGAACACCAGATTTCTCACTATCTTTCCAACATAATCCGGCACGAAATCCATCTCGATGACGTTCTGCTTCGGAGCGAACTGCAATGTGATTAATTTTTCCTTAGCCGAATGCGAAAATGAATCCACGATCATTTGGACGTAAGGGACTATGTTTCCCCGGTGCCACTCCAGCTTGGCAACATTCGACCTTACTTTCGAGATGTCCAGAAGCTGGTTGACCAGATTCAGCAGGTTTCCGCCATGGGTGCGGATGTACTTACCGGCAGAGCGCACTTCCTCCCGGCTTGTCAACTCTCCGTTCTCAAGCTGCTTCCCGTAACCAAGAATGACGGTGAGCGGTGTCCTAAGCTCATGAGTTATGTTCGTGTAGAGACCGGTCCGCATCTCCTCGATTTTTCGGAGCATACGATTCACCTTTTTCCTGTTACGCAGCAGGTACAGCATCATGAGAATCACGATGATCGCAAGAAACAGCGCGATGAAAGAGATGACAAGGACTCGCCTGTGGCTTCTCGCCTGGAACGAATACCGGGCTTCCCGATCCCGCAATTCCTTCTGCATCCTGTCCTGAACCAGCTGCACCCTGGCATTCTGCGCCTTGTTCAGGATGCTGGAGTTCACCACGCTGTCGGAATATTCATTGCTCAGGACATAGGAATCCAAGGCATCTTTGTAATCGTTCAGCCTAAAATAGTACTCATAGTAAGAATGGTAGACCGAAGAAAGATGCTCCAGGGAGCCAATCTGCAGTGCGACAGACTGCGCCTCGTCCAGATATTCCTTAGCCTTGGGAAGGTCGCCCTTCTTAAGATGGACGTTTGCCAAGGCAAGGCATGGATCCAGCCAGTGCCATTTGTCCGGCGTCCCGGAAAGCAGGTCATAGGCGCTTTCATATTCAGAGATGGCTTTGTCATAGTCTCCGTTCTTCTCGTAGAGACGGCCTAAATGGTCATGACAAAGGGATATTCCCAACGTGGAATTCGCCTTCTTGTTGCTATCCATCGACCAGGAATAATAAATTCGAGCCGAATCCAGATTCCCCCTGGATTCGAAGACGGAACCTATGTTGGCGTAGTTTATCGCCTGCCCCAGGTCGCTGCCAAGACGTTTCTCGTTAGCGAGAGCCATTCTGCAAATGCTGTCGGCGAGATCAAGGTTGCCCAAGGTTATGTAGATGTTGCCGATTCCGTTGAGCGAAACTGCCTTGTTCTTTAACGTCACGGAATCATCTTGACGGCTGTAGTAGTCGGAATATTCTAGAGCCCTGTAGTGATAGGACGTGGCCTCTTCCAGAACTCCTAGCCGACGATAGTTGGTGCCCAGGTTGTTCAGGGCCTTGATTATCTCGATGGTGTCACTCAATTCCGTAGCAAGCTCCAGGCTGCGCTGGTGGCAAGCGTTGGCATGGGCGAAGTCGTTCCTCCTCCGGTACTGAGTCCCCAGCTCTCGATTGGCTACAAGCTCGCCATAGCGATTGTCCTCTTTGATGAACATGTGCGTAAGGGCTTCCAGAGAATCCACGCTATGGTTCGCATAGACAATGCTGTCAATCCTCGCCGTTTCAGCTTCCGAGCCAGAGTCAAGATGCCCCTTCTGGCAAGAAAGCGGGACTGCCAGAAAAAACATCAGCATTATCATGCAATTATCAAAGGCGTGCATTGTCGCAGGCTCTTGGTTAGGGCGCACAAATATATATAAAATGTCGGGAAAATCTTCAACGCACGGTCGAAAATCAGTCTTTTATTCTTAGCCGGTTCCAGGAAAGGACGGGGATAAGGAAGCAAAGCAGGCAAGATGCCATCCAGAACCATCCCACGGTAGTGAAATCATAGGCGGTGCCTTCCGCAGGCATCTGGATGAGAAAACCGCTAACTATATCCTGAATGCCGGCCGCGACATAGCTGGAGATGCCGACCAGCCCAAGGGCAGCTCCCGTAGCTTTCCTAGGCACCATGTCTAGAGCCATGAGTCCGGCCACCACGCAATAGACCACGCCGATCGCCAGGCTGAACACGGCTATATACAATATATTCATGAAATAGCTTCCCTTCGTGAATATGAAGCCTGCGAGGGCTGCAAGGCACACAATGCCAGAAAGGAGCACCGGCATTACCCTGTTGCCCTTGAATACGGTGTCCGAAAGCCAGCCTGCCAGCACGGTTCCCGCAATGCCGAAAGCCTCGGCGATCGCTATGATCTGCGTCGCCGAGGCTAGGGAGAAATCCTTTCCCTTCTGCAGGAACAGCACGCCCCAATTGCTGACCGCGTACTGAGTTATGTAGACGAATGCGCTTGAGAGTGCAATCACCCATATTCCAGGATGCCTGGCCACCATTTTCTGCAATTCCCCCGTAGGCATGGAATCCGTCTTTTTCGGCGCCTCACCGGAAAGTTCCTGCACCGATGGCAGGCCGCAGCTCTCCGGCGTGTCAGAAACCAGGAAAACCACTATGCAGGCACCCACAAGCCCTGCCAGGGCAGAAAAGACAAAGCCATATTCCCAGCCCGCCCAGCCAACTATCAGGCCGGTCAGAATCAGAGAGAGCGACTTTCCGAGGTAAGGTGTCGCACTGAATATGCTGTAGAAAGTTCCCCGTTTCGAGAGCGGGAACCACCTGGAAAGGCTGATGACCCCTGGCGGAGAACCCATGGACTGGGCATAGCCATTAAGACCCCATATTAGCGCGAATATCACGAACAGCACGACGGAAGTCATGCCCATCCAGCCTTGGAGCAACCCGAGCACGCCCATGACGAAATTTATGGAGGCGGAGACCAGCAGGCCAGTCGCCATGAAACGCTTGATGTTGCAATAGTCGGCTATGAAGCCGTTTAGGAATTTACCGAAAGCGTAGACGAAAAGCATCGCAGAGCCAATGATTCCGAGCTGACCGGCAGTGAATATGCCGTCGTCGATGAGGGGCTGCTTGACTATGCCCATCGTCATCCGGCACACATAATAGAGCGAATATGCCGCAGTCGCGCCCCAGAAGGTTCTGTTTCGCGTCTTCCGGTACACGCTTTTCACTTCCTCCGCCGGAACCTTGTCCTCGGATGGCTTTGAAATCCCATAATAGGAATAGAGGCTCATATTTCGGAGCAAAGTTATAAATTAGCCGCTAATTTTGCTAACTTAGCAGATGAATTCATTATTAGGGAATATGAAATATTCAAAATTCTTTATTGCTGGCATCCTGGCTCTCGCGGCCATAACTTCTGCAGCCCAGGATAAAACTCAGAAATACGACTTCAAAGAAGCCACGGAACTCACGCTCATCGGAAAATTGATGGATACTCCCCAGCCATACGACCGAGTGGACACCGTGAAATACAAAGGATGGACCGAGTGGGAAAATTTCGAGGTGAGGACTACCACCGGCATAGCCGTAGTTTTTAAGACCGATAGCAAGAATATAGTCATAGACCCTGTCTATGGCAAGGCTCATCTTTCTCCTAATGCGGGGGGCTATGCCTACAAAGGTTTCGACTTGTACATCCTACGAGACGGGAAGTGGCTCTGGGCTGCCGCCAACGGGCCGGCTGAAGGTTCCGAGGGTAAACGGATAAATCTAATAAGCAACATGGATGGTTCCATGCACGAATGCCTGCTTTACTTCCCGCTCTACAGCGAGATGAAAAGCGTTCAGATTGGCGTGGATAAGGGAGCCGCATTAGAACCGATTCCGTCCCCTTTCAGGCACAGAATCGCAATCTATGGATCCAGCTTCACGCACGGAGTAAGCTGCGGAAGGGCAGGAATGGCTTACCCTGCTCAGTTCACCAGGCGCACTGGAATCCAGCTCCTGAGTTTGGGCATGAGCGGCCAATGCAAGATGCAGCCTTACGCTGCCGAAGTTCTCAAGGATGCCGACGTGGAAGGCTATATCTTCGACACCTATTCAAATCCTTCGCCAGAGCAGATCAGGGAGCGCCTGTTCCCATTCATCGAGAAGCTTCAATCCACTCATCCGGACGTTCCATTAATATTCCAGCGCACGATTCGCCGCGAGAACAGGAACTTCAACACCAAGAGCGATTACAATGAGAGCTACCGCATCCACGTGGCAGACAGCATGATGAACATAACATGCAAGAAATACAAGAATGTCTATTACATTCATCCTGATGCCACGGCAGATGATCATGAGGCGACGATTGACGGAGTCCATCCTTCAGACTATGGCTATGCTCTCTGGGAGAAATCCATTGAAAAGAAAGTCTTGAAGATTCTTAAGAAATACGGTATCAAGTAAGATCTGGCATGGCTAATCTGAGGTCTCTAGCTAAGGACACCGCGATTTACGGGCTAAGCAGCATCATCGGCAGATTCCTGAACTACCTGTTGGTGCCCCTGTACACTTACGTGATAGATGCATCGTCGGGAGGTTACGGCATCGTGACGAATCTGTATGCTTACACTGCCTTGCTGCTGGTGATTCTTACCTATGGCATGGAGACCACTCTGTTCAGATACGCCAACAAGAGCGGTGAGGATCCGAATAAGGTCTATTCAACCATCTTGAGGTCTGTGACGACGACTTCCTTATTCTTCATCGCCCTCGTATTCATATTCCTAAAGCCCATTTCCGGTGCACTGGGCTATCCCGACCACCCCTATTACATACTAGCCATGGCGATCACCGTGGCGATAGATGCCTTCCAGTGCATACCGTTCGCATATTTAAGATACCAGAAGCGACCTATGAAGTTCGCAGCGCTGAAACTTCTCTTCATAGGAATGAATATCTTGCTCAACCTGCTTTACTTCGTTATTCTACCCAAAACTGGCACCAATCCGCTCGGAATCTACGACAACGGGATATCCGTCGGTTACGTTTTCTACATCAACCTCTTTTGCACAGCTTGCATAACGCTATTCTTCTCTAGAGAACTGAAAGGCTTCAAGTACGGCTTCGACTGGCCCCTGATGAAACGGATGCTAGTCTACAGCTGGCCCATCCTGATACTTGGCATCGCCGGAATCCTTAACCAGACAGCATCTCAGATAGTTTTCCCGTTCGTTTACAAGGAATCAGACGCACAGGCGCAGCTGGGAATTTACGGAGCCTGCATCAAGATCGCTATGATAATGTCGATGATAACCCAGGCATTCCGCTATGCCTACGAGCCTTTCGTCTTCGGCAGCGCGAAGGAAAAAGACAGCAAGGAAACTTATGCCAAAGCCATGAAATACTTCATAATATTCACTCTGCTCGCCTTCCTCTGCGTCATGGGCTATATGAATATATTGAAGTTCATCATAGGAGAGGGCTACCGCGAAGGGCTGAAAGTTGTGCCTATAGTCATGGCTGCTGAAATCATGATGGGAATATACTTCAACCTCTCATTCTGGTACAAGCTCACCGACCAGACGCTCTGGGGGGCACTTTTCTCCGGAGCCGGGTGCCTGGTGCTGTTCGCGGTCAATTTCATGTTCATCCCGGAATTCAGCTACATGGCTTGCGCTTGGGCTGGCGTGGCAGGTTACGGAACGGCAATGCTTCTCTCCTACTTCGTCGGGCAGAAGAAATATCCAATCCGCTACCCTCTCGGAGAGATTGCCGTCTACGTTATCGTGGCAGCGTGTCTTTTCGCCGGAATTCAGTATTGCAACGCTCACCTGAGCGCCTTGCCATCGATGCTCGCCAACACTGCCCTC
Organism: Bacteroidales bacterium UBA1680; assembly: GCA_002320605.1. Classification (GTDB taxonomy): domain Bacteria; phylum Bacteroidota; class Bacteroidia; order Bacteroidales; family UBA932; genus Cryptobacteroides. The sequence goes on along the minus strand of DCKG01000031.1, from coordinate 4,608 downwards.
ATCCTCGTCTTCTGCGCGCTCATCGTCAAGAAGGACCTGCCGCTTAAAAGCATATTGCGCCATTCGCATTAAGAATCAGCATGTTCGTTGAATATATTTTCTAAACAGTTTTTAATAGAATTAGTTTTCCCATGAAAATTAACGTAAACTGTTATGAAAAAATTATTCTACGAATTCATTATGCTCAGCACCGTGATGGCGCTGGCATACGCATGCTCAGGCGATGACGCCGACCCTATATTTCCTGAAAACGACACCGAGAACAACAACACTCAGCCGAGCAATCCAGGAGCAGGCCAGGGCAATTCTTCCGAGAGTCTTGACGATGAGGTGAAGACATTCACGATTAGCTTGAACGACAGTTTCCTTGAAGAGAGCGAGACCATAGATGAGGACGATGAAGATTACGTGGAGAATTCTTCATTCGACAATGAAATCGCAATCGCATATTCAGGAACTTCTGCCACCGTCACTGGCAGCATAGATGGGGTGACAGTGACTGCCGATGGCGCCGACGTTATTGTGAACTCTGAAAGCAAAGGCGTCAAATACGTGCTTTCAGGTACTGCCACCGAGGGATCATTCAAAATCTATTCAAGCAAAAAATATGAGATTGAACTAAATGGAGTGAACCTCACCAACAGCAATGGGGCGGCCATAAACAGCCAGTCCAAGAAGAGGGCTTTCGTGGTGCTTGGGAAAGGCACGACGAATACACTCGAAGATGGGAGCAGCTACGATACACCGGACGGGGAGGACGAGAAGGGAGCGATTTTCAGCGAGGGGCAGATGATTTTCAGTGGGAACGGCACCCTCAACGTGACCGGGAACAAAAAACATGGCATCGCCAGTGATGACTATCTCAGATTCCGTCCAGGCAACGTGATAAACATCACCGCGAAAGCTGGCAATGGTCTGAAAGCCAACGACTCCGTCGGCATCGATGGAGGCGTGCTGAACATAACGGTTACCTCAACGGCAGGGAAAGGAATATCCAGCGACGGAACCGTGGACATTAAAGGAGGTCGCACTACTATCCTGACTTCTGGAGGCCCAGAATACGATGAGGACGAGCAGGACGCTACTGCATGCGCCGGAGTTAAGGCCGACAGCACGTTCACAATGGAAGGTGGCCAGCTCTACGTCCAGAGTACTGGTAATGGAGGGAAAGGCATCAGCGGAGACCAGGAAATAATCTTCAAAGGCGACGAGGTGCGCATAATAACGACTGGAAAGATTTATGAATATACCAGCGCGATTACTACTTCCCCTAAGGGCATAAAAGCCGATGGGAACATAACTATCGATGGAGGAACATTTCCGGTTCGCACCACAGGCGGCGAGAATGCTGAAGGCATAGAGAGCAAGGGAACGCTCACGGTAAATGGCGGCACAGTGAAGGTTTATGCCTACGATGACGCAACCAACGCAGCCGAGATAGTGATAAACGACGGAAATTATTTCTCATATTCAACGAATAACGATGGCATGGATGCCAATGGGAATATGACGATAAATGGCGGAGTCGTGATAGCATCCGGCACAAGCGCCCCAGAAGCAGGATTCGACTGCGACAACAACACGTTCCTGGTGAACGGCGGTGTTCTGATAGGTACTGGCGGCTCCACATCAAGTCCTAGCACGTCTTCTAAGCAGCCCGTCATAGTTTACAACGGCTCGCTCAGCAGCGGCTCGGCACTATCTATTACTGACAAGAACAGCAGCTGCGTTTTCGCCTATCTGCTTCCTAGAAGCTCTTCTGTAACGCTTGTCTCAAGTCCGTCCCTGACGAAGGGAAGTTCTTACACGCTCAACTCCGGAGGCACAATAAGCGGAGGAACCAGCTTCGCCGGTTACTATTCGGGAGCCACCTTGAGCGGAGGCAGCACGCTGTCATCCATCACCCTGTCCTCGACGGTCAACACGATCGGCACCTCATCCGGTGGTCAGGGCGGTCCTGGCGGACGATGATAGCTCGTATGGCGGTGCGTCAAAATTCTTTTGGTCCGCCGCCTTTTCATCAAAATGTCTTATATTTACCATCATGTCGAACACGAACTGGAAATACGAGAATCTGATATACCTATGCTGCTGGTTGCTGATTTTCAGAAAGCACTTTGGAGATTAGTAGATTTTCCACTATTTTGTCGCCAAATTTAAAATGGAACTTCAAATTTGTCCAAATGGTGAATAATTCATTGATAAACAGAGCAATGGCTTTAACCATGGGGAATATCTTCCGGTATTTACCCGTCATTACACTGACGGGACCCCGTCAGTCTGGCAAGACCACACTATGCCGCAAGGTGTTTGCCAGCCTACCATATGCCAATCTGGAGGATGCTTCCACACTTGCTGAAGCACGCAAAGACCCCAAGGCCCCAAGGCCTTTCTTGCTAAATATCCGCAGGGGGTCATCATGGATGAGGCCCAGAATTTCCCGGAAATATTCTCCTACTTGCAAGTAGCTGTCGATGAAGACCGTATGAGTGGCAACGAGCGGAGGTTTATCGTGACAGGAAGCAACAATTTCTCACTGATGCAACGAATCACGCAGTCGATGGCAGGGCGCACGGCGGTCATGTCGCTTCTGCCACTTTCCACAGAGGAGATAATGTCCGCCTATCCTGATGCAAAAACATCCGAAATGCTGCTGTGCGGAGGATATCCAGCCATTTGGTCGGGAGGTTTGGACGGACGGCAGATATTGCTGAGCAATTACTACACTACATACATAGAGAAAGATATGCGTTCACTCGTCAACGTGAAAGACTTGCAAGCATTCCAGATGTTCATCCGCCTTGCTGCAGGACGCATCGGTCAGGAGTTTAATGCCTCGGCACTATCCATAGAAGTGGGCGTGAGCGTACCGACCATCAAGAATTGGCTGAGCGTACTGTCCGCCTCTTACGTGGTCTATCTGCTTCAGCCCTATTATGCCAACATCGGCAAGCGGCTTGCCAAGACTCCGAAACTGTATTTCTACGACACTGGACTGGCAAGTTTCCTGCTCGGCATCAACACGGTGGACCAAATGGAGGTGCATCCGCTGCGCAGAAACCTATTTGAGAACATGGTCTTGAACGACATGCTCAAGCATGGAGCCAACCTTGGACGGCAGGAAACCCTATTTTTCTATCGTGACAAGTCGCAGCGCGAAGTGGACGTTCTCAGGCTGATGCCTGAGGGCACGCTCGAAGCTTACGAGGTGAAAGCCGGAATGACATTCAGTGTCGACTATTTCAAGCATCTGCATTATCTGCAATCGCTCTTGGGCGAACGCCTCAAGCGTACGGCAGTAGTCTATGACGGCAATCAGGAGAACCCTCAGTCCATTAACGGCTACTGCAATTTCCGTCATCTACGCCTTGAACCGTAATGAAATCTAGATTTACCATCATGTCGAACTTACATAGAAGGGATGAGCGAATACCTGAAAATCCACAAGTCTTTCCTCATCAACCTCGACGAGATTAATGAGGTCACCAAAGGCCACGTGCTAATGATGAACGATGTCTCCCTTCCCATCGGGGATTCCTACAGGGATGTGTTCAACGCCTGGCTCGACTCTAAATTCATCGGGAAATGATTCCGGCTAACGGAATTTTTTGTCCTCGTCAAGCATGCCAAGATAGGATGAATATCGTTCCGGGGCGATTCCGCCTTTCTCCACCGCTACCTTTACCGCGCAGCCAGGCTCGTGGGTGTGGGTGCATGGGGTGAAGCGACAGCCCTCGGAAATCCTCAGCATCTCAGGGAAATATTTCGCTATCTCGTCCTTCTCGAAATCAATGAGGCCGAACCCTCTCAGACCTGGAGAATCAATCATGAAGCTGCCAGATGACAGGCGGTACATCTCGTACAGGGAAGTCGTGTGCCTGCCTTGGAGATGGGCCACGGAAATGTCTGCCGTCTTAGGATTAAGGGATGGATCCAACGCCTTGATTATGGAGGATTTTCCGACCCCAGACTCGCCGGCAAGGAGGTTCACGCTGCCTTTCGGCATCATATTCATGAGACCTTCTATTCCTTCTCCTCCGGTGGCAGAAGTCTCAATCACATCGTAGCATGCGTTTTGATATATTCTTTCAAAATGCGCCACGTCTTCCGGGAATTCGGCTTTCAAGATGTCTATTTTATTGAGGACTATCCTGACTGGCACTCCGTAGGCCTCGCAGGTCACGAGGAATCTGTCGAGAAATGGTAGCTTAATCTCAGGGAAATAGAGAGTTACGACGATGAAGGCACAGTCTAGGTTGGCAGCGATTACGTGTGTCTGCTTCGAGAGGTTCGATGGGCGGCGCACTATGCAGTTGCGTCTGTCGCATACCTTTACGATCAATGCAGGGTGCTGGATGGTAGCCTCCTGCACGGACTCCCATTCCACTATGTCTCCCACTGCCACAGGATTGGTGGACTCGCTCCCGGAAAGCCTTATCACGCCTTTTAGCACTGCCGGGAATGGTCTCCACTCCGGCAGCTGCGAGAGCATGAAATGGCTCCCCGCATTCTTTATCACAGTCGCTTTGCCTTGCATAATGTTGCAAAGATAACCAAGATTGGCCGGAATTTCAAGTCACCTCAATTCTGTTGAACTAAGGCCAATTA